>NZ_JABDWD010000011.1:0-227696 GCF_019685115.1 Rhizobium sp. NZLR11 | reverse complement strand
CCCCTGCCCCGCCCGACGCCCCCAGCCACCTTCACGTTTCCATTGCATATCATCGAACCGCCGGTGGCACAGACCGCGTCGACTTTTCTGCGGACATGGCGGATATCCGGGCCTGCAATGTGTGCGGCGCTGCGCAATGCCGGCATCGAAACCAGCGATTGGGCGGCGGCAAGCTTCGACGCCGATACGTTCGAATGCATTTTCGAGCATAGCGGCAAGCGGGAGAAGGATCAGCTTCCGAGTTCCATCTTCGTCATCGTTCGCGGCGACGCCACCGGCGCGATCAACAACATGCGGGTGAAAATCATCAATCCCGAGACGGATCAAAATGGTCAGCTCGATCCCAACATTCTGCGAATTTTCGAAACCATGTTGCGGCAACCGCAATGGCTCGATTTTCACGAGACGCTGAACGCGATCAAAAATCTGAGGGACATCAAGGAAGACGGCTTTGGAGCCAGCATCAATTTCAGCCGCGAAGTGCTCAATCCTGGGCGGTATAATTTTACGCTAGCCCTGGATGCCACTTCGGGACCCCAGAAAAGAACGAGAAACTATTTTTCCGAGAGAGCATGGCTTCGATCGCCCGAGCCGACGGTCGGGACCGACCTGCGGCCGGCATCCATTCCTGCCGATGCCAAGGCACCGGCACAAAGTCAGGAACATCCGCATTAGGGTCAGCTGAGATTATGCGCCGACTTCTCACGCCATGTAACTTGCATCGTCGTGATGCCTGGCCAAAATCTCGTAAAGCTCTTTCAAACTGTCCGCACTCGGCCGTTCGGTGCTGTCCCCGCCCGCCAAGCGCCAGACACGCTCGACATTGAGGTCCTGCGTGACTTGCTCAAGGTCTTCGTTCAGCGAGCGAATGGCGGCCTCCGATCGACGCAGCCGCCCCGACAGCCTGACAAGCGCTGCGAACGACAGAAAAATGACGCCGGTGACACCGAGAACGAGCGCCGAGAATTGTCGGGCATCGAGAAGAAATAGATCGTTTCGAATGGTCGTCATAAAAAAAACGGCATTTTGCAATGCCATATGAAAACAGCTTATCAGATAGCTAAACCAATCTTCCATCACCAGCGCCCTCCAGAACAGTTTATATCGTGGCGCCGGCTGAAAAGTCTAGCACACACTGACAATATCCCCTACGGCGAAAGTATATTTAGGGTTGAATTACTCCGTTGAATTGAACGCGAATGCCGCGTTGCCGACGAGCCTGGCCCTCTAAATTTGGCCGCGGACATCAAAAAAGCCAACCGTGAGAGATAAAATGAATAGAAGACGTTTCCTCGCCTCGGTTCCGCTCGCCCTGTTGTATGCCAATGCGGGCCACGTCCTGGCACAGGTGCCTTCAGCGGGAGGGCTGCGCGCCCTTGCCGACGGCAAGGCGTTCCGATTCGGATCGGCAATCGACCTGCAAAATATCAGCGATCCAATTGCTTCCGAGATATACATCAATAACGTCAATTCAATAACGCCGCGAAACGAACTGAAGTGGAATGCGACGGAAAAGAGGCCCGGTGTTTTCAGTTTCAGGAATGCGGACCGGATGGTTGCATTTGCGCAAAAAAACAACATGAGGGTTTATGGCCATACGCTGATCTGGTATCGCGTCCCGGAGTGGGTGTCGGACATCACCGACGCGAAGGCGATTCAGGCGACGATGAACCGTCACATAAAACAGGTTGTCACTCGCTATAAGAACTCAATCGACGCTTGGGATGTGGTGAACGAGCCGTTGGAATATGATGCGCCGGATCTGCGAGATTGTGTTTTCCGACGCCTTCTTGGCGACGACTATATCCGTATGAGCTTCGATATGGCACATGAGGCAAATCCCGGCGCAATGCTGGTGCTGAACGAAACGCATCTGGAGAAAAAATCCGACGTGTTCGAACAGAAGCGCGCGCGTATCCTGAGAATCGTTGAGGATCTCGTCGCCCGGAAATCGCCGATCAATGCGGTGGGGCTGCAGGCGCATTTCCGTCCCGGCCTCGACCGGATCGATCCGGAAGGAATGGGGCGCTTCTGCGCGGCGCTGAAGGACATGGGTGTCGGCGTGTTCATCACCGAGCTTGATGCCTCCTGCCAGTTCCTGAACCGCGACAAAGGCTTTTCGCCGACGTCATACGCGGATATTTTCGGTGATGTGATTACTGTGGCGGCCGAGCGTGGCGACTTGAAAGGCGTGACAGTATGGGGCATGTCGGAAAAATACGGCGAGCGCATTGAGAACGAAGCCGCTCCCGACGCAGCCTGCGCAAAGCGCGTTAATCTTTATGACGACAACAATGCGCCGAGAAGTGCGGTTAATGGCATCAGGCGGGCAATAGAGGCGATGTGATGGGCAAGACAACGGAGACGTCGACAGATTCATGAGAAAAGCCGTTATTTACGTGGAAAAATTTTTGCCTGCCAGCCAGGCATTTGTTCTCAATCAGGCGGCAGCATTTCGTTCTTTCGAAGCTGAAATTCTTGCCGGCACGCGAATTCCGTCCGCCCACACCAAAAAATCCACTATCCCGGTTCATGACATCCGTCGGTCTCCCGTTGCGCGGGCCGGCGAACTGCTTCTGAAAATTCCGCAGATCGGCCTTCCCTTTCTCTTTCCGGCGATCGGCCAGGCCGATCTCGTTCACGCCCATTTCGGCAAGAACGGTTATGTCATCGGCCCCCTGGCGCGCGCCGCCGGCAAGCCGCTGGTCACGACATTCCACGGGTTCGACGCCACCTATGGCGGTGACCCGAAAAAGCCGGGCGGCTTCAATCAGGTGCGCTTTTTTGCCAAGGGCCGGAGCGAGATGGCTGGCTGGAACAGCTGGAATATCGCCGTTTCCGATTTCATCCGCGATCGGCTGCTGGCGCTCGGCTTTCGCGCCGACCGCGTCTATCGCCATCATATCGGCATCGATCTCGATCTGTTCAAAATGGAGCCACGTCCACGAAAAAAAGGGCTGGTGGTTTCCATTGCCCGCTTCGTCGACTATAAGGGCCACCGCTTCATGATCGACGCGCTGGCACGCGTGGCGGCCGCCGGCACTCCGGTCGAATTCGTCATGGTCGGCCAGGGTCCTTTGAAGGAGGAAATCGAAGCACTGGCGCGTCGTTCCTTGCCAAGCGTCACGATCCATGAAAATCTGTCGCAGACTGAGATAAGGGATCTGCTCGCCAGTGCGGAGCTTTATCTCCATGGAAGCGTGACCCTCGATAATGGTCACGCTGAAGCTTTCGGCCTGGCCAATCTCGAGGCCGAAGCCGTGGGAACTCCGGTCGTCGCATTTCGCTCGGGAGGCGTGGGCGAAGCGATCGAAGAGGGGAAAACTGGTTATCTCGTGGAGGAGCGGGATGTCGCAGGAATGGCCGAAGCAGTCGGAAGGCTGCTCAATGACCAGGCCCTGTGGACAGCCTTTAGCGCGCGGGCACCGCTTCTGGTGGCCGAGCGCTTTGACTTACGTCGTCAGACGGGGATGCTCGAGGACTATTACAGTTCCGTGCTAGACGAATTTTCCAGCCGGGGTCGGACTTGATGGTGCAGACAGGAAAAAAGCCGAAGTGGGGACTGAACGTATTTCGGCCGCTGCGGAACGGAATTGTGAAGGCCAAATGGCTCTACTATACGAAGTTCTGGGGAATGGACATCGATCCGACGGCCAGCTTTTCCCTGAGCGTGCGGTTCGACAAGACCAATCCGAAGGGATTGCATATCGGCGCGGAAACCTATGTCGCCTTTGAGGCGGCGATCCTGACCCACGACCTCACGCGCGGGCTCTATCTTCACACGAGAATCGGCAGACGCTGCTTCATCGGCGCCCGCAGCATCATTTTGCCCGGTGTTGAAATCGGCGACGAATGCGTCATCGGCTCGGGCTCGGTGGTGACCAAGAGTGTTCCACCGCGCTCGCTGGTCGCGGGCAATCCGGCAAAGATAATCCGCAGCGATATCGAGATCATTTCGCGTTACGGGCGCATGGCACGCGAAGACGAGACGGTCTCGATCGTCAAGCACTTGCCGACTGGAGAAGCACGATGAAGATGTTTGCCTACCGCGGGAAACACGAGAATTTCGGCGATGAACTCAACCATTGGCTCTGGGAGCGTCTGCTACCCGGCTTCTTCGACGATGACGAAGGCCAGCTCTTTCTCGGCATCGGTTCGATCCTCTACGACAATTTCGATCCGAACATGCAGAAGATTGTCTTCGGCTCGGGTTATGGCGGCTACACCAACCCGCCGAAAGTCGATCGCAACTGGACATTCTATTTCGTCCGCGGAAAGAAGACCGCCGAGATTCTCGGCATCGATTCGAGCTACGCCATCGGCGATTCGGGCATCCTCACGCGGAGCTGCTGGGATACAAAAAGCATCGAGAAGCGTTATCCCGTCTCGTTCATGCCGCATTATGAAAGCGCCATGTACGGCAGCTGGGATAAGGTTTGCGATCTCGCCGGTATCCACTATATCGATCCGCGCTGGTCGGTGGAAAAAGTTCTGACCGAAATCAGCGCATCACATAAAGTCGTCTCGGAAGCGATGCATGGCTGCATTATATCAGACGCGCTTCGCGTTCCTTGGCGGGCGATTCGCCCGATCGCTCCAGGGAACAGAGCCAAGTGGTACGACTGGGCGAGTGCACTTGATCTGGAGATCGATTTCGACCCGATCGGCCCGTCGAACCTCGTCGAAGCCGGAGCCTCGCTGGTTCGGAAAAATACCTACCTATTGAAGAACGTAACATTCCGTCACCGCCGGATCCGCCAGCTGACCGGAAATTATGTCTTCGGATCGACCGTCAAGACATTGCAGCGAGTGGCAGAGAAGCCGGGCCAGCTCAGCACAGACGAGTCTATTGTAAGAGCACACGAGAGAATGCTGGTCGAGCTGAACCGGCTGAAGCAAGATTTTTCCAAGAAAGCGGCAAGCGCCCTTTAAGGTCGCAATCGCTTTCGTGACGAGGCAATTAAAGCATGATGCTTTCTAACTTCATGAATACCCTCTGCGCCGGCAAGGAGCAGAAGCACCTTCGATGCGCATGCGGCCCGCTCAAATGGTCAATGTCCGCGACCTCGGGAGCCGTTCGCCCATGAGCAGTGTGACCGACCGACTGATCCAGGGCAGCATGTGGCTGAGCCTGTCCCGCGCCATCGTCAACGGGCTTTCGGCACTCAGCACCTTTGTCCTCGCCTGGTATCTCGTACCGGCTGACTTTGGTCTCGTCGCTATTGCAACGACGATTCAAGTCATCTTGAGTTCGGTCACTGAGCTTTCGCTCAATCAGGCGCTCATCCGCCACGAGTCTCCGAGCGAAACCCATTTCAGCGCGGTTTGGACACTGAGCGTGACAAGAAGCGCCATATTGGCGCTGCTCTTTGCCGCCGCGTCTTATCCGATCGCCGAGTTTTATAATGAACCTCGTTTGACGAGCGTGATGCTTGCCTTGAGTTTCAGCCTGCTCCTGAGCGGCCTCGCCAACCCACGCCGCGTCATGCTCCAGCGCGATCTGATCTTCTGGCAGGAGTTCGTGCTGAACGTCTCGCAAAAGCTGGTCGGTTTCGTCGTGACGGTGGCAATTGCCGCCATCTACCAGAGCTATTGGGCTCTCGTCATCGGCACCCTTGCCTATCAGGTGACCAATATCATCGTGTCCTACACCGTCTTGCCGTTCTGGCCGCGCATAACCTTCCGCCATGCCCGCGAATTGTTTTCCTTCTCGGTCTGGCTGACGGCCGGACAGATCGTCAACACGCTGAACTGGCGCATCGAGTATCTGCTGATCGGTAAGATGCTGGGCGCCACACAGCTTGGTCACTATACGGTCGGCAACACTCTTTCGACGCTGCCGACGCGCGAGGCTACCGCGCCGTTGAACCAGACGATTTATCCGGGCTTTTCGAAGGTCCGGAACGACCCGGTCCGGCTTGTCGCAGCCTATCAGCGCGCACAGGCCCTGTTGGCTGCGGTGGCGCTTCCGGCCGGAATCGGCATGGCTGTTGTGGCTGACCCGATGATGCGGCTTGCCTTGGGAGAGAAGTGGGCTCCTGCGATCTTCATCGTGCAGGCACTTGCATCGGTCTTCGCCCTGCAGACCCTTGGCTCGCTCGTCCAGCCGCTGGGCATGGCGAAGGGCCATACCAAGATGCTGTTTATCCGCGACACGCAAATGCTGGTGGTTCGCATTCCCATCATCATCGCCGGTCTCATGATGGCCGGGCTTCCGGGCGTCGTTTATGCGCGCGTGCTGACGGGTCTGATTTCCACCGTTGTCAACATGCTTCTCGTCAAGCGCTTAATCAATCTGCCGTTCTTCCAGCAGCTCGCGGCAAACTTCCGCGCGCTTGCCAGCGTCGCCCTGATGGCCGCCGGCATCTGGGGATTGTCGCATTTCATGAGCGCTCCCGTCGACAAGCTGGCCTTGGCCCTTCACCTGGCCATTCTGGTCATCACGGGCGGTATTCTCTATGTCGGTTCCAGCTTTGTCCTGTGGCTCGCAATGAACAAGCCAAATGGCCCGGAAACCGAAGTTCAGCGTATCTTTGCCAAGTTCCTGTCAAAAGCCAAACGTATTGCCGTTCCCAAGTCGGCTTAAAGCTAAAACGAACATTAACAAGTGAGGCAGAATGACCAGCCTATCCAGATCTGAGCTGATCGCAAAACTCAATGGCATGATCCATGATTGCCTGAAGGACTATGTCTCGCGCGACGAACCGCTCGCGATTCTCGACTTCCCCGACATCCGCAATTGCGGCGACTCGGCGATCTGGCTGGGTGAGATGGCCTATCTCAAGGATCGCTTCGGCAAGCGCCCGGACTATGTTTCCAGGCTGTACGATTTCTCAGCCGAAGAGCTGAAACGGCGAGTTCCCACAGGCCCGATCTTCATTCACGGCGGCGGCAATTTCGGCGATATCTGGGTTGCCCACCAGGATTTCCGCGAAGCGATCATGGAGCGTTTCCCCGATCGGCAGATCATCCAGTTCCCGCAGTCGATCCACTATAGTTCGCCTGAGCGCATCGAGCAGTCCAAACGGGCAATCGGTCGCCACAAGAATTTCGTGCTGCTCGTGCGAGACGAAGAATCGAAGGAATTTTCCGAAAAACACTTCGACTGCACCGTACGGCTATGCCCGGATATGGCCTTTGCCATCGGCCCACTTCCGGACAGGGCCACCCAGATTCCCGTTCTCGCCATGTTGAGAGAGGACGCAGAACGGGTCGGCGGCACCGATCGCAACATTCCTTCCGAAATTCCTGTGGAAGACTGGATCACGGAGTCGAAACGGAAGGTAGATATCGCCAAGAAGCTGGGGGTGGCGTCGGCCTATCTCGCATTGAAGCCAAGCGAAGTTGCATTGCGGAGGCTGGACGCCGCAGCGCACAACCGTTTCGAGCGCGGCATCAGTCAGATCTCGCGTGCTCGCGCAATCGTCACCGATCGTCTGCACGTCCATATTTGCTCGTTGCTGCTCGGCCGCCCACACGCCGTGCTGGACAACAGCTACGGAAAAATTCGCCGCTTCATGAATGCTTTCTCCGGCGGAACGGATCTTTCATACAAGGCAACCTCGCTCGACGACGGGATCGAATGGGCGCGTCACCAGGCGGCGATGGACCATGCCGGTCGAAAAGAAGCCATGAGCTTGCGGGCGTAGGGAGAATTCGATGCCACTCGTCACCTTCATTATACCGGTCCGGCATCAGGACAATGCCCGCGATTGGAGCAGGCTGAAGGCAAATCTCACCCAGACCGTGGCCTCCATTTCCAACCAGACCAATGGGGACTGGCGCGGAATCATCGTGGCGAACGAAGGGGCCGATCTGCCTGATCTGCCGGAAAAATTTTCCGCCTTGCGCGTGACTTTTCCGCCAAACGACCTGCATGAGCTTGGAAAAGGCAGCAAGGAAGACTTCCTCGATGCCTTCCGGGCTGACAAAGGCCGGCGTGTTTTGAGCGGCATGTTGAACGCCGCCGACAGCCGCTTCTTCATGATTGTCGACGATGACGATTTCGTCAGTTCTCGAATCGTGCAACATGCATCCGAAAATCGGGACGCCAACGGGTGGACGATCGACCATGGTTACATCTGGGACGATGGCGGCAATTTCCTGTTCGGCCATGATGACTTCAGCCATCTCTGCGGCACATCCTTGATCGTTCGTGCCGATCTCTACGATCTGCCGAACCGATTTGAGGATGCTTCGCTTGACTGGATCAAGTCGATGCTTGGTAGCCATGTCCGTATCGCGAAAATTCTGGCGCAACGCGGAGCGCCGCTTGCGAAACTTCCCTTTCGCGGGGCGGTCTATCGGGTTGCCCATGGCGGATCGCACAGTCAGGCACCAAGCCTGCTGCGACAGTATTTCCTGAACCGCGGCGTGCTCACCAAACCGCGGCGCTGGTTGCGTAATCTTCGTAAGCTGAGGGTGCTCGGCGAAACTCATAGGCGCGAATTCTTCGGCAAGACGCGGTCGAATCCAGCCTAAAACCCTTTCACCCGAACATCGCACAGGCAGTCAAAATATGAGGCTTTTCTCTTTCGACTTCACCAAGAGGGTTGGTAACTGATGTCGGATCTATTCGTCAGCGTTATCTTTTCATCCTACAATGGCGCCAGCCGCCGGCTGCGCCACACTTTGGATTCCTTGGTGCGCCAGGAGCTTCCTCATGATCGATGGGAACTGATTGCTGTCGACAATAACAGCAATGACGACACGTTTGATCTTTTGAAATCCTATAGCGACAAGCTCCCGATCATCATCCTGCAACAGCACAAGCCCGGAAAGTCCGGCGCGCTGAACTTGGCTTTGGATCGGGTGAAGGGAGATCTTGTCGTCTTTACGGATGACGATATTCGCGCCGAACCGAATTGGCTGAAGGCGATCGTCGACTGCGCCACCGCCCATCCGGGCTATGGCGTCTTCGGGGGCCGAATCGTCCCTGATTGGGAAAAGGAGCCGACGGCCCGCTTTATCGAGTGGATTCCCATGGGATCCACCTTTGCGATCGTGAATGAAACGCAAAGCGGACCGTGCGACCCGACAAAGGTCTGGGGCCCCAATACGATCATTCGACGTGAGCTGCTTGGACCGAGCGTGCGCTACCGGGAAGATATCGGTCCTCTTCCAGGTAAGATATTTGCCATGGGCGAAGATGCGGAGATCATCATTCGTTTGGCGGCAAATGGCGCCAAATCCTATCGATGCGCCGAAGCCGTGGTTCATCACTGGATTCCGGCAGCAAGTGTCACCGAGGACTGGGTGCAAAAACGCGGCGAGCGGCTTGGTTATGGCATGCCGGCGCTCTTTCCCGACGAAGTGCCTGGAGGGGTAAGGCTAAGTGGAGTTCCGCTTCCGACCTGGATCGAAAGCGCGCAATGGGCATTGCGGGCAGCCACGCTTTATCTCTTGCCGCAATCAAAGAAGCGTTTCTGGGCTATCTGGAAATATTACTACATGCGGGGGTATCGTGCTGGAATTCGCCGATATGCGCCTCAGACGCTGGCGCGGTGATCGATTGTCCAGGAGGCGATGATTTGAAACTCTCGGTGCTCATCAATAATTTCAATTATGGTCGCTTCCTGCGCCCATGCATCGATAGCGTTCTGTCGCAGACCTACCCTGACTTCGAAGTGGTGGTGGTCGACGACGGATCGACCGACGATTCCCGTGAGATTCTTGCCTCCTACGGGGAACGGATTCTGACTATATTGAAGGAAAACGGTGGTCAGGCGTCGAGCTTCAATGCAGGCTTTGCGGCGGCAAGCGGCGATATCCTCTTTCTCCTGGATGCCGATGATGCGTTCTTGCCCGGTAAACTCGCACGGATTGCCGAGATCTACGATCGCAACGAGATCGACTGGTGTTTCGACCGGGTGACGACCGAGGAAAATGACCAGCCTCCTGCAGAACTTCAAGTGACGCTGTTCGACAAGCGGCACGCGCTTCGCAATGGCGGCTTCCCTTCGCTTCCGGTTCCGACATCGGGCTTGAGCTTCCGCCGCAGCCTGCTGTCCCAGATATTGCCGATGTCCGTCGCGACCGACGTCGTTCTGAGCGACAATTATATTAAGTTTGCCGCAGCCTATCTCGGCCGCGGCGCCATCGTTGAAACACCGCTGACGTTTCAGCGCATTCATGCCTCAAACCGCTATACGGGCACAAGCAGGGCAAAGACGCTGCGCCCGCGGATCATGATCGCGACAGGGCTGGAACTGGCACGCCGCTACGACGGGCTGCAGGCGCTCGGCAAGAGCCTGGTGGCCGGCGGCATTGCCGAAACGACATCGCTGCTGAAGCTCCGGAGCGAAGCGCGCAACATGGTGGCGGGCGGTCCGTTCGGCGATGATGCCGCGACCGAATTGGCCTTGATGGCGGCGCGCAAGCGTTTGGGAAAGATGCTGCGGAGGGGACAGTCGTGAACCAGCAAGAAACTTTCCCGCATTCAGCAGCCGGTACCGACGTCGGCGCAGCGCCGTTGAAGATCGCCGTCGGCGTGCTGACCTATCGGCGTCTGGACGGGATCGCCAAGCTGCTTGACGTCATGACGCGCCAGATCAGGCACCCCGTCCGCCCCTATCATCTCACCATGGTGATCGTGGATAATGATGCGGCCGGCAGCGCCAAGGCAACGGTGGAGAGCTTCGGCCAGACAGGCGCCTACGACCTGATCTACGTCGTCGAGCAAAACCAGGGCATCCCCTTTGCCCGCAACCGCGCGCTGGATTCGGCACCTCCGGGCACAGACCTCTTCTGCTTTCTCGACGATGACGAATGGCCGGTCGACGGCTGGCTGGACGCTATGCTGGAGACTCGCCAGAAAAGCCGCGCCGATTGCGTCTACGGCCCCGTCCAGCCGGTCTATCCGGAAAACCCACCGGAATATTTCATCAAGGCCAGGGTATTCGAGCGCAAGAAGAACGTGGACGGCCAGCGTATCGGTTATGCGGCTTCGAATAACGTCATGTTCGACTATCCCCTGATCCGCTCGTGGAATCTTCGTTTTGAGGAGAAAATGCGCTTCACCGGCGGCACGGACTATCTTTTCTTCAATCAGGCCATCCGCCGCGGCATGCAGGTTTTCTGGGCTGACAAGGCCCTTGTCTATGACATCGTTCCGGCAAACCGAATGACCTGGAAATGGGTGTTGCAAAGACAGTATCGGCTGGGCAATACCTTCGCAGTCAGCGAGGTTCTGCATGGCAACCTCAAGCGCCGGATTTATCGCGCCGCCTATGGCGCCACGAGAGTCGTGCTTGGACTGGTCATGCTGCCGGCGATCTTGATTTCACCCTACTGGGGCATGCGGGCTCTCACCCATGTTCTGCGCGGCGCCGGCATGGTTAACGGGATTCTCGGACATGCCTATCAGGAATACAAGCCCAATGCCGCCCTCTGATATTGTTTGCGCAAACGCCCTTGGAGAATTTCTGGCCCTTACTATGTTTCAGCCAAAAGCATCATGCGTAACGGCGTCGATGAACTTCATGGATTCAACCAACCGGGCCAAGAATGGTAGACTATCACTGAATTACTCTGACACAACTGCTGTTCGAACCGAACGGTTTTTCGCTCTTGTCGTCGGTCAAATATAGGGGATGCCTGTCTATGACTGAGAAAAAATTGAAGGTTCTCGCTGCCTCCTCGGGAGGCGGCCACTGGGAGCAGATGATGGCCATGCGGAGCGCTTTCGAGGGCTGCGATATCGTCTTTGCAACGACCATCCCAGGGCTGCTTGCCAAATACGACATTCGCGACGGCCTGGTCCTTCCCGATTGCAGCCGCGACTCGATTACCATGTCGATCCGGTGCTTTTTCAGCGCCTTCGCCATCGTTATCAAACACAAGCCCGACGTCGTCATCTCCACAGGTGCGGCGCCCGGCCTTTTTTGCCTGCTTGCCGGCAAACTGACGGGCAAGCGGACGATCTGGATCGATAGTGTCGCCAATGTCGAGAAGCTCTCCCTATCGGGAAAATTGGCTGGCCGTATCGCGTCGCTCTGGCTCACGCAATGGCAACATTTGTCGCGGCCGGATGGCCCCCACTACGCAGGAGCTGTCCTTTGATCCTTGTCACCGTCGGAACGCAGCTGCCGTTTGATCGCCTCGTCAAGGCAGTCGACACCTTCGCGAAAGAACTTTCCAAGCCGGTTCTGGCGCAAATCGGCAAGGGCACCTACACGCCACAGAATATGAAATGGATCAAGAATATCGAGCCCGCGGACTTCGATAGGGTCTTTTTCGATGCAAGCGTTATCGTCTCGCATGCGGGAATTGGCACGGTGCTGACCGCAAAACGTTTTGGAAAACCGATCATTCTCGTTCCCCGGCAGGCGTCGCTTGGCGAGCATCGAAACGATCATCAGCTTGCCACGGTAGGCCAGCTCGCCGGCCGACCGGGCATCTATGTCGCGCATACCGACGAGGATCTCAAAAACTATCTTCTCGACGATCTGGACAGCCCGTCTCACGAGGACCCGTCAGAGGTTGGACGGGCTTCGCTGGTCACCTACCTTAAAGGCTATCTGGCGACAGTCTGACCCCAAGCCCCCCGCGGACCCTAGAGCATGTCTCGCAAAAGTGTGCCGCGGTTTTGCGATAAAGACATGCGTAAAAACAAAGACCTAAAGCGTGACAAGCGAATCTGAAAGATCGCGACACGCTTTATCGGCAAGGCAGGAATCTTCAGTCTTTGCAGTTGCCGCCGGCGATATGTTTGACAAGTTCCGGCACGATGATTTTGGAAGCAATGTCGGGCAGCGGATGGGCACCATCAGGAATCGCTGCGGCCAGATCCCCCGATGTCAGACGCTGCCAGTTGGGCCGGTGGTCGACAAACTCCAGACCTCGTTTCTGGGCCTCCGCCTCATGGGCCGAGATGTAGCTGCCGACAAAGGGGCGGATAAGGCCACGCAGTCCCGAAAACGGATTCATCGCCATGACGATGATCCGCGCGTGCGGCAGGCGCAGCCGAATCTGGTCGAGGATATCGCCGATATCCTTTCGGCTTTGCGCAAGCGACACAAACCGCTGCAATGCCGCATCGTTGGCGTAAAGCTCGATCAGCACGATATCCGGCTGCTCGGCAATAACGCGATCGATCTGGGTGAGAGCCCATAGCGACGTCTCGCCACTCTTTGCGACGCTCTCGACCGTCACCGGCCTTTGCAGGCAGGCTGCAAGCGCCGTCTCGAGAGACGATTGCCACCCCCCGCGGGCCGTCAAAGATGTTCCGAAGGCTACTATTTTCATCGGCGGGGAATTTTCGGCATAACCGCTTTCGGGCGCTGAGAGCATAACCAGACACGCCGAAAGCAGAAGCCATCCATAGACCGATCGTCTCTCAGTTGGCACCGTGCTCCAAAGCCGCAAACGTATCATGGAGAAACCATATCTCGGCGGAGCCCAGAGGTCACGCGTCCTTCCTTGAACCAAGCGGCAGCAGGATTACAAGTTTCTGAAGTCGACCACTCATGCCGGGTTTGACGCGGCTATGGCCTCATGCGGCCTCGCTGATCGGAAATGCCATATGTCAGGACCCTCGCAACGACGCGGTCCAAGCGCCATCACTCCTCACGAAATACGTGCTGCATCTGATCGGTCAGCGGCTTCGTCAGATAGGAGATGACGTTCCTGTCGGCGATCTTGATAAAGACTTCGGCCGGCATGCCGGGATAGAGCTTTATCGACTTCAGCTTCGCGATGCTTGCAGCCTCCGGCTTGACGCGAAGGGGATAATAGCTGATGCCCGTCCGCTCATCCTTGACGATATCAGGTGCAATCGAGGTGATCTCGCCGCGCACATCAGGCGTCGTGCGCTGATCAAAGGCGCTGAAACGCACATCGACGGACTGGCCGACGTGAACCTGGTCGATATCGCGAGTGGCGACTTTCGCCTGAACCGTCAGATCGTCATTTTCGGGAACGACGAGCATCAGCGTCTCACCAGGATTGACGACGCCATTGACCGTGTGAACAGAGAGTTCGTGAACGCGCCCACTGAGCGGCGCGGTAATGTCGAGACGGCGGAGTTGATCGACAGCAGTTCCGCGGCGCTCTTCATTCTCGGCGATCTTCGCCTCAACGTCGGTCAGTTCTTTCGCGATCTCCGAACGACGATCCTCGTCCAGCTGGATTGACTGGCGATCGATCTCGATTGCCTTGCCTTCGGCCTCCGCCTTTGCGGCGATTTCCTGGCCGCTGTTACCCTTGAGTTCGGCGCGGGCGCGCTTGAGCGCATTCAAACGCTGGAGCGTAACCAGCCCCTTCTTGTAGAGCGTATCGACGCCCTCGAGCTCCTGTTCGATCAGGCCTAGGGAATCATTGGTGGCGTCGATCTGAACGACCAAGCCCTTGATCTGCTCGGCCAGCTGATCCTTGCGCGACGCCAACTGGCTCTTCATGCCGATCAGCGCCGATCTGCGGCTATCGAACAACTTCGTCTCGCCGTCGAGCAGATCCCGCGCGGCGGTGCTGGATGTCAGATCACTGATGTTTTCCTCGACATCGAATGACTCGGCGTCGATCCGTTCGGCCTTCAGACGGGCACGGCGCGCATAAAGCTGAGCGAGCGTGCTCTCGACGATCGAGAGCTGTGCTTTTGTCGTCGTGCCATCGAGCTGTATCAACACCTGTCCAGCCGTCACATGGTCATTTTCGGAAACCAGCAGTTTCGAGACGATACCACCGATCAGGTGCTGGACCTTCTTGACATCACCATTGACGACGACCACGCCTTCGCCGATGACGGCGCTCGAAAGTTCCGTCGTTGCTGCCCAACCGCCAATGCCGCAAACGAGAGCTAGCGACAACACGCCGACAATGGCGACATGACGATTGAGGGAACGTTTGGATTCGCTGATAATCTTGTTCAAAATTTTCCCTCCGGCCTATTCGGCCGCATTCATGCCGTCGACCACGACTTTGAGCTGAGCCACACGCTCGGCAATCGGTGTACGCGCTGCTTCAATCGGTGTGCGCGCTGCTTCCGGTCGGCTGACCCGTGCCAGAACTTCCTCCTTGGGACCGAATGCGATCATCCGGCCGTCCTGCATCATCAACACGAAGTCGCACACGGCCAGAACGCCGGATCGATGTGCGATGACAACGACGATGCCGCCGCGTGCGCGCACGCTCATGATCGCGGCACTCAGTGCCCGTTCGCCTTCTTCATCGAGATTGGAGTTCGGTTCGTCGAGCACGACGAGGAAGGGGTCCGCGTAAAGCGCTCTTGCCAGTGCGATACGCTGTCTCTGGCCGGCCGAAAGCGCTGCCCCCCCTTCACCGATTTCGGTTTCGTAACCATTCGGCAGACGAAGAATGAGATCGTGAACACGCGCCGCCCTCGCCGCGGCAACCACGGTCTCAGGCGACATATCCTTCGCGAAACGGCAGATATTCTGCGCGACGGTCCCCGAGAACAGTTCGACGTCCTGCGGCAGATAACCAATGTGCCGGCCAAGCGCGTCACCATCCCACTGGTCGAGTGCTGCGCCATCGAGGCGGATGGATCCCCTGGCGGTCGGCCAGATGCCCATCATCGCCCGCGCCAAAGATGACTTGCCCGAGGCGCTGAAACCGATAACCCCAAGTGCGCTTCCTGCTCTCAGCCCGAAGCTGACATCGGAAATCACCAGGCGTTGGCCAGCCGGCGGCCCGCTTGCCAGTCCCTCCACCGTAACCTGCTTGGAAGGCGCCGCAAGCGCGAGGGGGGCTGGAATTTCCGGAATGGTTTTCAGCAGGTTCGCAAGCCGCCCCCAGCTTTGCTGGGCGGAAACGAACCCGCGCCAATTTCCGATCGCTGCTTCCACAGGAGCCAGCGCGCGAGATGTCAGAATGGAGCCCGCGATGATGATGCCTGAAGAGGCCTGTCCTTGAATGACCAGGATCGCGCCGGTCGCAAGCGTTCCCGATTGCAAGGCGATACGGAAAATCTTCGAAAGGGTCGCATATCCGTTGCCGACATCCGATGCTTGCCGGTTGATGCCCCGGTATTCCCCGTTCTTGCGTTCCCAGATTTCAGCCATGGTGCCCGCCATGCCCATTGCGTGAATGACCTCGGAATTGCGGATCGAGGTCTGCGCAAACGCATTTCGCATATTGGCGGCGTCGGACTGCCGTTTTGAAACCGTACGCGTTCCCTGGTTGGTCAAGAACGTCAAGATGGCCAGAACCAGAGATCCACCAATCGCGATATATCCGATCGCTGGATGAAACAGGAAGCAGATGACGATATAGAAGGGAAGCCAGGGCAGATCGAACATCGCCGTCGGGCCCATGCCGGACAGGAAGGTTCTGATCTGGTCGAAGTCGCGCAACGGCTGAAGCCCGTCCCCGCCGATTTTGACCTTCAACGGCGCCTTGATGAGCGCCCGGAACACACGTCCATTCATCATCTCGTCGAGCGCACCGGCAACACGCACGAGCATTCTGCTTCTGAGAACTTCGAACGCTCCCTGGAAGGCGTAAAGAGTTAACGCAAGTATTGCCAAGGCAGTCAGCGTCGGTATGCTTTTGCTTGGGATGACTCTGTCATACACCTCAAGCATAAAAAATGAACTTGTAAGATAAAGGATATTGATAAGCGCGCTAGCTATGCCAATGAAGATAAGCCCCCCTTTGCACTTCCGTAAAGCTTGGGATGGCTCGCTGACATCGGTTGCCGAACTCTGAAACACGAAATATTCCTCTCATACCGCATGGCACACAACCCCAAAAGGCGAGCGTGCACTGCAGCTACGGGTCCATCAAAACCCGATCAATGACATGACTGCCTTTGGACCCTCGGCACCGGTGCCAAATTCCGCTTGCAAGTCCACAGCCTATTATATGAATCCCACCGAAAAGTGACCAACAAAAAAACCAATTGATAGCGCGTGATTTCAGGGGTTCTACGTTAAAGCTACGCTAAATATACCGGCCTAAGCAAGTGAAAATCGCAAACCGCCCAATTACGGCTCAAGGCGATGACCGTGTCGCGCGCCATAAACACGATGCTTACTGTTGTATTAACTATAAATTTAAACTATAGTTCGCTCTGCTTATGAACGGCTGAAATATTTTTCCAGCGTTCCTTTAGTCCATTCCGATAGCCGGCGGCAATTCATGATCGAACGTTGAAGCCGGAAAACGTCAGTCGGACGATGACAACCGTCCGACGCTCTCTCAGCGTTGGCCTGCCTCAGATCAGCAGGTGCGCGGCTTGGCTGGAATGGAATGCATCGACATTGATGGACACACCGAGCGAGTCCGTGTCGATGTGCGAAGCGCCGTCAGAAATTTTGTACTGGAAGGTTTCGCTGACGTTGCCGCTGAGGCCGGCGAGTTTCGTCACGTCTACTGTATAGGTATAGTCGCCATCGCTCTCGACATGGATGACCCCATATTTGCCGGTCAGCGTCAGGCCATGCTTATCTACTGCGCTGTCACCGAAGCGGCGGAGCAGCACGATTCCGTTAAGAGCATTGTCGTTATCAAGAAGATTGCCGTGATAAGCGCTGCCAGTATCGGTCGAAATCTTCAAGTTGTCATGGACTGCGACAATTTTCGGCGCGGCGACTGCAGGTGCGGTCGCGACCGTCGTTTCCGTCGCAGGCGCCGGGGTGCTATGTTGCGGTGGCGCGGCCACTTCCGCAGGGTGATCGACCACCGGTTCAGCAGGCGCCTGCTCGTGGTTCGACGACGCACCACCATCCGTGCTGCCGGCGGCGCTGTCGAGCTCGGCCTGTGCTTGCTCGAACGTCTTGTTCTCACCAACAAAGAACGTGTTTTGCGCGGCGATTGCGGCCGGCATCGTCAGCGTCAATACGTCGCTATCTATAATATTATCATGGAAGGAGCCCGACGCAGGCCGGTCGACCTTAAGTGCCGCGGAGGACAGATCGTCAAAAACGTTGTCATGAACATCGATATTCTCGCGAATATAGACGGGGTTGCCGGCGGCGCTGACCAGAACCCCATAAACCCCGCCATGGATATAATTTCCGCTGATGTCATAGTTTTTCGCATCGCCCTGATCGCCAAGGCCGATGCCATAGGACCAACTGTAGCCGCCATATCCCGAGATGTTGTTATCGTGGATGGCTATATTGGTGCCCGCCTGAGCACTCAAGCCGAAGCCGCCGCCGATGAGCGTGTTGCCCTCGACCAGGGCATCCTGAGCTCGGATCAGCACCAGGACACCTTTGGCGCTGTTGGTTTGCGTCTGCTCCAGATGATTGTCCTTGACGAGAATGTTGCTGCTGTCGTTGAGCTGAATGGCGTCTGCCGCGCTTCCCTGGGCGTTGGTGACGGTGTTGTTGATCAAGGTGACGCCGTTGACCTTCTCCATCCAAATCCCATCGGAATGGACACCGGTCAGCGTGCTGTTCTCGATGGTGATGTTCTGGCTGCTTTGGAAACTGATGGATCCGGGCTTTCCGGCAAGGCCCGTATTCGTCACCTCGACATTCCGCACGACCCAGTTGGACACGTTCCCTGCATATATCGCGTTCGCCCCAGTATCGGCGATCTTGATATTCTCGATAACGATATTCGAGGCCTTGGAACCATGGATGCCATCATTGCTGCTGTGAATGACCGGTGCGTCGCCAAGACCGTAGCTGCCAATCGTGATCGGAGCCGTGACGCTTCCGGAGTATTTCAAATCGAATTGTTCATTGAACACGCTTCCGGCAGCAAGCAGCACGCTGTCGCCGGGGTTCAGCCTCAGTGACTCGACGGCGGACAATGTCGCGAAAGCCGAATTCTCCGTGGTTCCGCTATTGTGGTCGGATCCTGTCGCTGAATTCACGTAGTAGACGGTCATGCTCTGATCTCCCGGAGGTAATGGAAATCTTCTAAGCCCGCCTCTCTCTCCGTCAGCTAAAATGAAACACTAAAATTCTTTCTATCTGTCGATATTCTTGATCGCAGGGGGTACTTTCTTCGTCTTCAAGGTATTTTTCATGGCGCCAAAGTTGTAACGCACAAACGATATGTATTTTTACTAGAATGTCAGTTCGCTAGCAGTCCATTTTGCGTACCCGGCGGATTGCTGTGATCATGCCGCCACAACTGCGAAGGTTCTCCCTACAGCGTATCCTACAATGGAAATGACAGTGATGAACTTAATATGATGTGAGATGGGTATCGAGACTACACGGCAAAATCATCAAAAGAGATTGCTAGCCCAATGTGATTATTTGACAATTTCATCGACATGGAAGTGAATATCTGTATTCCCATTGATTGCCTCAGAATAAAATTCCTTACATTCTGAAGAAATATATGCAGCCGTCCGTTACACTGCGTATTCACTTATTATTAATGCACTAAGCTGCCAGTGTTTCATCCTATTACCCCGATTGTAGGTGTGCCATTATTGCATATAAGGCGCTCCAATGTTCATATCATGTTAATCTCAGCCTTGACTCTGTGTATTAACATATCCTTAATCCTACCCGTCGCTAAGGTTAAAATTGACCAGCGAAGATCAATTCAAGGAGAGACAACAATGGCTATTCACGCAACCGACGATACTGCAACATTTCTGGAAACCGACGTCATCTCGGGAAACTTGCTGAGCAACGATTCATCTGACAACGGCCACCTATTCCTTCGCGCATTCGACCAGCAGAGCGTTGGCGCCAAGCAGGGCAACAGCCAGGTTACTGAAATCCAGGGCGACTACGGCACCTTCTTCGTCAAACCGGACGGCAGCTACACCTATGTTCTGAGCGCTGCTGCGAAGGTCAACTTCACCAATGGTGAATTGCTCCAGGAAAAGGTCTCGTACAAGATCTCCGACGGCAGCGGTCATACCGATGTCGGCCTGTTCACCCTGAATATTCAGGGCGTCACTCAGGTCAAGCCGATCGCTGTCGACGACCATTACAGCTTCAACGAAGGCAGCCCGATCGGCGGCAATGCGCTCGACAACGACATTCCCGGCGACAATGG
Source organism: Rhizobium sp. NZLR11 (assembly GCF_019685115.1). NCBI lineage: Bacteria > Pseudomonadati > Pseudomonadota > Alphaproteobacteria > Hyphomicrobiales > Rhizobiaceae > Rhizobium > Rhizobium sp. NZLR11. The sequence continues at coordinate 207,764 of NZ_JABDWD010000011.1, read as the reverse complement.
ACATCTCTTCCTCCGTCAGTTCGCCGGCACGAACGTCAACGGCAACCCGAGCGCAACCACCGACGTCGCCGGCACCTATGGTACGTTCCATGTCAAGGCCGACGGCTCATTCACCTATGATCTGGCAGCAGATATCGCACCGGGCGATCACGTCACAGAAACCATCCAGTATTATAAGATCTCCGACGGCCAAGGTCACACGGATGCCGGTATTTTGACGCTCAATATTACGGGCACGGATTTTGTCTCAGGCGCCACCGTCTGATCAATAGCCAATCAATCGACAACGCCCGCCGCGCGAGCGTCGCGGCGAGCGTTGAACAACGGACGTTGTGACCCCCGGAGCCTTCGGCAGAAAAACGCTGATGATTATTTGCTGCAGCGCTGCCGGAATCGCGCTGTCGCTCGGTCCCCAACGCCTGCCCAGGTTCGGTCGAAGATAGGGCGGAGTTGTGGGCTGATGACTTTAATGGTGACGTTGACCCTGCAACGGTCGCCAAGTTTCAGCATCGTCGTGAGATCGCTATCGAGCGCAGTCTTTGCCGCTGAAAGCGTTGCGTCAGTAAAATCGTTCCAGAAATAAAACCGGGTCAAAATCATCGACTCGTCGTGGGGCGCGAGAGCAACCGAACGCTTCATCATTCCGGCAATCGAAAGCGGCTCTTCCGCAATCACAGACTGGACGGCCGCGAGACGAAGCCAAAAATTGCTGTTCGTCGGCATGCACGAAACCGCATGCTGTAGAAAGTGACGGGCACCCGATGCGGCCGCAGCCCAGGCGTCGTAATCGACATCGATATTCTGCCGATCGAGTTGCGCCAAGACGAGAGTAACGCCAGGAGCCACGATGTCGGATCGGCAATAATGCCCGTCAACCATGGCGACGGTCCGCGCCGCGTATTTGGCGGTGACGTCATTCGCGACCGTGTCGCCACGCTCGATCCTTTCCGCGACGATCGAGATGCTGGCCGTTCTTATCGAAGCGTACAGCTCTCGACCGGCGAACATCGCAAAGGCGACGGCGACGACAACGAAAACAATCCTAGTAACCGAAACGAACTGACCGCGAAGCATCAGCTTTCAGTGTAGTATCGCGAGTACCGCTTATAATAATACTCGCTAGAGCCGAATGTGCGATAAAGCTTCATCTGCGACGGGTCGACCTTGGTCAATATCGCACCGACGCATTTCGCATAGAGCTCCGGCTCGGACAGCAGGGTGGACTGCACGACCTTACGCGATGTTTTCCCCCACTCGATAACGAAAACCACTGCATCGAGCTTGGAGTTGATGGCGCGCGCATCCACAACAGGCGCCAAAGGCGGCAGGTCGACAATAATGTAGTCGAAGCTTTGACGCGCCATTTCGAGAAGTTGATCCATGCCGCGTGAGGCGAGCAGCTCCGAGGAATGCGGGACACGATACCTTGCAACCGTCGGCAGAAATGCAAGCTTCGTTCTGGGATCGAGAAGGATCAGATCCTTGAGAGGACGGCCATCGACGATCGCCTCGAGCAAGCCGGCCTCGGCATGACGGCCGATTGCCCGGGTCGAACCGGGATTGCGCATGTCGCCGTCGATCAGCAGGCAGCGGGCGCCCTGCATTGCCAGAAGCTTGGCAAAATTGATGGATGTCGTCGACTTCCCCTCTCCGGGCAGGCTCGACACCACGCCTATGACCTTGCAGCGCTGATCGGCCGCACTGAGGTCGATCGCGATCTTGGCGCTCCGAAGCGTCTCGGCAAACGCTGAGAGCGGGTGCTCCTCGACATAGGTCGTGGTCTTGCTACCCCTGGCGATGCTTCGCGGATTGCTTGGATCGACGAGGGACGGATCATCGACGTTATCGTCAACCAGCGGCATGACGCCAAGCGACTCGACATCGAGTACTTCCTTGATGTCATCGCCGGTACGGAAGAACCGATCCCGGAATTCCCGGAAAGCGCCTATACCGCTTCCGACCGCACATCCGAGGAACATCGCAAAAGCGACGACGAGGGCTCTCTTCGGTGCACTCGGCTTCGTTGGGGTTTCCGCCATCGTGATGATGCGGGCAGCCGTAATCGGGAAGCTCTGCTGCTGAATTGCTTCTTGGTAGCGCGTCAGGAAGCTCTGATAGAGATTCTTGTAGGTATCGCGCGTGCGCTCGAGTTCGCGAACCTGCACCTGCGTTTCGCCGGCCGTCGCAGCAACGCCCGTCGCCTGCGTCACACTGTCACGCAAGGAATTTTCCCGCGACTTCGCGACCTGCAGCTCGCTTTGGTAGCTCTCGGCGATGCGGTTCAACTCATCGAACATGAGTCTCTTATATTCTTCCATCTCCGCACGAAGCCGAACCGCCTGGACGTGATCGGGACCGAGCCGCGCCTCAATTTCGGTTTCGAGCTTGGAAGCCTCCAGATATTTCTTGCGCAGCTCGTTCGAAATGGAGCTGTCGAGCACATCCGTGACGATCGCATCGGTCTGCTTGGCGTCGATGATCGATTTGACGCGCGCATATTTTGCCTCGGCCTTCGCCGTCTCGGCCTGGGCATTGATCAATTGCGTGTTTATCTCGGAAAGCTGCTGCTCGCTGATCAGCGTGCCGGATCCGGCCTCGACAAGCCCATGCTCGCTGCGGAATTTCTGAACCGCAAGGTCGGTGTCCAGCGCCTGCTGCCGGAGTTCCTCGATACGCTCCTGCAGCCATTGGCCGGCGCGGCGTGTCGCCTCATATTTCGAATTGAGTTTATCGACCAGATAGACGTCGGCAATGGCCGCTGCGATCTGACGAGCCATATCGGGTGACTGCGAGGTATAACTGACATCGAGAACGTAGGATTTGCCGACACGCTCGACATCGATATTGCCGGCCACGGTTTCCGCAGCGTACCGCCGCTGCATTTCGGGATCGGGCGCTACTGCCGCGTCATCGGCAAACCATGATCTGAAATTCACCAGGGATTTCAGCGTTGCGACTGAAAACAGCGAATTCCGCTGTGCATTGAACACCGGATCGTCGACCAGTTTCAGCTTATCGACGACGGCATAGGCGATCGTGTCGGACTTCAACAGCTCGACCTGGCTGAGGACAGTACCTTCGTCATCATCCATCTGGCCGAAAGCCGCCAACTGGTTGATCACCTGGTTGTCGCTGCGGTCGATCAGCACGCTTGTGTCGGCGGTGTAGACCGGCACCGAAGTCAGCACATATACAATGCCGAGAATAGCGAAGGCGAAAGCGCACGCCGCAACCATCCGCCACTGTCGGCGGGCAATCGCGATGAGCTTGTCGAAATCGATGAAGTCAGCTTCGTTTCCCGTATCGCGGGAGGGGTCGATACGTGGCGTAAGTTTATCTGGCGATAGCAATTTCGATCTCCAACTAAGGCGTCAAGCGCCAAGATCTACGGGCAATTCCAGCTATTGTATGACCGGTGTGCTCGGACTGGTCGATCCCGTCGGGTCGGTGGACGACTGCCCTCCCCCATTTACGGTGAGGAATATCCTTGTGGTCGTCGAGGTCGAGGACGAGTTATCTCCGTCACCGGCGTTCGAGACCAGCGAACCGGCAGTCGTCGCGGCGCCGTCGAAGGGCGTGCCATCGTCCGATCCAGGACCTGTCTGCCCAATCGACCCCGTATTGCCGATGCCGGCTGCGGCAGACGCACTTCCACCCGGGCCGAGCGCTGCAGTTCCGCCTTCGGCGAGGACCTTCGCAAAGGCGGCGAGCAACGGCGCAAGGTTGGGATCGGCACTTGCCGCATCGGCAACAGCTTTTTCGATCGCCAGCTTGAACTGCGGGTCCGTCACTTGGCAGCTGTTTGCCGCCCGTCCGAGACCGGAGCCGATCGCCGCCATCTGTGCGGCATTGGCCTTCTTGGCCTGCTCGATCACCGGCGACAGAGCGTCGTTGCTGCTGCCGACCAGTGCGCGAACACGCGATGACAGAACCAACGGATCGGACATGTCCAGCAAAACCGCGGGATTAGCCGTGAAGCCAGTAACATCGACCGAAGTCAGATTTGCCGGCCCCAGGCAAGCAGCCGCAAAGGCGCTCGACGTCATGCCGGCAAACATCGCGACGACAATTCCGCTATACGCAAGCTTACGATAAACACCTGACCTTGCCATAACATAGTCCTTCATCAAATCCGCTATATAGGCCGCCGGCATTGATCACTCGCGATCGATGCCGGCTCGCCTATTTCAATCAATTTCCGAGATCCTCGACCGCGTTGCGGGTATCTTTCGCATCGTCGGCCACGCCGGAAACAGTGGACGATACCGAGTTTACGATGTCAAGGAACTTGACCAGTTCAACAGAGTCCGAATTGGAAATATAGATAATATCCTTGTCTTCCATCTTGAATTGCTGAACGGCAAACAAGGTTGCCGGATCGCGAAGATTCGCGCGGACGATCACCGGAACCGTCTCACCTGCAAATCTCGTCGTGTCCACGTGCATCGCCTGAACCGTCTTCTTTGGAACAAGGCGATAGAGCAGGACCTGAGCCGGATCGGCGCGGTCGTCACGCAGACCGCCCGCCTTGGCGATTGCCTCTCCAAGGGTCAGGTCGGACTCTTCGAAATCGAAGCGGCCGCTGGTGCCTGCGGCGCCGAGCATAAGATAGGTGCGGCGCTCATGGTCGATCGAGATCGTATCATCCGGCGCAACATAGATATTTTCCACCGGATTCTTCAGCAGCGTGCTGTAGGCGACGGTTGCAGTCTTGCCGCGGCGCTGCAGCGTCACATTCGTTTCGATATTGTTGGTCGTCAAACCGCCCGCTGCGGAAATAACGTCGAGAACGCGCTCACCGGCCGGGCTGATCTGGACGCGCTGGGGATTATTGACGTCGCCCAGCACAGCAACCTGGCTGGAGCGACTCGTCGTTGTCGTGATAACCACCTGCGGCTCGATCGCACGGCTCGCCAGACGATCCTCGACGTCCTGTTCCACCGTCTCTTTGAGGCGACCGGCAGCCGGAACCCGACCCGCATAGGGGATTGTGATCGTTCCGTTTCTATCGATGGTCTGCTCAGGCAGAGAGATGTAATTGCCGGGTCGGCTACCAGCATCGGACGGAATGAAGAGACCACCGGACTGAGCTTCGAAGATGGCGACCTGAACGACGTCACCGAAACCGAGTGGAATTTCAGGCGCTCCGCCTCGGCCGCCGCCAAACCCCTTGAACGAAGTCGGCTGAGGAGCGGTAAAATATGTCAGAACGTTCTTGCTGAGATCAATCAGAGCGTAGTCGATGCCGACACGACGCTCCTTCGTTGTCACTTTCACCGCCGCATCTCGATCAACGTCTTTGTGATCGGGACCGGATCTTGGCAACGAGGTGCAGCTTGCCAATATAGTCGTTAGCGCTACAACAATGGCGACGCGTGTACTACCGATACGAGAACAACCCATAGAATAACCTGTGTTGACGCCCCTGAAGCTACTGCCCCGCAATCTGACAAAATACAAGACAATCCCCGATCTATAATCACTGAAAGCCGATTAACATTCTCTAACTGTGGCAAGCTGGCAACGACCAGCACCTCAAGGAAGCGAAAACGGCTCAAGCCCGGCTCTTCTGGCGCCGACAATAATCTAAAGGCTAGACCCGCTATAAAATCTCTTGCGTTTCAGAGTCAACAGCGCGGTACCCGCGCAATTGGCATTTTCGAAAAACCTTCATAAAAAACATCCATTTAAAAGAACAAGCTCATATTGCCGCATCCGCCTCCCCATGGTTGCGCCCAAGGCTTATCGCCACAACCGCACTCAGGAAAGCGGAGAAAAATACGGCGAAACCCGGTATTTGCAGCGAGAAATCGACCGCCGCGTGAAGAGCGACCAAAACCGTCGCCGCCAGGCCGAGAAGAACATAATGCCTGAGGCGCCGCCTTTGAGCGAGCCCTTGCCAGAACACCCTGGCGAGGACAGAGAAGGCAAGGATCGCCGCAATCGGGAACAAGATCCCCAGCCCCAGAAATCCTTCGAGATAGAAATTGTGCGCTCGGTCAAAGATTCCGAAGATTCCGCAGGCCGGATCACGATAGGCAGAAAACACGGTCCGGAAAGTTCCGAGGCCGGTCCCGGTCAACCAATGATCCGAGATGGCGCGCCATATGCCCGGCAGGATGCAGAAACGATCATCATCCTCGAGCCGCCGCTCTTGTGCGCGCAAAATCGCCTGACCCGCAAACACCGTCAGCAGCACGACAACGAAAACGATTGCCGAGAGGAGCTTCAGCATGGAATGCCATCTTGGCGCCGGTCTCAAGTGACGCCTCGAGCCGTTCCAATTGATGACAAGCCACGGAAAATAGATGAGAGCGGCAACAAAGGTCGCAAATATCCCAGCGCGCGAGCGGGTTAACATCAGCGCGGTGAAACACGCGCACAAGAGCAGGACGTAGATCCACGATTTCAAGACAAGAGTGTTTCGGCCTGGCTCGCCGGGCGGGTGGTTTGAATAGGAACGGGCAATGTCTCTGACCAGGGTCAGCATCAGCAGCGTTCCAAGTCCAAGGAAGGTCGCGGCGGTGTTGCGGTTGACGAAGACCGCGGTGAGGCTGTCGAGGTAGGCGTGTTTCTCCACGACAATCAATATGTTGGGAAACAGCGAAAACTGCAGCAGGCCGAAAACAGCAATGCCGCCCGCAGAAAGCCCGAGGAGGGTCAACACTTTCCTCGCGCGCTGATCGGTATCGCATAACAGAAGCCCCGTCAGGAACGTAACGAACGGCAGCGCCACCGAGAGGATCGACGCCAGAGTGTCGGCCGGTTCGACCGAGATTGCCGCGTACTCGACACCTGCCAAGTCACGCGCAGCACTCCAGGCCGGATTTGCCAGCCAGTTGGAAGGCAGTTCGATGGTCTGGATGCACGTCCAGCCTGTCACCACGACGAGCATCAACAGAGCGCTGCTAAAAACCCATCTGCTTTGTCTTGGCTCTTCGACCAGCAGTGCCGAAATGGCACCGAGGGTAAACATGCCGATCGCGGCAAAGGCAAAGGGAAAGGGCGTGACGCTCCCGAACGGAATGAGCGTCAGTATAACGAGACCGATAAAGGCAAAGAGAAGAGCCTCTCGCAAGACCTGCCTGTTGATGAGGTTGGATAACATTCGATCTCTTCGCCAGCGAGCGGCAATGGCAGAATTACAACCAGAGAGGTTAATATACACGTACTAACATAGGTTGCATATCAAGGGCTTGCGTGTTAAAGTGTAACAGAATTTCACATCGTTTAAAATTGTCGCGAAAGACTTAAGCCAATCGAGACAAGCCCCGGCTATGCTCCGTCAAGCAGCAGGAACGGGACAGACGTTCTGCAGTCAATACTTGGCAGATCACTAAATCGCCATGCCATTGACTGAGACAAAAGGCAAGCCTGATCTCAATCGGTTGTCCTGAACGGGGATTTAACAGATGAAGAAAACATTCGTTACACTTCTGGCGCTGGCCTTTACAGCAGGGAATGCCTGTTCGGCATTTGCCGCCGGTCCCGCAGGTTTCGCCCGAGGTTTGAACGGCAATTCGGCGGTCAGCTATATCTCTGAAAAAGGCAAGATCATTCCGCCCTTCGCCCAGGTGTTGTTCTGTGCTCAGAACCCGGCCGAATGCCGAGACAACAATGGTCTTTCGGTCGTCGCGCTCACGGATGAGCAGATGCTGCAGTTGAAGAACGTGAACGGCACCGTCAATCGTACGATGATCGGCCGAAACGATTCCCGCACCGAATTGAACGGCGATGTCTGGAAGGTGAATGTCCGCAGCGGTGACTGCGAAGATTTCGCGCTCACCAAGCGCAGCCGGCTGATCGCGATGGGCTGGTCGTCGCGCGCTTTGCGAATCGCGACCGCATATACACCCTCCGGTGAAGGGCATGCCGTCCTGGTGGTCAGGACCGACAAGGGCGACCTCGTGCTCGACAACAGGCAAAGCAGCATCAAGAACTGGCGGGATACCGATCTGCGCTGGGACAAGATTCAATCGGGAACAGACCCCTATGTCTGGTACCGGCTGTGACAGCGGGCGCAGCAAAATAAACTGAACGCACCTTCTTAGAGATCGAAGTCGAGCCGCTCTGACGAACGGCTCGACTTGTCATATTGCCCACACAAACCTATGTTTTTTGCCATTGACGCGGCCGCCGACAGAAAGCTGCAGCGCCCAGGGTTCGATTTCCGGTGTGGGTATCAAGCGATCTTCGATATTGTCTTTTCGCCCAGATTAAGTATGACGGTCGCCATGCTGCGACGCAGCATGACGTTCTACTCTAATGATTTGAGGGAAATATGCGCATCACGATGATTGGATCAGGCTATGTCGGCCTCGTTTCAGGCGTTTGCTTTGCGGATTTCGGCCACGACGTCATCTGCGTCGACAAGGATCTGAGTAAGATCGAAGCCCTTCGCGACGGCCGCATTCCGATCTTCGAGCCGGGTCTCGAGCAATTGGTCGCCGAAAATACCAGCACTGGCCGCCTGTCGTTTTCGACGGATGTCGGCGAAAGCGTCCGCAGCGCCGATGTCGTGTTTATCGCGGTCGGTACACCATCGCGGCGCGGCGACGGCCACGCGGATCTTTCCTATGTCTACGCCGCTGCGCGCGAGATAGCTGCCTACGTGGAAGGCTTCACCGTTATCGTCACCAAGTCGACGGTGCCGGTCGGCACCGGCGACGAAGTCGAGCGCATCATGCGCGAAACCAACCCTGCGGCGGATGTCGCGGTCGTTTCCAATCCGGAGTTCCTGCGCGAAGGCGCGGCGATCGAAGATTTCAAGCGTCCCGACCGTATCGTCATCGGGCTGAATGACGATCGGGCGCGCGAAACCATGACCGAGGTCTATCGGCCGCTTTACCTCAACCAGGCACCCCTGGTCTTCACCACCCGCCGCACGTCGGAACTGATCAAATATGCGGCCAATGCATTCCTCGCGATGAAGATTACCTTCATCAACGAGATCGCTGATCTGTGCGAGCGGGTCGATGCAAACGTCCAGGACGTTTCGCGCGGCATCGGTCTCGATGGCCGTATCGGCGCCAAGTTCCTGCATGCCGGGCCGGGTTACGGCGGTTCGTGCTTCCCCAAGGATACGCTTGCCCTTGCCAAGACGGCGCAGGATTTCGACGCGCCGGTCCGTCTCATCGAGACGACGATTTCGATCAACGACAACCGCAAACGGGCGATGGGACGCAAGGTCATTTCGGCTGTCGGCGGTGATATTCGCGGCAAGAAGATTGCCATCTTAGGCCTGACCTTCAAGCCGAACACCGACGACATGCGCGACAGCCCGGCGATTGCCGTCATCCAGACCTTGCAGGACGCCGGCGCCCAGGTGGTCGGCTACGATCCTGAGGGCATGGAGAATGCCCGCAAGGTGATCGAGAACATCGAATATGCGAGCGGTCCCTATGAAGCGGCCGCTGGTGCGGATGCGCTCGTCATCGTCACCGAATGGAACCAGTTCCGCGCACTCGATTTCAATCGCCTGAAGCAGTCGATGCGCGCCCCAGTCTTGGTCGACCTGCGCAATATCTACCGCAGCGACGAGGTGCGCAAACACGGCTTTACCTATACGGGCATCGGCACCAATCTCTATCAGGAATCGACAACCGCCTGACAGGCTCTGATGAACCGGTAATTGTCCTGACGCCGCGGAGCAAAATCCCGCGGCGTTTGGTTTTTGGAGTACCGCGCCGAAACCCTGAACGGTCGGGTCACGCCTGCAGATCTAATTGAGGATCCCGACCCGCGTCCCTTTTATCGTCAGCACGGTCAGCCGGCCCGTCGCCGAAACTGCGGTGTCGATACCGATTCGCTGCGGGCCGAATGTCGGGATTCGCGCCGGGGTATGCCCATGGATCACGAGGACGGGAAGCTGCGGTCCTTCATCCAGGAAGGGCTGACGGATCCACATCAGATCGCTGTCCTTCTGCCTCTTGAGGTCGACGCCCGGTTTGATGCCGGCATGGACGAAGACCACCCTTCCCATCCGCAGCATGATCGGCAGCGATTCCAGGAATTCGATATGCCTCTCGGGGATCATGTGGCGAATGACGCGGGCAATCATTTCGCTTCCGGCCGCCGACTGCAGCAGATGCTCGATATCGATACCGTATGAATGCAACGTCTCCGTCCCGGCAAAACCCAGCCATTCAAGAATGCGCGCCGGTTTGCGATAAAGCTTCACCAGCTCCGCGTCGTGATTGCCGCACAGCGCGAAACGCTGAAATCCCGGCGGCGGGGTCTTGCTCAGGAACTCCAGCACCGCACTCGAATCAGGCCCGCGGTCGACATAATCGCCGAGCAAGACGATAAGTTTCGGCCCCGGAATGCGCGCGGCGTCCTCCTCGATGCGGCGATGCGCCTCGACAAGCTCGTTATAACATCCGTGAACATCGCTCATCGCGTAGACCGCAGCGAAGTCGCCTTCGGCAAACGTCAGCCGAGCGCGTCCTTTGCGGTTAGCGGCCAGTATCGGTATCTGTCGTCGCCACGGCCCGAGATAGTTAAACATGTAACCCATTTATGCGATCCGATAGCACACGAGGCTGTCGGATAAGCTCCATTCCTTACCCATCCCTGCACGGGATGAAGCTCAGTGTTCAAAAAGAAGTAGGCCTGATCACCGCCTCTTGGAAAGAGTAACCGGAACCGGTTGCGATATTACGATATAATCCGTCGCTATTTGCTGCGCCGGCTGAGCCGAGCTGGCGCCTCCATCACTGCCGGACCGTCTCCTCCGCACGGGACACCGCACCTTCGCGTCGAATCAATCCTTACATCGCCACCTTTGCAGATCGGCTTTCCGAGGCACTCGTTCCGCCGCTCACGCGACGCGCCTGCTAGAAACGCCAGTTGTAGTCGGTCATTTTAGAAGGCGTCACGGCTATTATTGCGACAGCATTTTGGTATGCGATGGTTAATTCAGCGTTAAATCAAATTACTGGTTCCGTAAGCGGCTGTGTCAATCACCGGCGCTCCAAGCGAGAGAACTTGTGGCAATCGGATTTCCACAGGCAATGCCTCCTGAAAAGCTGCAAAAATCAACTATAACGAGAGCCAACATAAAAAAATGAACGCTTAAGATTATCATGCTTGACGCTGCCGCGGCGCCGCATGATGATGGCGCATTGCAGCGTGAATGACATCCTTCACCAAATCTCAGATCAAAAACTGCGGGGTGCGAAGTGGAAACTGCGGTTGATTCGAAACTTATCGAGGCGATCACCTACGACGAAGACAGCCGGCATCTACGGGTCTATCTGACAAACGGTCAGAGGCGAGAATATGAAGGCGTCCCCAAGGGCGTCGTCGTCGGCTTGACGATGGCGGAATCCCCGGGAAATTTTTATATGACGGCAATCAGAGGCAAATATCCTCCCCGTCCCTAAGGATCTATCATTCCAGCCGAGATGCGGGACCGGCATTTACCGGCCCCGCAAATCAGCACCACCGAGTGGCGGCACATTCCATCAATAGCCACTGAAGAAATCGCGAACTGCATTGATCTCGAGCGGCGCAATCTCATGGCCGCCGGGATGCCATACCGTCCTGACATCAGCCCCGCGATCTTTCAGATGCTCCGACAGCGCCTCGGTCACGGGGACAGGAGCGATCGGATCCCGCTGGCCGGCCGTCACCAGCACCTTTCTCCCCGCAAGCGTTGCCTGGGCTTCAGGCTGAAACGGAATGAGCGGGTGCATCAGAACCACGGCATCGAAGATACCCTTCTCGATCAGCATATTGGCAAGAATGTTTGCGCCGTTCGAAAAACCCAGGCCGAGAATCTGGGAAGCCTGGTGCTCCTCAGCCAATGAACTAACATAGGTGGCCATCTTCTCCGTCGCCCGTGAAAGGTCGGCCATGTCGTAGACCCCCTCCCCGGTGCGCCGGAAGAACCGCGCCGCGCCATGTTCGGAAACGTCGCCGCGCGGCGAGAGAACCGTCGCTTGGGGCAACAGGCGCCGGCCGAGGTCGAAGAACTGGTTCTCGTCGCCACCGGTGCCGTGCAGCACCAGCAGAATGGGTTTATCAGGTGCACCGGCATGCAGCCGGTGCACATATCCAGCTTCGGTCATATCACCTCTCCTTACGCTTCGAGCGGCTGCAGGTGTTGCTCGAGCAGCGCGCGAAGATGAGCGTGCTGCGGCGGCAGCTTTAGAGCTTCGCCGAGGTGGGCCGTATCCTCATCGCGGTCAAAGCCCGGCTCATTGGTCGCGACCTCGAACAGCACGCCGCCCGGCGTGCGGAAATAGATCGCCCAGAAATAATCGCGGTCGATCACCGGGGTCACCTGATAGCCGGTGTCCATCAGCGCCTTGCGCACTTCGAGCTGCTTCTCGCGATTTTCGACGGCGAAGGCGACGTGGTGGACGGAACCGGCGCCGGGAAGCGCGCGGGCGATGTTCGGCATGGTCTCGAGATCGATGAGATGCGCGCCGTTGCCATCAGGCTTGATCAGCCGCTTGACACCGTCCCGTTCCTCGACGACCTCGTAGCCCATGAACTTCAGGAGTTCGGCAGTGGCGCCCTCATCCCGCAGGCGCATGGCGACGGAATGGAAGCCGCGAATGGCGTGGTCTTCGCTGATGCCGGCATGTGTCCAGGCTTGACGGGTATCGTCCCTGACCTCGACGAGCGCAAAACCGTCACCGTCGGGGCCGGAAAAATTCAGGCGCTTCTCGCCGAAGCTTTCCTCGGCCTTCAGCCCGCCGATGTTCAACGTGCTGAAACGATCGCTCCAGAAGCCAAGAGAGCCTTGCGGAACGGAAAACACTGTCGTGCCGACCTCCCCTGTGCCCGGACGGCCCTGCGCCATCTTCGGGAATGGGAAATAGGTCATGACAGTGCCCGGCGCACCTGTCTCATCACCATAATAGAGATGATAGACGTCAGGCGCGTCGAAGTTCACTGTCTTCTTGACGCGGCGCAAGCCAAGCGCATTGGTGAAGAACTGGTTGTTGGTATGGGCGTCCTCCGCCATCGCCGTGACGTGGTGCAGACCCCTGATCTGATCGAGCATGTGAGACCCCTTTCTTGCCCGCAGCTCGCGGGCTTTCGATGAGGCTAAGATGCGCGCTCAGGCTCCCTGCGAACAGACCCGTAGAGCAAAACGCATTGTCTTCTTTTAGTGAACGAAGACTACCGCGCGTTCACAGTTCGGTGTCGTGGGGATCGACCGGCAATTGCCAGTCGATCGGCTCGCGTCCCCGCGATTGCAGGAAGCCATTCGCCTTCGAAAAATGCCCGCAGCCGAAAAACCCGCTATGAGCCGAAAGCGGCGAGGGATGCGGCGCCCTGAGCACGAGATGCCGCGTCGTATCCACGAAGGCGGCCTTGCGCTGGGCATAGGAGCCCCAGAGCATGAAGACGACGGATTCGCATTCGTCGTTGATCTTGCGGATGACGGCGTCGGTGAAGCGCTCCCACCCCTTGCCCTGATGGGCCGCCGCCTGCCCTTCCTCGACGGTCAACACGCTGTTCAGCAGCAGCACGCCCTGTCTTGCCCAATGTTCGAGGAAGCCGTGACGCGCCGGCGCTATGCCGAGATCCGTCTTCATCTCCTTGTAGATATTGACGAGGGAAGGCGGGATGCGCACGCCCGGCCGCACGCTGAAGCACAGCCCGTGGGCTTGCCCCTGCCCATGATAGGGGTCTTGGCCGAGAATGACGACCTTGACGTTGGAGATCGGCGTCAGGTCGAGGGCGCGGAAATATTCGCTGCCGCGGGGGAAAATCCGTTTACCGACCTGCTTTTGCGTCACAAGAAAGGATTTGAGTTGCTGCATATAGGGGCTCGAGAACTCCGCCGCCAAGGCGGCCTTCCAGCTCTCTTCGAGACTGACTGACGAATCGCTCATCCAGCAAACCCTTCGCATACGACGAAACAACGGACACACGGTTCTAACAAAATCGATCTACGCTGCAATGCCTGTCCGCTCGGCAATGGGTCTACGCCTTTGGGATAGGCGAGAGAAGATTGCGAGAGGCTGTGCGAGGCACGGTCGTCCGTGTTTAACTATATGACGTCTTCGGTATTTACGCCGGCAGGTGGCCTGAGTAGAACCTTGATCATAAACCGGGGACATGTCTTCAAATGAAATTCGGCACGAGCGGCCTTCGCGGACTTTCAGTGGATCTCAAGGGACGCGCCTCTGCGCTTTATGCGACGGCGTTCGGCAAATATCTGCTGCAGACCGGCAAGGCGCAGGTCGGCGATGCCATTCTGATCGGCCGCGATTTTCGCGATTCGAGCCCCGATATTTCGGGAAATTGTGCCGGCGCACTCGCCGCTCTCGGCTTCCGGGTATTCGACTGCGGCAATGTACCGACACCCGCCCTTGCCCTCTATGGTCTCAAGAGCAATGCTGCATGTCTGATGGTCACCGGTTCGCATATTCCGGCGGACCGCAACGGCATTAAGTTCTATCGCCCGGACGGCGAGATCGACAAGTTGGACGAGGCTGATATCACCGCATTGGCGGCCGAGATCGAACGAACAGGCGAGGCCGTTGCAGAGGCACCGGCCATAAACGAAGATCATGAGGCGATCTGCCGGCAGCTCTTTTTCCAACGCATTGCCGCGCTGCTGCCGCAAGGCGCGCTATCCGGTCTGAAGATCGGCGTCTACCAGCACAGCACCGTCGCCCGCGACCTTCTGGTTGACGTTCTCGCCCATTACGGCGCCGAGATCACCGCTCTCGGGCGTTCGGAGAGTTTCATTCCCGTCGACACCGAAGCCGTTTCCGAGGAGACGGTCACACTGATGAAGCACTGGGTGTCCGAGCATAAATGCGATGCGATCGTCTCGACCGATGGCGACGGTGACCGCCCGCTGGTCACCGACGAAACCGGCACGCCGTTGCGCGGCGACCTTCTCGGCCTTGTCGCAGCCAATTTTCTTGGCGCCAGCACGGTGGTGACACCGGTAACCTCCAATTCCGGCATTGAGGCGGCGGGTTCTTTCGCCGTCAGGCGCACCCGCGTCGGCTCGCCCTTCGTCATCGCAGGCATGGAAGAGGCCGTGGCGGCCGGCGGGGATCATGTCATGGGCTTTGAAGCCAATGGCGGGCTGCTGACTGCAACCCCTTTCGATATCAACGGCCAAAATGTGCGCGCCTTGCCGACGCGCGACTGTTTTATCCCGATGCTCGCGATCCTGTCGCTCGCCGCCGTTCGCCGGCAGCCGCTCTCGGCCATTGCCGCCTCCTATCACCTGCCCTTTGCCGCCGCCGATCGCCTGGAGAATTTTCCGGTGCAGACGAGCGCGGCGCTGATGGAGCATCTGCGCGCCTCCAATGAAAACCTTGCTGCCTTCCTGCAGCCGGTCGGCGAGGTGGCGACGAAATCCGACATCGACGGACTTCGCGTGACGCTGAAAGACGGCAGGATCATGCATTTCCGCCCCTCCGGCAATGCGCCGGAAATGCGCTGCTACGTCGAAGCCGGGAGCGAAACTGCAGCCCTGGATCTGCTGAAGACAGGGCTCACCCAAATAACGAACTGGGCAGACGCCCGCTAAACATGCCACGAACAAGATTTTTTCAAGGAACCCGCCTATGACGCAGAAAATCGTTCCCGTGATCATGGCCGGCGGCAAAGGCACGCGGCTCTGGCCGCTTTCCCGTGCCACCGCCCCGAAACAGTTCATCCAGTTCGTCGGCAACAAGACGCTGTTTCAGGAGACGCTCGAACGCGTTTCCAACCCGGAGCTCTATGAGGCTCCGATCGTCGTCACCAACGAGGAATTTCGCTTTCTGGTCGCCGAGCAGGCCCGTGCGCTGGCCGTCCCGCTCGCCGCGGTGCTGCTTGAACCAGTCGCCCGCAACACCGCCGCAGCGGTGGCCGCCGCCGCAACACTTGCCGCTGAGCTTTTCGGCAAGGGCACCATCATCCAGATGCTCGCCTCGGATCACGAAATCCTCGCCGACAACAGCTATTTCGATTGCATCCGCATCGCCCGCGATGCCGCAGCCGACGGCAAGCTCGTAACCTTCGGCATCAGCCCTACCGAGCCGGCGACCGGTTACGGCTATATCGAAATCGGCGATGCGCTCGAAAACGGCGCCCACAAGGTCAGCCGTTTTGTGGAAAAACCGACACTGGAAAAGGCCGAGCAGATGCTCGCCGACGGCGGCTTCTACTGGAACTCCGGCATCTTCATGTTCCCGGTTGCGGAACTTATTGCCGAACTGCAGGAATATGCCCCCGATGTGCTGAAGGCGGCAAGCAAGGCCGTTTCCAAGGCAAGCCGCGACCTCGACTTTACCCGTCTTGAGGCCGACCATTTTGCCAAGAGCCCCGATATCTCCATCGACTACGCGATCATGGAAAAAACCTCCAAGGCCGTGGTCGTCCCCTCGCCGTTCAAATGGTCGGACATGGGAAGCTGGGATGCTGTCTGGAAATCCGGCGTCCGCGACGACAACGGCAATGTCGCCGCCGCAAACACCACCGTCGTCAATACCCGCAACTCACTGGTCATGACCCATGGCGTGCATCTTGCCGTCCAGGGCATGGAGGATGTCGCCGTCATTGCCAGCGAGGACGCCGTCTATGTCGGACCACTCAAAGACAGCCAGAATGTCGGGCAATTGGTCAAGATGCTGGCCTCCTCTTCCGCGACGGCGAAATTCACCGAAACCCACCCGACCTCCTACCGGCCGTGGGGCGGCTACACCTCCATCTTCAATGGCGATCGCTTTCAGGTGAAGCGCATCTTTGTCACGCCGGGCAAGAAACTTTCGCTGCAAAAACACCATCATCGCTCCGAACACTGGGTCGTCGTCAAGGGAACCGCCGAGGTGACGGTCGGAGAGACCGTGCGGATGCTGCGCGAGAACGAGAGCGTCTATATTCCGCTTGGCGAAGTCCATCGCCTCGCCAACCCCGGCAAGATCCTTCTCGAACTGATCGAGGTGCAGACGGGCTCCTATCTCGGCGAGGACGACATTATCCGCATCGTCGACGAGTTCGGAAGAACGTAGCGTCGCAGCCAAACCGGTGGCGGCGTCCAAACAATTGGCCGCTTTTCCGGCACGACCGCCATCGCTGTTGAATTCGCTATCGGAATTCTCGTAGAATGGGCATACCGAAGACATGACTGGAGATATCTCCCTGATGCGCATCTTGCCCGCCCTCGCCGGATTTCTTTCAATCATGGTACCGGGAATGGCGTTTGCCGAAACCGCAAAGATGCGAACCGCAAGCGAGGCTGAAATTCGCGAACACCTGCCGGGCACGTCGGAACTGAAAGAAAGCAGCAACGGTTACGAATATCGCAAGGGCAACGCCAATGGCTATAAAATAACAAATGGCCAAGTCTGCGTCCGGTTTCCCAACAAGTCGACCGACTGCGTCAGCGTGAAGACCGACGGAGAGAAATTTCAGATGATCGACAAGAAAGGCGGCAGAACGAAATTTTGACTTTGCCCGGCAGGCTTATCTTGCCGGTGAGGTTTCGCCGCTTTTGTCGAGGACGAATTCGGCGATCAGGCCTGAATGGTTCGAGCCAAGACTGTCATCAAGACGTTTCAGCGATGTCAGATGAAGCGGCGCGCGCGCAAATATGTGATCGATGGCGATCCCGAGCAAGCCGGCGCCGACCGGCCATGTTTCCGGTTCCGGCACGATTGTTTTCAGCTTCTGGTCGCGCAGGAAACCCTGGATGCTCGGGGCGATCACCGAGGAGTTGAAATCACCCGACAGCACCAGAGGACCGTCGATCAATCCAAGCGTTTTGGCGAGATCTTCCAATTCAGCCATCTGGAAATCGTCGAAATAGGGTTTGGTGAGGTGCGCCGAAACCAGATTGATGGTTTCGCCGCCGAAGTCGACGCTCGATATAACCAGCCTGTTTTTCCGGAGACTGCCCATGCTTGCGACCTGTCGGCTGACGAACGGGCGTTTGGACAGCACCAGCGTATCGCACGTATCCTTCCCGCTTTCGCAACCGATGTGATAGGGATAGGCCTTGAACAATTGCTGCAGATGGAACGTCAGCGGCTTGGCTTCGAGCAAATTGACGACATCGGCATTCGAAGCGATCACCATATCGGTGATTGCAGTCGAGTTTTTCCAGTTGTCGATCGCGATATTGAACGACATCAGCCGAAAAAGTGGCGGCCTGTCCGTGCCTCCGTCGTCCTCAGAAAACTCGCGCAGCGTGATGACGCCGTGAAAGATGAGAAGAAGCGAGGCAAACAGAAGGACGAAGCCGTAGATCCGTCTCCTGACAGCCAGAATGATAAGGCTGGCGGCAACAAAGAGGACGCCGAAATGAACCTGAAAGCTGTAGAGGAAGGACAGCAGCCAGAAGTTCGTGACAAAGCGTAGAGACACGATCGCGATCGCAACGGTCAGAAACGCACAGAGAATCCAATAAATTATCTCTCTCATCGATCCTGACCTGCTTGCAGCCGACCGGCCGGCCATAACACGCAGGCCAACATGTTGCAATGCAGCATAACAGCCGATGGCCGCGGCTGACCTCAGATGATATCGACGACCTCTCCGTCATTCGGCGGGGCAGCCGGCGAATACGCCGACGACCGCAGCGAGGGCGGCCGCCGCCTTCTCTTTCAAAGAACTATCGACTCGGCCTCTTCTTATCCTGTAAGGGGTCACGTGATAGGGAATCGGCTTTTTGCCGTCGGCAGTGAGCCGAGAGAAGGTGGGAATGCGCTACTTCATTACCGGGACCGCCGGCTTTATCGGTTTTCATCTGGCCAGGCGTCTGCTGCAGGAAGGGCATGAAGTCACAGGCTTCGACGGCCTTACTCCCTATTACAATGTCAAGCTCAAGGAGATGCGTCATGCGGCACTCTCCCAATTTCCGACCTTCACACCCGTCATATCAATGCTCGAGGATCGGCCAGCTCTGGAAGCGGCTGTTCTGGCGGCCAAGCCCGACATCCTGATCCACCTCGCCGCACAGGCCGGCGTGCGCTATAGCCTTGAGAATCCTGAGGCCTATCTTCGTTCGAACGTCGAAGGCTCGTGGAACATCATGGAAATCGCGCGGCGCGTCGAAATTCGTCACCTGATGCTGGCCTCGACATCATCGATCTATGGCGCCAATGCGACCGTCCCCTTTCATGAGACCGATCGCGCCGACGAACCGCTGACCATTTATGCCGCGACGAAGAAATCGATGGAGTTGATGGCGCATAGTTATGCGCATCTGCACAAGATTCCGACCACGGCCTTTCGCTTCTTCACCGTTTATGGCCCGTGGGGTCGGCCCGACATGGCGCTGTTCAAATTCACCAAGAACATGCTCGAAGACCAGCCGATCGAGATCTATGGCGAAGGCAACATGAGCCGTGATTTCACCTATATCGACGATCTCATTGAAGCGATCGCCAGGCTGTCGGCAATCGCCCCTGGCGAGGAAAACCGTCTCGACAACGTGGCTGTCGAAACGCTTTCGCGCCAGGCGCCCTTTCGGGTCGTCAATATTGGCGGCGGCCAGCCGGTCAGCCTGATGGATTTCGTCGAAACGGTCGAGAAAGCGCTCGGCCGTCCTGCCATGCGCAAGATGCTGGCGATGCAAAAGGGTGACGTGCCGCGCACCTTCGCAGCCCCCGATCTGCTCGTCGCGCTGACAGGTTACAAGCCGGATACGACGTTGGAAGTCGGCGTCAAGGCCTTCGTCGAGTGGTATCTCGACGTCCGCGGCGAACTCGACGCCTAACCTATTTGCCGGACTGTTTCCGGTCGGTCCAGAATGTCAGCGGAGAAACGTCACCGCGTGCACGGCATTGACCGCCTTCGAGAACACATAGTCGACGACCACGGTCAGGCTCTGCGAATAGGCCTTGAGCTGGTAGTTCTCACCCTCGACTTCAGCCGGGCTGCGCAGGACGAAAGGAACCGCCGGGCGCACGAAACCGGCCCGTGTCGTCAAAGGAATTTCGGGCGAATGGCCGATGGCGGAGGTGTACATCAGGTCGCGGGCAAGGCTGGCGGGACCGATGGCGAGCGCCGGCCCGGCAGCGCCGGTGATGGTCAGAGTCAAAGCCATGGCGGCGAGAATTTTGTGCATGTCGAAGTCCCCGTTTGCGGATCGGCGGGCTTCGCTTCGCCCGTCTCCAAACGATCGACGCGTCTGTCCACGCTTCGGTCGCTTTCATGAGACCACTCTACACATCAGTATTTGCAGGGCTTTTAAGCAGGTCAGTCAAATTTTACGAAATTTGATTTTCTTTGGAAGGCCTCAGCACTCACCAGGAAAATAGGTTCGCCGACCCGCAGGGCTGGGAAAGCGACGTCGGTGCAATATACCAATGATTTGAACGCTGATCGCAATCTAAAGAACGCGATCCAGCCTCTTGTTGATATGCAGGTTCGGCATCAACCCCGCACTTTGCGCAGCATGATAGGATTCACGCGCCGCATCGAACGAGATCGACCACATGATGGCGCTCAAGAGGAGCGCAATAATATAAATTTGGATACGCATCTCATCGGCGATACTGAAAGAGCAAGGCAGATTTGTGTCAGAAAATGATCGTAGAAATAGTAAAAAACGCCGGCCTTTTTTGTCCCGCAATGAGTGGCGCCAGACACATTAGTGTCGCGAAAATTAGCGATAGCGCATCGCTACCTGTTAGCAGCCAACCCCCAGGCTTGGTTTCTCTTTCCCACCCTGAGAACCCTGAGAGGTCCGTTCGCCACGGGCCTCTTTGCCTTTTCCTGCCGATGTTTCCCGCGGGTAACTGAATCACCTGATGCGCAGAGCTGACATCAATCTCGGCTAAACGCCTGTTCATGCCAGCGATAGATCTCGGGTCGAATTCCTTCTTCAGAAATATATCAATCGATTGACTTATTATCCGTTCGGAGTTATAAAACCATCATGAACCAGGAACGCGACGCCCGAACCCCGCCAGCATCCGCCCGCGCCGAGATCGCGCGTCAGAAGATGCTTTCCGCCGCCCTCGACGTCTTTGGCCGCTACGGCTTCGACGGCGCCTCGACACGTCAGCTGACCGAGGCCGCCGGCGTCAACCTGCAGGCGATCCCCTATTATTTCGGCAGCAAGGAAGGTCTTTACATCGCCACGGCCGAGTATCTGATGGCCCGCATCGATACGCATGTCGGTGACATGAGGGCGCGCATCGGCACATATCTCATGACGCTCGATGCCGCTGGCGAACCGCTCGGAGAAACCGAGGCTCGTCGCTTCCTGACAGACATTCTCCAGACCATGGTGACGCTTTTCGTCGGCAAGGAATCCGAATCCTGGGCGCGCTTCCTGATCCGCGAGCAGATGGAGCCGACCGAAGCCTTCGCAAGGGTTTATCAGGGCATCATGCGGCCGATGATCGAGATGGGCCGGCGGCTGATCGGCGTCATCCTGCGTGAAGATCCCGCCTCGGAACATGTGCGCCTGCGCACCTTCACCCTTCTCGGCAGCATCCTCGTCTTTCGCGTCACCCATGCCGCCGTGCTTGCCCAGATGGAATGGGACGCCGTCGGCCCGGAACAGGTGGAAATCTTGCGCGGCCTCGCCGCTGAACTGGTCGATGTGCTCGGCCCGTCCAAGGCAGGTGCAGCATGAAACGCATCCTCGCCCTCCTTCTCCTCGTTGCGGCGGGTGCCGCCGCCTGGTGGTACGGCCTGCCCGAAAAGCTCGGCTGGCTGCCCGAGGCCCACCGCGAATTTGTCCTTTACGGCAATGTCGATATCCGCCAGGTCTCGCTCGGCTTCCGTGTCAGCGGCCGCCTTTCTGAACTTCACGTCGACGAGGGCGATGTCGTCAAGAGCGGAACGGTTCTGGCCGAACTCGATGCCGCACCCTATGAATTCGCTGTCCGCTCCGGCGAAGCCAACGCCGCAGCTCTTCGGGCAACGCTCGACAAGCTGAAGGCCGGCCCGCGCCCGACAGAGATCGCCCAGGCGCGCGCCGCCTATGATGAAAGCCTGGCGGATCTCGAAAATGCCAACCTCGCCTATGACCGCGCCCGCCAGCTTCGCCCGCAGGGCACGATTTCCGAGGCGAGCCTTGACCAGGCGACCGCCGCAAGGGCCATGGCCGCCGCCCGCTCCGATTCCGCCAGCGAGGCGCTGAAGCTGCTGCAGGAAGGCTCGCGCGTCGAGGATATCGCCGCCGCCGACGCGCAGGTGAAGGCTGCCGAGGCGAGCCTTGCCTCGGCCCGCACCTCGCTTGCAGATACCGAGCTTCGCGCCCCGAACGACGGCGTCATCCTCTCACGTGTGCGGGAAAATGGTGCGATCGTCTCGCCGGCGGATACCGTCTTCGTATTGTCCCTGACCGAGCCCGTCTGGGTGCGCAGCTATGTCGCCGAACCCGATCTCGGCCGCCTCCACCCCGGCATGAAGGTTTCCGTCGCCTCCGATACGGCGCCCGACAAACCCTATGAAGGCACGATCGGCTTTATCTCGCCGGTCGCCGAATTCACCCCGAAATCGGTGGAGACGCCGGAACTCAGGACCGATCTCGTCTATCGCCTGAGGATCGTCATCGACCAGCCCGGCCCGGATCTGCGCCAGGGCATGCCGGTCACCGTGCGGCTTCCGCCGCCTGCGGCGGGTGGACAATGACCGCCGAACCCGGCCGGGACGACAAGCCGCTCGTCCGGATCGACGGCGTCACTAAGCGCTTCGGCGATGCGCCCCCTGCTCTCGACGCCGTCTCCGGCGCGATCGGCGGCGGTGCGATCACCGGCCTCGTCGGTCCCGACGGCGCCGGCAAGACGACACTGATCCGGCTGATGACCGGCCTGATGCTGCCCGATACCGGAACGGTGGAAGTTCTCGGCTTCGACACGAGCAAGAATGCCGCCGGCATCCAGGCGGCCATCGGCTACATGCCCCAGCGTTTCGGCCTCTATGAGGACCTGTCGGTGCAGGAAAACCTCGATCTCTATGCCGATCTGCGCGGCCTGCCGAAGAGCGAACGCGCCGGTGCCTTCGACGAGCTGCTGACCTTCACCGATCTCAAGCGCTTCACCGGCAGGCTTGCCGGCAAACTCTCCGGCGGCATGAAGCAGAAGCTCGGCCTTGCCTGCGCACTTCTCAAAAAACCGCGCCTGCTGTTGCTCGACGAGCCGGGCGTCGGCGTCGACCCGATCTCGCGTCGCGACCTCTGGAAGATGGTCGAGAACCTGACCAAGGAAGGCATCGGCGTGCTCTGGTCGACCGCCTATCTGGATGAGGCTGAGGCCTGCGACCACGTGCTGCTGTTGAACCAGGGAAAGCTGCTGTTTTCGGGAAAACCGGCTGAGATGACCGGCCGCGTCAGCGATCGGGTCTTCCGCGTCTCGGGCATATCGGGGCGCCGCCGGCAAGTGCTTGCCGGGCTTCTGCAGGCAGATGGCGTCATCGACGGCGTGATCCAGGGCGAGGCGATCCGCCTCGTCGCCGCCAAGGATAAGAAACCGGATATCGGATCGGCCGGCGATGGCGCAACGCTCGCCCCTGCCCCGCCCCGCTTCGAGGATGCCTTCGTCGACATGCTTGGCGGCGGTCCCGGCGGCCGCTCCAGGTTGGCGGAAGCGCAGGAGCCGCTGAAGGCTGAAGGCGACCGGCCGGTGATCGAGGCCAGGGGCCTGACCAAGCGTTTCGGCGATTTCACCGCTGCCGACGATATCAGCTTCGATATCCGCCGCGGTGAGATCTTCGGCCTGCTCGGCCCGAACGGCGCCGGCAAGTCCACCACCTTCAAGATGCTCTGCGGCCTGTTGAAGCCGAGCGGCGGCGAAGGCCGGGTCGCCGGTTTCGATCTTCGCCGCGATGCTGCCGAAGCCCGTAACCAGCTTGGTTACATGGCGCAGAAATTCTCGCTCTACGGTGATCTCACCGTCATCCAGAACCTCGAATTCTTCGCGGGCGTCTATGGCCTTCGCGGCCAGCACAAGCGCGAGCGCATCGAACTGATGGTCGGCATCTTCGATTTCGGCCGCCACGCCCGCGAGCCCGCCAAGGACCTGCCGCTCGGGCTGAAGCAGCGCCTGGCGCTTGCCTGCGCCGTCATGCACGAGCCGCGCGCCCTTTTCCTCGACGAGCCGACCTCCGGCGTCGATCCGATCACCCGGCGCGAATTCTGGACGCATATCAACGCGCTTGTGGAAAAAGGCGTCACCGTGCTCGTCACTACTCACTTCATGGACGAGGCGGAATATTGCGACCGCATCTCGCTGATCTATCGCGGCCGCTCGATCGCACTCGGCTCGCCCGATGAGTTGAAGGCCCGCGTCGCAACCAAAGATCTGCCCGACCCGACGATGGAGGACGCCTTCATCGCCTTGGTGCAGCAATCGGAAGCGGAGGATGCCGCATGAGCGCCTCCCCCCGCGAACCCGAACTTGGCCGGCTGCGGCGTCTTTCAGCCCTGGTGCGCAAGGAAAGCTACCAGGCGATCCGCGATCCGAGCAGCATTCTCATTGCCTTCGTGCTGCCGCTGATCCTGCTCTTTCTCTTCGGCTACGGCGTTTCGCTCGATACCACCCGCACCCGCATCGGCCTCGTGACCGAGGAGATGACGCCGCTGACACAGGATCTGTCGGCAAGTTTCCAGGCCTCGCGTTATTTCGAAGTCGCCGTCGGCCGCGACCGGCGCCTGTTCGAGGAAGATCTCGTGCTCGGCAAGGTGCGTGGCATCGTCGTCATCCCAGCCGATTTCACCACGGACTATATCGCCGGCAACCGTCCGGATATTCAGGTGATCGTCGATGGCTCTGATCCGAACACGGCCAATTTCGTGCAGAATTATGCCCAGGGCGCCGTCGCCAATTGGGAACGGCAGAGGCAGGCGGATGTCGCCACTTCCAATCCGGCCATCTCGGTCGAACAGCGCTTCTGGTTCAATCCGGAACTGACCAGCCGCAATTTCCTCGTGCCCGGTTCGATCGCCATCGTCATGACCCTGGTCGGCACGCTTCTGACCTCGCTCGTCGTCGCCCGCGAATGGGAGCGAGGCACCATGGAGGCGATGATGGCGACGCCGGTAACGGCGGTTGAATTGCTCATCGGCAAAATCCTGCCCTATTTCGTGCTCGGCCTCACCTCGATGACGCTCTGCGTGCTGTTTGCGGTCTTTCTCTTCGGCGTGCCGTTCCGCGGATCGGTCGCAGCGCTTTACGCCCTGTCGGCCGCTTTCCTGATCCCGGCGCTTGGCCAGGGTCTGTTGATCTCGACGGCAACGAAGAACCAGTTCCTCGCCTCGCAGCTGGCGCTGATCTCCGCCTTCCTCCCGGCCTTCCTGCTGTCGGGCTTCCTGTTCGAGATCAATTCCATGCCTGCCGTCATTCAGTGGATCACCTTCATCGTGCCGGCGCGCTACCTGATCCCCAGCCTGCAGACGGTGTTCCTAGCCGGCGACATCTGGCCGATGTTCCTGCAGGCGATCGGCGTGATGCTGACGATCGGCGCCGTCATGTTCGTGCTTGCGGCGCGCAACACCCGAAAGAGGATCGGCTGATGTGGACAAGGCTCTACGCCCTCATCGTCAAGGAACTGCTTGCCGTCCTGCGCGACCCCAAGGGCCGCGCCATCCTGATCGGCCCGCCGATCGTCCAGCTTCTCGTCTTTTCCTATGCCGCGACGCTCGAAGTGCGCAATGTGGACGTCATGATCCTCAACCGCGACAGCGGCCATTGGGGCCAGGAACTGATCGAACGCATCGATGGCTCGCCAACCTTCCGCCGGATCGAGATGGCGGGAAGCCAGGCGGATATCAGGGTGGCGATCGACAACCAGACGGCCATCGCGGCGATCGAGATCGGCCCGGATTTTTCGCGCAATATCGAGGCGGGAACACCGGCCGACCTGCAGATGGTGCTCGACGGCCGCCGCTCCAACGCCTCGCAGATCGTCGCCGGCTATCTCCAGCAGATCGGCGCGACACTTGCCGCCGAGACGCCAGCCGGCAGACGCGCCGGCACAGGTATCGTCTCGACAGTGCCCCGCAATTGGTTCAACCCGAACCTCACCTACCAATGGTTCATGGTGCCGAACCTGATCGCCAGCATCGCGCTCCTGATCGGCCTGATCGTCACGGCTTTGTCGATCGCCCGCGAGCGCGAGCTCGGCACCTTCGATCAGTTGATGGTCTCGCCGCTGCGCATGCACGAAATCCTGATCGGCAAGCTGATCCCGCCGATGATGATCGGCCTCTTCCACATCACCGTCTATATCCTGGCCGCAGTCTTTCTTTTCGACGTGCCGCTGCGCGGCTCGCTCTTCCTGCTTTACGGCAGCGCGATCTTCTACCTCGGTTCGGTCGCCGGTCTCGGCCTCTTCATCTCGGCGCTGTCGATGACCCAGCAGCAGGCGATCCTTGGCGCCTTCCTGTTCATGGTCCCGGCCATGCTGCTCTCCGGCTTCGCGACGCCGATCGAGAACATGCCGGCATGGCTGCAGCCGGTGACCTTGATCAATCCGCTGCGCTATTTCCTGGTGATCGTCAAAGGTGTTTTCCTGAAGGATATTCCGCTGAGCGAGGTGGTGAACCAGACGATCCCGCTGGCGCTGATCGCCGCCGTCACGCTCAGCGCCGCCGCATGGCTCTTCCGCCGGCGGCTGGAATAATGCATCGCGACAAACGCTTCGGCCGCCTCACAGAATGTGAACCGACCTTCCAAAGCGTGACTCTCTCCTGCCGGAACCTCGGATTGGCGCGGTCGTTACTCAAACGCAACCCCAGCAAAGGAGAAGCAAAATGTACAAGATTCTACTTGTCTCCAGCGCCCTTGCGCTGTCGTCACTTGCAACCAATGCGCTCGCTGATGGCGCCGTGACCGGTGCAGCCGGCGGCGCCATCACCGGCGCGATCGTCGGTGGCCCCGTGGGTGCTGCCATTGGCGGCGTAGCCGGTGGTGTCGCCGGCGCCGTAGTCGATCCGCCGCCGCGCGAGGTCGTAACCTACGTCCAGCAGCAGCCGGCCCCGACCGCCTCCGTGGTCGTCCAGGAGCCAATCGTCGTCGGCAAGCCGCTTCCGGCCGATGTCGTCGTCACACCGGTGCCGGACAACCCGAAATACGCCTATACGGTCATCAACAATCAACATGTGATCGTCGAACCCCGCACCCACCGCGTGGTGCAGGTCGTAGAATAAACCACCGAAAAATCAGATCGCCGTGCCGCCTGCTGCGGTTCGGCAACTCCGGCCCCGCTTCGGCGGGGTCTTTTTTCGCGTGTTTGCGCCATCTGCCGATCAGCGCGAACAGGGCAACGAGCCGTCGCGGCGGGGCGAACCCTTGCGGCAGCGCCTCTATCCGGATCCGGTCGCCGTAAAGCCTGCCCTGTTTAAGGGATAGAATATGCATGCTGGAAAGCATGGGCCGATCCTCCATCGATTGATGGGATCAGCATGGCTGAAGCGACGGGGCCGGGTCCTTAATGCTCCGGATAAAAGCTGCTAAAACTTCCAAATGCCTCTCAGCGCGGCCGCATCCCGGCGCGCGCCAGCCCTTCCAGAACCGGCGCAAAACGCTGGGGATTCTTGGCCGGCTGACCCGCCAGAATGCCTTCCAGTGTCACATCAGGTGCAATCGCCTCCAGCGTGCGCAGCAACTGCCGCGCCTGCTCAATATTGCCGAGATGCGCGTGTGCGGCGATCAGCATCCAGTAGGTCGGGTCGAAATGGGCATTGAGCGCCAGCGATCGTGACGCAAACGAAAGCGCTGCCTCGTAATTGCCGCGGAAGATCTTGGCCATCGCGATGCCTGTCAGCGAAAAACGCGCATCCGGATCGCGCGGCCCCAGCCTCACGGCGCGGTGCAGACGCTCGAGCGCCCATCGATATCGCCGCAGTGCAGGGCCGCAATGCCGGAACAGGCGGCAACGCGAAGATCGTTGGGATTGGCAGCGGCGGCGGCCTCCAGCACGGCCATGCCGCCGTCATAATCCTTGCC
Source organism: Rhizobium sp. NZLR11 (assembly GCF_019685115.1). Classification (NCBI taxonomy): domain Bacteria; kingdom Pseudomonadati; phylum Pseudomonadota; class Alphaproteobacteria; order Hyphomicrobiales; family Rhizobiaceae; genus Rhizobium; species Rhizobium sp. NZLR11. Next base: position 179,892 of record NZ_JABDWD010000011.1, on the reverse strand, counting down.
CGTCTGCAGCAGCGCCATGCCGCAATGGACCATCACCCGGGGATCGCCGGCGGAATGCTGAAGGCCGCGGCGTGCAAGCCTGAGGCATCCGCCTTGTCGTCCCCTCCGAACGGCGGCCAGCCCATGGTCGTACGATGTTCGAGCGCCCAGGCGGCAAGTGACAGGATCAACGCATTTTCCGGCTCCATGGCAAGGGCCTCGCGCAGCAGCGCATAGGCGACGGCGTTGTTTTCGATCGACTCGTCGGTTATCGCCGCAAGCGCGCGCAGATAGAGATCATAAACCGCCGGACTGTTCGGCCGGTCGCGGCGCGATCTCCGGATTTCGGCAATTTCGATTGCCGGTTCGACAATCGAAGCGACGTGTTCGGTAATATGGTCCTGGAAGGCGAAGATGCCGCTGATGCCGTCCTCGAATTGATCGGCCCAAGATTGGTCGCCGTCACGCCATCGACCAATTGCACGTTGATACGCACCTGCCCGCCTTCCCGCCGGATGCTGCCTTCGAGCACGTAGCGGACCCCAATTCCCTGGCCACCTCTCGCACATCGATGCTGCGCCCCTTGTAGACGAAGGCGGAATATCGCGAGACGACCGAAAAGGAGCGGAAGCGGGCAAGGGCCGTGATGATCTCCGTCACCACGCCATCGGCAAAATAATCCTGGTCGGCATCACCACCGAGATTGGCGAAGGGAAGAACCGCGAGAGAAGGCGGCTGCGGCGCCACCGACGCCACCCCGGCATCGTCCTGGCGCGGCAGGCGATAACCGACCCTCGGAACGGTGACGATCCACTCCGTGCCGTCAGGCTTCGGGCCGAGAAGCTTCCTGAGCGTGGCAATCTGAACGGTGAGGTTGCCTTCCTCCACGGCAGGCCCCGGCCAAGCCCGCTCCATCAGATCCGCTTTGGTGACGACGCGACCCTCGACCTCCAGCAGCATGCCGAGCAGCGCTGTCGGTCGTGGTCCTATCGCCACGGACTTGCCTTCCCGCCACAGGCTTCCTGTCACGGGATCGCAAAGGAACGGACCAAAGGAGAGCGTTGAATTGCCCATGAGGAAGCATAACGCGAAAATATCGCAAACTGAAAGCGGCTCGACGCGCGACGAATTTATGATCGTAAGGCTCGATCCGCGGCTTCATGCCCGGTAAGCGACGAGCACGGCTCCTCCAGCAATCATCACGACGCCAAGCCAGTTTGGCAGCGTCAGGCGTTCGCCCAGGAACAGCACGGCAAAGACGGCCACGAAGACGACGGATAGCTTGTCGATCGGCGCGACGCGGGCGGCATCACCGAGCTTCAGAGCGCGGAAATAGCAAATCCAGGATGCGCCGGTGGCAAGACCCGAGAGCCCCAGGAAGAGCCAGCTCCTGCTCGACACCGAAGACGGTTCCTGCCAGTTGCCGGTGACATAGACCATCATCCCCGCCGCCAGCAGGATGACGATGGTGCGAATGAAGGTCGCGAAGTCGGAATTGACGTTCTCGACGCCGACTTTGGCGAAAATCGCCGTGAGCGCTGCGAAGCCGGCGGAAAAAAGCGCCCAAAGCGGCCAGCTTGTGAGGAGGCTTTTCATGCGGCGTTCCTTGTCCCGTTACACCTCGATCTCAAGGACGATCACACCTTCAACTCGCGCCGTTCGCGCTCGGTCACCATCGCAAGGTCGAGCACTTTCTGCAGGTTGGCGGCGTGGCGGAAGTTCGGGTCCGGCTGGACACCAGTTGCCACGGCCTCGGCAAAACGCTCGTAGTTGGTCGCCACCGGTTCAACTTCGATCTGCGTCCAGGTGGCCGTTTCGACCCCTTCGCCGAGGCAGCCATGCAGCTCGGAACCGCCGGGACGGTGGATAACCTCAAGGCTGCCCCTCTCGCCATAAATGCGCAACTTCAACTCGTTCAGATGCCCCGTCGCCCAGCGGCTGGCATGGACGACGCCGAGCGCGCCGTTGGCGAAATCGACAGACATGGTGAAGCTGTCATTGGCATCGAGCAGATATTCGCCGATCTGGCCGCCCGGCGCCTTGTTGAAGGTCTTCAGCCGCGCAAAGACGTGGTCGATGTCGGTCGCCGCGCCATAGGCGGCAAAATCAAGGATATGGATGCCGACGTCGCCGAGCACGCCGTTCGAGCCGTGGCCAGTGGAAAGCCGCCACAGCCAGGTCGATTCCGTGCGCCAGTCGCCCCAGGCACGCGAGACGAGCCAGCTCTGGAGATAGGAGGCTTCCACGTGCCTGATCGTGCCGAGCTCGCCGGCGAGCACCATCTCGCGGGCGCGCTGCAACGGCGCGACATTGCGGTAGGTCAGGTTCACCATGTTGATGACGCCGGCCTTTTCCGCCGCCTCCGTCATCTCCAGCGCCTTCGCATAGTTCTCCGCCAGCGGCTTTTCGCAGAACACATGCTTGCCCGCGGAGATCAACGCCATCGTCGTCGGGTGATGGATCCGGTCGGGCGTGACGTTCGTCGCCGCATCGAATTCACCCCAGGCGATCGCCTCCTCCAGTGAAAGAAACCGCTTTTCGATGTTGAACTTGTCGGCGAAGGCCGAAAGCCGCTCGGGATCGGTGTCGACGGCACCGACCACCGTCACGCCGTCGATGAGGGGGAAGCGGGCGAGCTGGTTTTTCGCCATCACCCCCGTGCCAAGAACGAGTAGTCGCATGGATGCTCCTCAGCGGTAACCGGCTTCGCCGGCCTGGTGCAGTCTCGGGCCGCGTTCGACGATCGGCTCCAGTGCCTTTTCTACCGGCACATTTGGTGCGTCGGTAATACCAGTCAACGATCCCTCAGGGTTATAGGCCCACTTGACGCCGTTGATCAGCACCTTCTGGATATTGACGTCGTGATAGGTCGGATAGGTCTCGTGGCCGGGGCGGAAATAGAAGATGTTGCCGGCGCCGCGCCGCCAGGTCAGGCCCGAGCGGAACACTTCGCCACCCTGGAACCAGGAAATGAACACCGTTTCGAGCGGCTCCGGAACCGAAAACTGCTCGCCGTACATTTCTTCGTTCTCGAGCTCGAAATGCTCGCCGATGCCCGCTGCGATCGGATGGCGCTGGTTGATCGTCCATAGACGCTCGCGCTCGCCCGCTTCGCGCCACTTCAGCGCGCAGGGCGTGCCCATCAGCCGCTTGAAGATCTTGGAGAAATGGCCGGAATGCAGCACGATGAGGCCCATACCCTCCCAGACACGCCTGGCCACCCGCTCGACGACGACGTCGGAGACCGCGCCGTGATCCTTATGGCCCCACCAGGTCAACACATCGGTTTCGGCAAGGCGGGCCTCGTTGAGGCCGTGTTCCGGCTCCTGCAGCGTTGCCGTAGTTGCCGAGATACCGGGATCCGTATTCAGCGCGTTGGCGATCGTCGTGTGCATGCCTTCGGGATAGATCCCACGAACGATTTCGTTGGTAGTCTCGTGGATATTCTCTCCCCAGACGACGGTGCGAATGGCCATGATGTGCTCCTGTAGAAACTGGAAGTATCGGTAGGCGGGAAAGACAGGATTCAAAGCGCTTTGGAAAACAGCAGCGCTGGCTGCGCCTCGTCTCCTCCACGTCTAAGCAACACATAGACCTTTGTCAGGAATTTGACAAAGGGGAAAATTTACCGGCAGAAGGCGGAAACTCCACTCGGCAATATCGCAGCAATATCAATGCGAAACGGATTTCGAGAACAGGTTGACGACGACGACGCCCGATATGATCAGCCCGAGCCCGAGGATTGCCGGCAGGTCGAGCCGCTGCTTGAAGAAGACCAGACCGACCGAGGAAATCAGCACGATTCCCAAAGCGCTCCAAATTGCATAAGCAATGCCGACAGGGATGCTTTTCAGCGTCAGCGACAGGCAATAGAAGGCGGCCGCATAACAGGCGACGACAAGCGCCGTCGGCCCGATGCGGGTGAACTGCTGCGACAGCTGCAGCGCAGTCGTGCCGATGACCTCGAGCACGATGGCGGCAAACAACAGCCCGTAGACGGCGGCCTGGCTCATGGCGAATTCCTTTTCGGATTACTTCCCGGTCAGTTCGACAAGGCGATTAATGAGATCCCGCCTCAGAACGCCGTCGATATCATGGCTTTCCAACGTATCTGAGAACCACAACCCGTCGGCGGCAAAACGCACGACCTGGGCGTCGAGGGAGGAGTCGGTGCCGATATATTCCTCGGCCCGCGCCTGCACCCATTGGCGCCATCGAAGGCGCAACCGGGGTTCGGCAAGAAGCGCGATCGTCACCTGCGTCCAACCCCTGGAATCGTCTGGACGATCCTTGATACCGGATACCGCTCTGAGATAGGCGCGGGTGAAGCGTCCCTGCGGCAGCGGATCGCCGCGCATCAGCTCTTCTATATCCGCGTCGAACTTTTCGAGCAGGCTCTCGAACAGTGCATCAAGAAGCGCATTTTTCGTCGGGAAGTGATGCAGCAGCCCACCCTTGCTGACGCTGGAGGCGGCGGACACCGCATCGAGCGTGACCGCGGCCATGCCTGCGCTGGCAGCAAGGCGCGCCGCAACATCCAGCAACTGCTGGCGCACGAGGATAGGCTGCTTTTTGCGATGATGAGCGTTCGACATGCGAGCAAAAGATACCGTCTGGACGGTTTTGTCAAGATGAATTGGCTGAAACTCCTGCCCGCCTGGCAATATGCGCGAATTGCCGCGTCGCTTTGATGACAGTTGCGATCGTTTTCCGCCCGGTGCATGAAGGACCGGGGCAATGGATGGGCATCGGGGATGGTTTCGTGACGGAGAAGGTCACCACTCTATATGAGGCGATCGGCGGCGATCCTGTCGTGCGGGCGCTGACGCAGCGTTTCTACGAACTGATGGACAGGCTGCCGGAGGCAAGCAACGTGCGCGCCGTGCATCCGCCGAGCCTTGCCGGCAGCGAAGAGAAATTCTACGAATATATGAGCGGTTATCTCGGCGGCCCGCCGCTCTATACCGACAAGCGCGGCCATCCGCGTCTGCGCAGCCGCCATTTCGTCGCCAAGATCGGCCCCGTCGAGCGCGACGAGTGGCTGCTCTGCTTCCGCCGTGCCCTCGACCAGACGATATCAAGCCAAGCGCTGCGCGATCTCATCTGGGCGCCGGTGGAACGGCTCGCCTATCACATGCAGAACAAGGCCCCTGACATACAGGAAAAGGAATGACCATGAGCTTGAATGCGCGCCTGGAGCCGGTGCTCTATCTTTTTGCCGGTCTGTTCGGCGTAGCCGGCGTGGCGCTCGCCGCCCTTGCCGCCCATGGCGGCGGTGAGGCCAATCTCGCGGCATCCGCATCTGCCATGTGCCTCGCGCACGCCCCTACCCTGCTGGCATTGGCTCTCGGCACCGCCAGGCTCAAAACCGCCTGGCTGGCCGGTTTTCTGATGATTATCGGAACCCTGCTCTTTGCAGGCGATCTCGTCACTCTGCGTTTCACCGGCTCTAGCCTCTTCCCCTATGCCGCCCCGACCGGCGGCTGGGCGATGATGCTTGGCTGGCTGGCCGTTGCCGCCGGCGCCGTTTTCCGGGTACGACCTTGAGGGCTTTGCAAACTGGCTTCGATTCATCGGCCTATCGAAAGGGTTGATGGGAGGTCTCACCTCTCGTCCCTCATCTGTCCTTGTCACAGGAATGAGGGTGAGTACGCAGTTAGACGCCGTCGACCACGTTGAAGCCTTCGAAAACAGGCGGCCCCTTGTACATGGCCTTGCGGTCGCCGGCATTGCGGTGCGCCGCTCGAAAATTCTCGGACTTGGTCCAGTTCTGAAAATCCGCTTCGCTGTTCCAGACCGTGTGCGAGGAATAGAGCGTGTAGCCCTCCTCTTCGTTGGCCTTCCCGCGCAGCAGGCGGAATTCGACGAAACCGGGCACTTCGGCCAGGCTGGAATCGCGATTGCGCCAGACCGTCTCGAAATCAACTTCGTTCCCGGTTGCGACCTTGAAGCGGTTCATTGCGATATACATGCGATCTCCTTAGGCCTTCCTCTTGCCGGCCCTTGCTGCATAGCAGGGAAAAGCGAGAACATTATTGCCGTTTGCTGCCGCCGGGCCAAGCGGTCTCGTCGTCGCTTCTCCGGGCATGCGCGCTTCCCAAGTCGGGAACAGCATCACATTCCGGTAGATCTGCTGACGATCGGTATGCTGCCGGAAAAGTGCGTAGAGCTCGGGCACGAGGCCCTCGCCTGTCTGCGCGGCAAGCTTATGCAGGCCGATCATGGTGAAGCCGTCGGGACGCTGGTCGTTCATCGGGAATTGTCTCGTTCGTTCATCGTATGCAGCGCACGTTCCAGGCTGGACTTGCTGCCGTTGCGAAGCGGGATGAAGGCCTTGCCGAATTTCTTGCAGCCGGTCTTCACGCGCAGGCAGGCATCGTGGCTGATACAGTCGATCGGGCAGAACACGCAGTCGACCGAAGGCAGCACGGTATCGATGCGGGAAACAGCTTCGCGCAGGCCGCCGTCATGATGAAGGAGCTCGGCGCCGAAATTGCTGGCGATCTGGCGAAGATGCGCCACCTGGCAGTCACGCCCGCCGACATAGAGAAAACTGCGGCCATCCAGTTTGGATCGTCCGGCGGATAGCTGGCTGGCGTCCTCGGCCGCGCTGGCGCGGGCCTCCCTGTTCGAACCCTTCTTGCCCTTGCGAGCCATATACCACCCGTTCGCTCGTTGATCGTCACACGATTCCTGCGTGTGCGGGTGGACCTTATTAAACTTGATTTTTAGAGTAAAGTATAAAGTTGATAAGTTTTCTCATATTATTCGACCGCGATCGGCACGGAGGTAAAGCTCCTTCCATTTCCACCGGGCGTTGGACCGAATGGAGCCGCGCGCCGGATAGCATCGACGGCGCGCTTATCGATCTCGAGAATGCCAGACCCGCTTACCACGCGAACGGATGTCAAGCCGCCGCTGCCATTCACGGAAAACGAGACGACCACGGTTCCCTCGACACCACGAGGTGTTCTGATCGCGCGGCGAATGCGACTACGGACCTTGCCGTCGTAATTGGCAAAGACTGCAGTTCCGACCCCATTATTGTTGCCGGCGGTGCGCGAGTTACGATCCGACTGACCCGACCGATCACCTTCAGCAACACCACGAGTAGAATCTTGCTGCGTCTCACCCTGCGAACCAGCGGTCCTTTTCAGTGGACGCTTTTTCTCGACCGGTTTCGGCTTTTCCTGCGTGACCTCTTTCGGCTTCGGCTCTGGGGTTACGATCTCCTGCGGCTCGTCCGGCTCCGACTGCACCTCTGCTGTCTCGACGGGCTTGACCTCTTCAGGCTCAACTGCGGCCACAGGGGGCGTGTTGGATGGCTGAACGTCCGTGGGGATGTCATCGGCCGGCTTCTGCTCTTCCGGAACGACCGTCGACAGCGGTTGTAGGACGGCGGTTTCAGCTGGAACCTCGGAAACGAGAACCTCCGGTGCGACCGCCGCCGCTGTTTCCGGAGAGACGCGCGTCACTTCTGGAACCGGGGCTTGCTGGATCGGATCCTGAGCCTCCACAGGCGAGACATCGGTCGGCTGAACGGTTTCCGGCTGAAGGTTAGCCGCTTCGGTCGGCTGGATTGTATCCGGTTCAACGGCCTCCGGAATGATTTCTTCCTGTACGGTCACATCGGTCTCGCCTGCAGCGGTCTGATCGACGTCCGAATTGCCGTACATCACAACGCTGACAGCTTCGCCCGCTTCCTCGATCGCCTCCTCCGGCGCCTTCGGGAAGGCAATGATCAACATGGCAGCCAACGTCGCATGAAAAATCAACGAGCCAACACAAGTCAGCGCCAGCCGCCGCCGCACCGGTTTCTTCTCGCCTTCCTGCTTTTCCACCGCCGCATCCATCGCCGGCGCTGCGGCACGCGCAGTTGATGCGGCTTCCGGATGATCGGGAAAAGAGGATATCTGCGCCAAACGCGCATAATGGACCACCGCCTCGCCGGCCGGTTGCCGCTGCGCATTGCGCAGGTCGGAAAGCTCATGGCCGGGATGCATGTAATTGTCGTTGAGACTGCCGTCAGCGTCCGGCTCCCCGATGAGCACCTGTCTCGATCTGGAATTCGCTGAAATCGCCATTGTTATGCCTCGGACAGCCTGAAACATGTCCGCCGGGGTCAGCCCCCGGCGTATTTAGCCCTCGAAGGGAATGGAAATCTGCGAGCGGGTGACGAGACCCTTCATGCATTCGCCCGCCGCCGGCCCGTCGCAGACCGGCGTGTCGTTGATGAGGATCCGGGTCACGCTTTCGCATTTGACATTCGGCATGTCGAACTGGCGCACGCGTTTCTTGCCCTGCGGCAGATCGCGGAAATCGAGCACGGTGATGCGGTCGACGGCATTCTTGTCGTTGAAGAAGGCAAGCTCGAAAGAGATCTTGTTGATCGGCGCCTGAAGATTGTTCTCGGCAACGAAGGTCATCATGCAGCCCTTTTGCGACGGCGCCAGAGCGTTGAGTTCGACATCGAGCTTGGCGGTTGCCGCATCCTGCGCCTGGCATATGCTTGAGACCGCCATCACCACGCCGGCCGCAACAGCCGCAAACCTAACCGTCATTATCTTCTCCGCTTCTGTCCCGAACCGCCGCCAGGCAGCCTCAAATCAGCAATCTCAAAAACTTGACTGCAATAGTCTCCTATTGCGTCTTTAAAAAACTATGAGTAAGAAAGTCAAGTTAATTGTCATCACAACCGGGGACCCCAATCCCGGCCCCACGGAATTGCCAACCGAAATGATGGTTGAAAAGCCAAATAACTTTAAGCACGTGCCGCTGCCGAGCGCGCCTGCGGCGCCGCACCGGATCGTCGAAAGCGCGGATCTTTTCCGCGGCACGAACGAAATCATGATCAGACACGACGGTTTGACCTATCGCCTGAAGATCACCCGGCAGGGCAAGCTCATTCTCAATAAATAGGGTAAGATATGACCGAGCAGACAAGACCGGCGCCAGCCGAAATCCGTGCGTTTCGCGCCCAAAATCCGAAGATGCGCGAGCGCGAGATCGCTGCCCAGCTGAAGATTTCCGAGGCAGCTCTCGTCGCCGCCGAAACTGGCATCAGCGTGACCCGCATCGATGGCAGCGCGCTGATGCTCCTCGAACGCGTGGCCGGCCTCGGCGAAGTGATGGCGCTGTCGCGCAACGAAAGTGCCGTGCACGAAAAAATCGGCATCTTCGAAAACATCAAAAGCGGCGTGCAGGCCGCAATCGTTCTCGGCGAGAATATCGACCTGCGCATCTTCCCGAGCTGCTGGGAATACGGTTTCGCCGTATCCAAGAAGGATGGCGACCAGGTGCGCCTCAGCCTGCAATATTTCGATAAGGCGGGCTGCGCCGTGCACAAGCTGCACCTGCGTCCGAATTCGAATGTCGAGGCTTATCACGCGATGGTCGCCGAGTTGAAACTCGAAGACCAGTCTCAGGACTTCGTCGAGGCCGAGACCTCGAATACCGTCGATGAAACCGCCTACGTCAGCCGAGACGAATTGCGCGACAGTTGGAACAAGCTCACCGATACCCATGAGTTCTTCGGCATGCTGAAACGCCTGAAGATCGGCCGCCAGGCGGCCATCCGCAGCGTCGGCGACGATTATGCCTGGAAGCTGGACAACACCGCGACTTCGGAGATGATGCATGCCTCGGTGAAATCCGGCCTGCCGATCATGTGCTTCGTCGCCAATAACGGCATCGTCCAGATCCATTCCGGCCCGATCTTCAACGTCCAGGCCATGGGTCCGTGGATCAATATCATGGACCCTACCTTCCATCTGCATCTGCGCCAGGATCACATCGCCGAGACCTGGGCCGTGCGCAAGCCGACCAAGGATGGGCATGTCACCTCGCTGGAGGCTTACAATGCCGATGGCGAGATGATCATCCAGTTCTTCGGCAAGCGGCAGGAAGGCTCCGACGAACGCGCCGAATGGCGCGCGATCATGCAAAATCTGCCGCGGGCAGCAAGTGTTGCCGCATAAGGATCGCTGTGATGACGATGCGTAACAATCTGCGCCGGATTCGCCCCTGGCAACTCGCCCTGACGGCGACCGTCATGGCACTGCCGCTGATCCCGTCGGCACCTGCGGTCAAAGGCTTCGCCTTCGTCCGCGCCGCCCATGCCGAAGAAAACAAGCTCGACACCTCGCGCCTGGTTTCGGTCGGCGGTGATATCACCGAGATCGTCTATGCGCTCGGCGAGGAAAACCGGCTGATCGCCCGCGACACGACAAGCATCTACCCCGAGGCGGCGCTGAAGCTGCCCAATGTCGGTTACATGCGGGCGCTCTCGCCGGAAGGTATCCTCGCCATGAACCCGACGGCGATCATCGCCGTCGAGGGTTCCGGCCCGAAGGAGGCGCTGGCTGTGCTGAAGAGTGCCAGCGTGCCCTTCGAAACCGTGCCGAGCCCCTTTACCCGCGATGGCATCATCGCCAAGATCGACCGGGTGGGCTTGCTGCTTGGCGTGCCTGACAAGGCGAAGGCGCTTGAAGAAAAGGTTGCGACCGATCTCGACGCGGCGATCGCCGATGCCGAAAAGCGTCCGGAGGCGGAGCGCAAGCGCGTTCTCTTCATCCTCAGCGCCCAGAACGGCCGGATCATGGCATCGGGCACCGGCACGGCGGCCGATGGCATCGTCAAGCTCGCCGGTGCCATCAACGCCGTCGGCGCATTCCCGGGCTACAAGCCGCTGACGGACGAGGCGATCATCGAGGCCAAGCCCGACATCATCCTGATGATGAACCGCGGCGATGGCGCCGGCACCAAGAACGAGGACCTGCTGGCCCAGCCGGCGATCGCGCTGACGCCGGCTGGCGAGAAGAAGGCGATCATCCGCATGGACGGCATCTACCTGCTCGGCTTCGGCCCGCGCACCGCCGCCGCCGCGCGTGAGCTCAACATGGCGATCTACGGGGGCTGATCATTGGTCCTGCCGCAAGCCATGATGGAACGAAGGCGACCATTCCCGATGGCGGAGATCAGCGCAAACCGGCGGGCGGGCGACAGAACGCGGCTCGCTTTGCTGGTCATCGCGCTGCTCGTCATCGGCTCGGTCTTCTCGATGCTGTTTTCGGTGACGACAGGCGCCTCGGACGCCTCGATCCTCGACGTTATCGGCAACATCGCCGGTTCTGAGACGGCGCTCAGCACGCGTGACCGGATCATCATCTTCGATATCCGCCTGCCGAGGGCAATCCTCGGCTTCCTGATCGGCGCCTCGCTGGCCGTTTCCGGCACGGTGATGCAGGGCCTGTTCCGCAATCCGCTGGCCGATCCCGGCCTCGTCGGCGTCTCCTCCGGTGCAAGTCTCGGTGCGGTCACCATCATCGTGCTCGGCGGTGGCCTTGCCGCTCCGCTCCAGGCGCTTCTCGGCATCTACGCTCTGCCAGCGGCCGCCTTTGGCGGCGGTCTCGTCACGACGCTGCTGCTCTACAGGATCGCCACCCGCCACGGTCAGACCTCAGTGGCGACGATGCTGCTTGCCGGCATCGCTCTCGGCGCGCTCGCGCTGGCGATGACAGGACTGCTGATCTACATGGCCAACGACCAGCAGCTGCGCGACCTGACATTCTGGAGCATGGGCTCGCTTGCCGGCGCCACTTGGAAGAAGATCGCCGCCGCCGGCCCGATCATCCTGTTGTCCTTCACCAGTCTGCCCTTCATGGCCCGCGGCCTCAATGCCATGACGCTCGGCGAGGCCGCCGCCTTTCATGTGGGGGTGCCGGTGCAGCGGCTGAAGAATACCGCGATCGTCGGCGTCGCCGCGGCGACCGGCGCGTCCGTCGCCGTCAGCGGCGGCATCGGTTTCGTCGGGATCGTCGTGCCGCATATCCTGCGCATGGCGATCGGCCCGGACCATCGTTTCCTGCTGCCGGCCGCAGCTCTTCTCGGCGGCTCTCTGCTGATCTTCGCCGACGTGCTGGCGCGCACCCTTGTCGCGCCGGCCGAACTGCCGATCGGCATAATCACAGCGGCGGTCGGCGGACCCTTCTTCCTGTGGATCCTGCTCAAGCAGCGTTCGCACCTTGCCCTGTGAGTAATGTTTAGATGATCGAAGTTTCCGGCGTCTCGGTGCACCTTTCCGGCAAGGCCATCATCAGCGACGTCGCCTTCACGGCAAAGGCCGGCGAGCTGACGGCGATTGCCGGGCCGAACGGCTCCGGCAAGACGACGACGATGAAGGCAATCTCCGGTGAACTTGCCTATGGCGGCTCGGTGCGCATCGGCGGCAACGAGGTCAAGGGACTGTCACCCTGGCAGCTTGCCGCCGTTCGTGGCGTGCTCCCGCAGGCAAGCACGATCTCCTTTCCCTTCACCGTGCGAGAGATCGTCCGCATGGGCCTCACATCAGGCATCAACCTCAATCCCGACAAGGCCGACCAGACGGCCGCCGCCGCACTTTCCTCCGTCGACTTGACCGGCTTCGAAGGCCGTTTCTATCAGGAACTCTCCGGCGGCGAGCAGCAGCGCGTGCAGCTTGCCCGCGTGCTCTGCCAGATCGCCGAGCCTGTCGTCGACGGCAAACCCTGCTGGCTGCTGCTCGACGAGCCGGTCTCAAGCCTCGACATCAGCCACCAGCTGGCGATCATGACGCTTGCCCGCAATTTCTGCGAACGCGGCGGCGGCGTCATCGCCGTCATGCATGATCTCAACCTGACGGCGCTCTTTGCCGACCGCATCGTGCTGATGAAATCCGGCCGCCTCGCCGCCGCCGGCAGCGTCAGTGACGTGTTGACGGACGAAACAATGCTGTCGGTGTTCGGCTGCGCGCTGCGGATCAACCAGGTGCCGGCCGACGGCACGCCCTTCGTGCTTGCCCACAGCGCCGTATCCCGTCCTTAGACCAGCACACGCGGAACTTTTGATCGCCCGGCACGTTTTCGGCAGTGATCTGGGTCAATGCCGGGCAATATCATTCATGCAACGAACGGTGGCGACCCCAGTGCGAAATAGGCGGGCTTGCGCGCGCCCCAGCCAATGGAGACAGCCATGAGCTATTCTATCTTCCAATCCGGCCGCAGCCGCCGCAATGGTACTTTCCACAATCTGGAATCCGGCATCGAGGAGCAGGTCGAGGCGCTGCGCGACGAACTCGCGGAACTGACACGCCTCGTCGGCAAGAGTTCGCGCCACCAGGGCGAAAAAATCCGCAGTCAAGCCGGCGCCGGTTATGAGGACCTGCTCGGCCGCAGCGAGGATCTGCTACGCGAATTGCAGCACGGCTACGAGCGTAGCGCGACCGAAATGCGCGAGACCGTCCGCAAACATCCGCTGGCAACGATCGGCGCCGCAGCCGCTTTCGGCCTGGTTATCGCCTTCCTCGCCCGCCGCTGAGGACGCGCGATGCTGTTCTCGATCCTCAGCCTGCTGACGGGCGCAAGCGTGCAACGGACCGTTGCGCGCGCCAAACGCAATAGCATCTTCATCGCGCTTGCCGCGCTCTTTCTCCTCACCGCCTACGCGCTGGCAGTCACCGCCGGCGCCATCTGGCTCGCCGGCATCTACGGCGCATTCGCCGCCGTTCTCTTCCTGGCCGCGGGCGCGTTGCTGATCGCTATCATCGCCTTGGTGGTCATGGCAGTCATGAATGCCCGGGAGAAGCGTCGCGCCCGCGAGCGCCGCGAGGCGCTGGAATCCTTCGCAACGGTTGGCCTCGGCCTCATCCGCGCCCAGCCGCTGCTGACCGCCGGCGTGCTGGCAGCCATCGTCGCGGCCAATCTGGTGGGTTCGAAGCGCGAGGATTGAGGAGGGAGGGGACCGGCAGCACCCGATCGCCTTTGGATTCAGAAGCACCAAGCCAACTTCCTTCATTCCTGTGCTCGTCACAGTAATGAGGTTGGAGAGGAGGATCCCGCGGAACAACCCGCAACCCCGTCTCCGCCGCGCGGTTGCTCACGCTCCCAACAACGCAAAAAAGCCGGCGCCCCAAGAGGCCGCCGGCTTCCTCGCGATCATAATTTTCAGAACGCAAACGCCTTCGACGTCAGCGGCGCCGAGGTGGCGTCGGGGCCGAAATCGGCCTCGCCGGATATCTGCAGCAATTCCTGCAGCCGCTGACGGGCGCGGTTGACGCGGCTCTTGATGGTGCCGACGGCGCAGCCGCAGATTTCGGCCGCCTCCTCGTAGGAAAAACCCGAGGCGCCGACAAGGATGATCGCCTCGCGCTGGTCCGGCGGCAACTGGTCGAGCGCTTTCTTGAAGTCCTGAAGATCGAGCGCGCCGTATTGCGAGGGGTGCATCGCCATCGATTCCGTGAACAGCCCGTCGCTGTCCTGGACCTCGCGGCCGCTTTTGCGCATCTGGCTGTAGAGTTCATTGCGCAGGATCGTGAACAGCCAGGCCTTCATATTCGTGCCCATCTCAAAATGATCCTGCTTGGCCCAGGCCTTCATGATGGTGTCCTGGACGAGATCGTCGGCACGATCATGCCGCCCGATGAGCGATATTGCGAAGGCGCGGAGACTTGGGAGGGCCGCCAGCAGTTCCCGCTTGAAGCTGGGTTGCGCTTTATCTTCCATGCGCACGATCCTATTCGGCCATCTTGGCAGAAGCCATCATTTCGGCATGGTCGAGCTTTTCGAGAAGATCGAGAAAACGATCGGGGATCGCCTCCCCCTGCGCAGAGGCATACAGCGACCGCAGCCTGACGCCGATCTGATTGTTCGGGTCCAGTATATCGCTTGCCCGCAGCTCCAGCTTGCGCTGGTCGGCTGCTTCTTTCTTGCGTGTAATCATCAATTCGTCTTCTCGCCGGTTGTCTGTTGGGGCGTGCATGGGATCGATCACGATTTCAACCATCGACACCGACCCTCCGATTGTCGATGTCGCTGACATCTTTTGTTGCATGGGTCAAAACGCTACGCCCTTTCCTCGTCGGCTGGAATAATGCGGCGCGACAAAAAAAGTTCCTGCCATTCCGGAACTTTTTTATCAAAGTGACGTTTACCGCTCATTGAAGCCAATGACCGGCCTGCATACGGGAGCCCTTAATGACACTTTCCACTCGAATTGCGCCGCACCTTCCTTATCTGCGCCGCTATTCCCGCGCCCTTACCGGCACTCAGACTTCCGGCGACGCGTATGTCGCCGCCGTTCTCGAAGCCATCATCGCCGATCTCACGATTTTCCCGGATACGGCGAATGACCGGGTGGCACTCTACAAACTGTTTACGCAATTGTTTGGTTCCACCGCAGTCCAGATTCCAGAACCCACCTCGCCCTATGCCTGGGAACAGCGCGCCACGCTCAACCTTTCCAAGGTTTCGCCAGGCGCCCGTCAAGCCTTCCTGCTCGCCTCCGTAGAGAATTTCCGCGTCGCCGAGATCGGCGAAATCCTGGAACTCGACGAACAGGATGTCATGCGTCTGCTCGACATGGCCTCGCAGGAGATTTCCCGTCAGGTCGCAACCGACATCATGATCATCGAGGACGAACCGCTGATCGCCATGGATATCGAGCAAATGGTCGAAAGCCTCGGCCATCGCGTCACCGGCATTGCCCGCACGCACGCCGAGGCCGTTGCGCTCTACAACAAAACCAAGCCGAGCATGGTTTTGGCCGACATCCAGCTGGCCGACGGCAGCTCCGGCATCGACGCTGTCAACGACATCCTCAAGACGTCTAGCGTGCCGGTGATCTTCATCACCGCTTTCCCGGAAAGGCTTTTGACCGGCGAGCGGCCCGAACCGACATTCCTCGTCACCAAGCCCTTCAATCCAGACATGGTCAAGGCATTGATCAGCCAAGCTCTTTTCTTCAACGAATCGACCAGAGTGGCTGCCTGAGACGCAATTTTCCGGCCTTCGGAACCAAATCGCCAAAACAGGCGTTCCGGTGTTACCGGGACGCTCCGGTGGCTTTAACGGTTTTTGCAGCGCTTTGATCTAGAGTTGACCGGCGGCGTCTCTAAGGGCGCGTCCTTCAGCGACGTTCAAGATGTCACAAGGAAAGGCGGCCGAGTGAATACGACTGAACCATTGTCCGGCATGCCTTTTACCTTCGAAGGCAAAGCCGCAATGATGGAACGCGCGCTCGGCAGCGCCGGGATTTCAATCCTCTGTCAGGACGCCCGGCTTTCAATCTTCTACGCCGAAAATCTGCCGCCGCATTTCGCGGCGCTCTTCATGCCGGGCGGCGGCGATGCTGCCCTCTTTGGCGACGCGCACGGCCGGTATCTGACGGCACTAAAACACAAAGTGCTGGAAACCGGTATCCCCAACAATGCCGAGGTCGAGATTGACGTCGACGGCGAAATGCGCAGTTATGAGCTGAAGATCCAGCGCACCGGCGAACGTGGCACACATGGACTTCTGTCGGTAATGGCTGAAGTGACCGAAAGCCGACATCGTGAAAAAGTGCTGAAATCGCTGCTGCGCGAACTCTCGCACCGCTCGAAGAACCTTCTCGCCATCATCCAGGGCATCGCCACCCAGACGGCGCGCAACACGCTCTCTCTCGACAGCTTCCTCCTCAAGTTCCGCGGACGGCTGCAATCGCTTTCCAATTCGCAGGATCTGATTACAGACTCGAGCTGGCGCGGCGCCTATCTCTTCGAACTTGCCGAAAAGCAATTCGCCCCCTACTGGCCGGAAACGGCCGGCTCCATGCCGATCTACGGCATCAACGCCCATCTGACGCCGAATGCCGCCGTGCATCTCGGGCTCGCCCTCCATGAACTCATCGTCAACTCCGCCTCCTACGGCGCGATTTCCGGTGGCGCCGCTTCGATCACGTTGAATTGCCGCGACGCCATGATCGGCGACAGGAAGGCGATCGAAATAACCTGGGTAGAGGTGCTGCAGAACCAGTTGGAAATCCACGAATTCAGCGACAACAGCTTCGGCCGCACCGTGCTGGAGCGTGTCGTGCCCTCGTCGGTCAACGGCAAGGCGGAGCTGAGCCTCGTGCCCGGCCGCATCGAATATCGCCTGATCATTCCGGAAAGCGAATTCGAAATCTTTAAGCGCCTGTGAAAGCCCGGGAAAGCAAACCAGAAAACAAACCGTCGCAAACGGAAAAACAGCCGGTGCGAGGGCGGCGCACCAGCTGTCTTCACTCACCGGGAGGGGACCGTGAGTACGTCCGGATGGTGGGTTGGGGGCGCGCATGTTGGGTCGATGCGGTCACCATCCAGATATCGCAATAACGACGACATCCAACATTGGTTCCCTCCACCAACAAAAAAATCCGACTTTTTCGAATCTTTTTTTGGAAGTCCTGACGCTGACACACGTCCCACCATTTCACCGATATCGACCAGTGAAAATCAGTGAAAGGAAACAGATAGTTATCTAGGGATAAACAACAGAACGCTCTCAAAATTTTACCGTTTGATAAATTTTTAAACCTGAGTTACGCTTTCCCTCACAGGCCGTTTACCAATAATGAGGGAACTTCAATGGAACGACTGGAAACGGGGATTCATGCCGGCCGGCTTTCGCCCGCCGAGTATGAGGCTAATTTTTCCGATCTTCATCCGCGCCTCGACAATCATGAGGCGCTGGTCGCCGCCGACCGCTGTTATTTCTGTTACGACGCGCCGTGCATGACGGCCTGTCCCACCTCGATCGATATTCCGCTGTTCATCCGGCAGATTTCGACCGGCAATCCGATCGGCTCGGCCAAGACGATCTTCGATCAGAACATCCTCGGCGGCATGTGCGCTCGCGTCTGTCCCACCGAAGAGCTTTGCGAACAGGCCTGTGTGCGCAACACGGCAGAAGAACGCCCCGTCGAGATCGGCCGGCTGCAGCGTTATGCGACCGATGCCGCCATACAGGCCGGCAGGCAGTTCTACGCCAGGGCCGAAGCATCAGGAAAGACGATCGCCGTCGTCGGCGCAGGCCCAGCCGGCCTTGCCGCCGCCCATCGTCTGGCCGTGAAGGGCCACTCCGTCGTCATCTATGACGCCAGGGAAAAATCCGGCGGCCTCAACGAATACGGCATCGCCACCTATAAGACGGTCGATGATTTCGCCCAGCAGGAAGTCGACTACATCATCTCGATCGGCGGCATCGAAGTTCGCCAAGGCGCTCTTCTCGGCCGCGATTTTTCGCTCTCCGATCTGCAGGCGCAGTATGACGCCGTCTTTCTCGGTATCGGCCTTGCCGGCGTCAACGCCCTGCGCATCGACGGCGAGAACTTTGCAGGCGTCGACGACGCTGTCGATTTCATCGCGGCACTCCGCCAAGCCGAAGAAAAGAACGAAATAGCTATCGGCCGCCGGGTCGTCGTCCTCGGCGGCGGCATGACGGCGATCGACGCTGCCGTTCAGGCAAAGTTGCTCGGCGCCGAGGAGGTGACGATCTGTTACCGCCGCGGCAAGGAGCACATGAACGCGTCGGAATTCGAGCAGGATCTGGCAAGCTCCAAGGGCGTCATCATCCGTCACTGGCTGGCGCCGAAATCGATCCTGTCACAGGACGGCAAGGTTGCCGCCATCGAGGTGGAATATACGAGGGTTCTTGACGGCCGCCTCATCGGCACCGGCGAGACCGGCGTGATCGCCGCCGACCAGATTTTCAAGGCGATCGGCCAGAACTTTGACGCCTCGGGCCTCGGTTCGCTGCGCATGGAATCCGGCCGCATCGCCGTCGATGTCGAAGGCCACACCTCGCTCGATGGCGTCTGGGCCGGCGGCGACTGCGTCTTCGGCGGCGACGATCTTACGGTTTCCGCCGTCGCCCATGGTCGCGACGCAGCTGAATCCATCCATCGCACCCTGTCTGCTGCAGCCGCTCCGGCTGTCGCGGTTGCTTGAAGGGGAGAATGAACAATGGCTGATCTCCGCAATAATTTCGTCGGCATCAAGTCTCCGAACCCGTTCTGGCTGGCGTCCGCGCCGCCAACCGACAAGGCCTATAACGTCGAGCGCGCCTTCAAGGCAGGCTGGGGCGGTGTGGTCTGGAAGACGCTGGGCGAGGAAGGCCCGCCCGTCGTCAACGTCAACGGCCCGCGCTACGGCGCGATCTGGGGCGCCGACCGCCGCCTGCTTGGTCTGAACAATATCGAACTCATCACCGACCGCGACCTCTATACCAACCTCAGGGAAATGAAGCAGGTCAAGATGAATTGGCCCGATCGGGCGCTGATTGCTTCGATCATGGTGCCCTGCGAGGAAGAGGCCTGGAAGTCGATCCTGCCCTTGGTCGAGGAAACCGGCGCCGACGGTATCGAGCTCAATTTCGGCTGTCCGCACGGCATGTCGGAGCGCGGCATGGGCTCCGCCGTCGGCCAGGTGCCGGAATACATCGAAATGGTCGTACGCTGGTGCAAGCAGTACACCCGCATGCCGGTCATCACCAAGCTGACGCCGAACATCACCGATGTCCGCCGTCCTGCCCGCGCTGCCAAGGCCGGCGGCACCGATGCCGTCTCGCTGATCAACACGATCAATTCGATCGTCTCCGTCGATCTCGACAACTTCGCCCCGAACCCGACCGTCGGCGGCAAGGGCAGCCACGGCGGTTATTGCGGCCCGGCCGTCAAGCCGATCGCGCTCAACATGGTGGCCGAGATTGCCCGTGATCCCGAAACCTACGGCCTGCCGATCTCAGGCATCGGCGGCATCACCACCTGGCGGGACGCCGCCGAATTCCTCGTCCTCGGCGCCGGCAACGTTCAGGTCTGCACGGCAGCGATGACCTATGGCTTCAAGATCGTGCAGGAGATGATCACGGGCCTCTCCGACTGGATGGACGAAAAGGGCCATCGCAGCCTCGACGACATCACCGGCCGCGCCGTGCCCAACGTCACCGACTGGCAATATCTGAACCTCAACTATATCGCCAAGGCGAGGATCGATCAGGATGCCTGCATCAAATGCGGCCGCTGCTACATCGCCTGTGAGGACACTTCGCATCAGGCGATCACCAACTTCATCGACGGCGTTCGCCATTTCGAGGTGATGGACGAGGAATGCGTCGGCTGCAATCTCTGCGTCAGCGTCTGCCCGGTGGAGAACTGCATCACCCTGGAACAGCTTCCCGCCGGCACCCTCGACAAGCGCACCGGCCGCATCGTCGACCCAAACTACGCCAACTGGACGACGCACCCAAACAACCCGATGGCGCGTCAGGCGGCGGAGTAACGATCTGCGACGCCGCGGAAACAATGATCCGCGGCGTTGGATCTCGCCGGCAACGTTCGCAGCGTCAGCCCCCTTCGCCGAATGACTTCCGATAGGCATGCGGGCTCGTGCCCAGCCGTTTGCGGAAATGGTGGCGCATTGTCGCCAGCGTGCCGAAGCCGCTGGTGGCAGCGATATCATCGAGCGATACCGCAAGCTCCCTTTCGAGAAGGTCGCGCGCATGCCGCATCCGCTCCTTCAGCAGCCATTCGCCGACACTGAGACCCGTTGTCGCTTCGAAGCGCCGTTGAAAAGTACGCATGCTCATGCCTGCTCTTTTGGCAAGCAGGCTGATCGGCTGCTCCTCGGAAAGGCTTTGACGCATCCATTCAATCAGTGGCCCGAGGCGAATGCCCTCGCGTTCCTGCGGAACCGGCGCGTGGATGAACTGCACCTGTCCGCCTTCGCGGTGCGGCGGCACGACGAGGCGGCGGGCGACGCTGTTTGCGGCCGCCGCGCCGAAATCGCCGCGCACCACATGCAGGCAAAGATCGATGCCGGCAGCACTGCCCGCCGCCGTCAGCAGGCTGCCTTCATCGACGTAGAGAACGTCGGGATCGAGGGCGATGTCCGGATAACGGGCGGCGATCGAGGCGACATAGCGCCAATGTGTCGTCGCCCTGCGGTTGGCGAGCAGCCCCGATCCGGCAAGAACCGCAACGCCGGAGCAGAGTGACATGATGCGCGCGCCGCGTTGACGCGCCGCCTTGAGCGCTGCGGCGAGCGGCGCCGGCACCGGCGCATCGATCGCCCGCCAGCCGGGCACGACGATCAGATCCGCCTCGTCGAGCACCTCCAGCCCCTTGTCGACCGCGACCGTCAGCCCTCCGGCGGCGTGAAGCGGCCCCGGTTCGATGCCGCAGACCGAGAAGCGATACCAGTCTTCGCCCATCTCCGGGCGCGGCAGGCCGAAGACTTCGTAGGCGATGCCGAACTCGAAGGTGCAGAGCCCGTCATAGGCAAGGGCTGCGACCAATGGTCCTTTCGTCTGCGGCAGTGATGAGTTTGGCATGATCTTTACGCTGTCGGTCGTTATGGCCAGTTTCGCAAAGTTCTAGCATCGGCGATACCAGGCGACAATTGCACCATGAAAGGAAAAACGATGCCAAGCCCCGTTGCCGAAATGCCTGCCGCAGCCCCCGATACTGCCGCCGCCCACTATGCCGCCAAGCTCGCCTTCGAAACCGACTGCTCGGATGTCCACGCCGCCTTTGCCGGCGCCAAGGTCGATTTCATTCTTCTCGACGTCCGCTCGCCGGCACTGTTTGCGCAGGCCCATGTACCGGGCGCGATCAACCTGCCGCACGGCAAGATGACCGCGCACCGCATGTCGGAATGGTCGGGGGATACCCTGTTCGTCGTCTATTGCGCCGGTCCTCACTGCAACGGCGCCGACAAGGCCGCCTTCCGTCTCGCCAATCTCGGCCTCCATGCCAAGCTGATGGTCGGCGGCATGACCGGCTGGGCCGACGAGGGCTTTATCTTCGAAAGCGCAGCCATCGCCGCCGCATAGCAGAACGCTCCCCTCACGGTGCGAGGGGAGCACATGTCTCAGAACTCGATAACGACCTTGCCGAACGGGCCGCGATAGAGATGATCGAGCGCCTGCGGCAGGTCCTCGAAAGCATAACGTCTGTCGATCACAGGCTTCAGCCCCGTCTGGTCGACGGCGCGCACCAGATCCTCCAACCCCCGGCGGTGGCCGACCGAAATTCCCTGCACGACGGGCGCCTTGAGAAGCAAGGGCGCAGCAGGCGCCGAGACTTCAAAGCCCTCGAACACGCCAATCACCGAAATCCGGCCGTTGACCGCCACGGCCTCCAGCGCCCGGCCGAGATGCGGCCCACCGACGATTTCCAGCACGTGGTCAGCGCCATAATCGCCGGTCAGTTGATAGAGCTGCTCCACCCAGTCGCGCTCCTGGCGGTTGATCAGATGATCGGCCCCGAGCGCCGATGCACGTTCGAGCTTTTCGCTGCTGCCTGATGTGATGAAGACTTCGGCGCCATGCGCCTTGGCAATCTGCAGGCCGAAAAGTGCAACCCCGCCGGTTCCCTGCACCAGCACCTTGTCGCCGGCCTTGAGCTTGCCGCATTCGATGAGCGCAAACCACGCCGTCAGCCCGGCGCAGGGCAGCGTACTTGCTTCAGCCGCATCGAGTGTATCAGGCGCAAGCGCGAACCATTCCTCGGAAAGCACCATGTGCTCGGAAAGTACCCCAGAATAAAAGCCGCCGCGCGTCTGATAATGTGGATTGCGGGCAGTTCCAGGCCCGCGTCCATCGATCCAGTCCGGGTTAAAGGTGGAGATCACCCGATCGCCGGGTTTGAAGCGCGTAACATCAGGCCCGACGGCATCGACTACGCCTGCCATGTCCGAGGCCGGCACGAAGGGGAACTGCAATGGCAGGCCCATGCCGCTATCAAGCACCAGCCTGTCGCGGAAATTGAGGGAGACGGCCTGCGTCCGCACCCGGATCATCGTGCCTGACACCTCAGGAATTCTGCCTTCGCCGATCTTCAGATTGGCCTCCGGGCCGATGGCATCGGTCTGCCATTGCCTTGTCGTCTGCATCTTTCTGCTCCTTCTCAATAGGCGGAGCAGCAGATATATCGTTGAATATTCCTCTCTAGTTGAGATATTAAATCGCCAGAATGGTGCCATTGAGGAAACAAAGATGGAGCAGTTGAAGGGAATTTCGATCTTTGTCGAGACGGTCGAGGCCGGTGGTTTCTCGGCCGCGGCCGAGCGACTCCATCTCACTCGCTCGGCGGTCAGCAAGACGATTGCAAGGCTCGAAGAGCGGCTCGGCGTCCGGCTCTTCAACCGCACGACCCGTGCCCAAAACCTGACCGACGAAGGCCGGTTCTTCTACGAGCGTTGCCTGAGAGCCGTCGAGGAAATCCGCATCGGCGAGGCCCAGCTTGAATCGGGCAAGCGCGAAGTCCGCGGCAGACTGCGTGTATCGATGCCGGCGCTTTTCGGGCGCCAGTGTGCCGCTCCGATCCTGACCCGCCTGCTCGACGACCATCCGAATCTCGAACTCGACTTCTCCTTCAGCGACCGCGTCGTCGATCTTCTGGAGGACGGCTTCGACCTTGCCGTGCGCAACGGTCCGCTGAAGGACAATCCCGACCTGATGACGCGGGCGATCGCCCGACAGCCCATGACCGTCTGCGCTTCGCCCGCCTATCTGGAAAAATACGGGGTGCCACAAACGCTGGACGATATCGCTCATCACCAGGGCATCGTCTATCGCCGCGGCGACAACGACAAAGCCTGGACCTTTCCGGCAGCGGGAGGGCCCGCACGCGAAGTTCTGCCGAAATCGCGGCTGCGGCTTGACGATCTCGCCTCGATAGCCGACGCGGCGGTAAAAGGGCGCGGGCTAGCCTGGCTCACGTGCTGGCTGGTGCGCGACAGGGTCTTGTCGGGCGAACTCGTGCGGGTTCTGACCGATAGACCGCCGAGCGTCTTCGAAGCCTACGCCGTCTGGCCGAGATCGCCCGTGATGTTGCCAAAGGTGCGCCTTGCCATCGATATGTTGGCAGCAGATCTGCCGCGCCTGATGGGTTGAGGTTGCTCTCTGGCAGTCTCGTCCGGCTGCGCCTTAAAAATCCGACGGAGGCGAACAACGAGCTGCAAAAAGGAGCGGAAGCCCATGTTTTTCTATGGGTTTCCCTGGAAATACCGGGATGCTGCAATATATCGCTAATTTGCCATCACGCATGAACGGCATCCAATGCCATTTACTTAGAACACGGTCCGCATGTCACTTCGCAGCGTGCTGCGCGCACAAACAGCAGATTGCCACGCCGAGGTCGACAAGCTTTTCGGCACGTTCGATCTCTCCAATAGACAGCAATATAGAACATTCCTGCGTGCACATGCCAGGGTCGTACCGGCGGCCGAAGAGGCCCTCGAGGATGCAGGAATTGCCCGCCTGCTGCCCGACTGGCCGGAACGACGGCGCACGCAACTACTGCTCGCCGATATCCGGGAGCTCGGCGATTCGTTGCCCCCGCCTCTTCCGCCGCCGGCATTGTCCTGCGAGGCAGCGCTCTGGGGCGCCCTCTACGTGCTTGAAGGCTCCAAACTCGGCGGCGCCCTGCTTGCCAAGTCCGTGCCCGATCACCTGCCAAGCAGCTACCTGCGCCTTCAAGGCCCGAAGGGCGCCATGAGGAGCTTCATGGATCGTCTCGATGCCAGCGATCTAGACGATCCGGCCGCTGCCATTTCCGCGGCCCGCAGCATCTTCGACCTCTTCCTCAAAGCCGGGCAACTCGAACTGGAAGCCGTCCCATGAGCGGTACGTTTGAACCCGTCGATCTCACCAATTGCGACCGTGAGCCCATCCACCAGCTTGGATCGGTTCAACCCTTCGGCTTTCTGTTGGCGATATCCTCGGACTGGATTGTCACGCGCGCTTCGGAAAATCTGATGGAGTTCCTCGGAATTGCGCAGGCCCACGCGCTCGGCTGCCCTGTCACCTCGCTGATCACGCCTGAGGCACTCCACACGATCCGCAACAAGCTGACCACGCTGCGCGGTTCCGATGTCGTCGAGCGCATTTTCGGGCTCGCTCTGATGCCCGATCAAAACCGGTTCGACGTTGCCGTGCACCTGAACGAAGGTCAGGTGATCATCGAAGGCGAGCGCTGCCAGGAAGACAGACGAGACTCCCCTTCGCTCTCCATGCGCAGCATGATGTCCCGCCTCGATCACACGGAAACGATGGAGGCTTTCTTTCGCGAGGGGGCAAGGCAGGCGCGCGCTTTGACCGGGTTCGATCGGGTCATGGTCTATCGCTTCGACGACGGCGGTTCCGGCGAGGTGGTGACGGAAGCTGCCCGGGCTGGCATCGGTTCGTTCCTCGGGCTGCACTATCCGGCTTCCGACATCCCGGTGCAGGCGCGCGCGCTTTATCTGCGCAACCTGTTCCGCATGATTGCCGATGTCGACGCCGTCCCCGTGCCGGTCCTCCCGCAACTCGACGAGTACGGACAGCCGCTCGATCTCTCCATGTCGGTCCTGCGTTCGGTCTCGCCAATCCACATTGAATATCTGAAAAATATGGGCGTCGGCGCGTCGCTCTCCATATCGATCGTCGTCGACGGTAAGCTCTGGGGCCTGTTTGCCTGCCATCACTACGGCCCACGTCTTCCCTCGGCGCAAAGCCGATCCACCGCCGAACTTTTCGGCCAGATGTTTGCTTCGCGCCTTGAAAGTCGCGAACGGCGCCTCGCTCTTGACTACGAGACCAAGGCGCGTCGCATCGCCGATCGGCTTCTCACCTCCGTCGCAGACAATGCCAGCCTGCTCGATGATCCCGCCTGGTTGATCGAGGCGCTCGCCGACGCCATTCCCGCCGATGGCATCGGCGTCTGGATCAACGGCCGGCTGGCACTGGCTGGCATCGGGCCGGATGAGAAGAGCTTCGCAGCCCTCGTCCGCCACCTCAACCGAAATGCCGCCGGCCGCATCTATGCCGTCGACAGGCTGGCTGAGACCTATCCCGATCTCGAGCTCGACGATGCGGTGGCCGGCATGCTCGCCATCCCGATCTCGCGTTCGCCGCGCGACTATGTCGTGCTTTTCCGCCAGGAGCGGGTGCGCACCGTCCGCTGGGCTGGCGACCCGCACAAGCCGGTGGAATATGGTCCGAACGGTCCGCGGCTGACGCCGCGCAAGAGTTTCGAGGCCTGGTCTGAACTGGTGCGCGGTCGCTCGCTCCCCTTTACCGCGGCCGAGCGCCGCGTCGCCGAAACGATCCGCGTCACGTTGATCGAGGTGGTACTGCGTCTCACCGACGAGGCCAGCATGGCGCGCCAGACTGCAAACGAGCGCCAGGAACTGCTGATCGCCGAGCTGAACCACCGCGTCCGCAACATATTGAGCCTCATCACCGGGATCATCCGGCAATCGCAGGGGACCTCGGTCAGCGTTGACGACTACATTCGCCAGATCGAGGGCCGCGTCCAGTCGCTCGCGCGTGCCCATGATCAGATCACCCGCGATCATTGGGCGCCCGCTTCGCTGCGCCAATTGCTGCTGGCAGAGACCGCTGCCTATCTCGGGAAAAATGCGCAACGCATCCAGATGAGCGGCGAGGACGTGCTCTTGGAACCGCAGGCCTTTTCCACCGCCGCCCTGGTTTTCCACGAGTTGATGACCAACAGCGCCAAATATGGCAGCCTTTCCGGCACCGGCAGCGGTACCGTCCAACTCGGCTGGCACTGCGACGACGACGGCAATCTGCGCATTGCCTGGCGCGAAAAGGATGGTCCGCCCGTTGTCGAACCCAAACGCCATGGCTTCGGTTCAACGATCATCCGTCGTTCGGTTCCCTATGACCTCAGCGGCAAGGCCGAGGTCCGCTACGTCAAAGACGGGGTCGAAGCGGATTTCTGTATTCCGGCACGATATGTCGTCAAAGCGACGAGCGAACGGTTAGATTCGGCTCCGGATGGCGCGGCCGACCGCAAGACAATCCCCGACGATCATCAGCCGCTCTCGGGCCTGAAGGTGCTGCTGGTGGAAAACAATCTGATCATCGCCATGGATGGGGAAGACATCCTGCGCCGACTGGGCGCCGACGTAGCAACGGCGCCAAGTGTCGCTGAGGCGATGGAAATCCTCGCCGGCCAGTCGTTTGATCTGGCGCTTCTCGATGTCAATCTCGGGGATGAGACGAGTTTCGGCATTGCCGACCGACTGGCAGCAGACGGCGTGCCCTTCGTTTTTGCCACAGGCTACGGGGAAGGCATCGCCCAGGCGAACAGCCATTCTGGCGCGCCCGTGTTGCAGAAGCCCTATACGATGGAAGGCGTGACGGACACCCTGGTCCGGGTGCCGCTGCGCAAAAGGCAATAAACCTCAGGCTTCGGAGCGACCCGGTCGCAGCCCGCCGATAAAGAGCTGTTCCAGAAACCGCGCCGCATCCTCGAAGCGTCCCTCGCCGGAATGTTCCTGCCCGAGCACGGCACGCACCTGGACGTCGAAATCCGCATAGTGCTGCGTCGTCGACCAGATGGAAAAGATCAGGTGGTAAGGATCGCATTTGGCGATCTTGCCTGATTTCGCCCAGGCGCGGATCACCTCCGCCTTCTCGTCGACCAGTTCCTTCAGCGGCCCCTTCAACTCGTCTTCGATATGCGGCGCCCCCTGTAGCACCTCATTGGCGAAGAGCCGGCTCTCGCGGGGAAAATCGCGCGCCATCTCCAGCTTGCGTCTTATATAGCTGCGGATCTCCTCCTCCGGATTGCCCTCGGCATCGAAGGCGCGTAGCGGCTCCAGCCAGGTGTAGAGCACCCGGTCGATCAGCGCCCGGTGCATCGCTTCCTTGGTGCGGAAATAATAGAGCAGGTTGGGTTTCGACATCCCGGCCACTTCGGCGATCTGGTCGATGGTCGAGCCGCGGAAGCCGCTTGCCGAAAACACGTCGAGCGCTGCCTCCAGGATCTGCTCTTCCTTCTCCTCCTGGATCCGCGTTCGTCTGAGGGTTTTCGCTGCTCTCGGTATGGTCACAGGCTGTCGTTTCCCCTTGAAATTCAACTTCTTCGCTCAAGATTAAGCTGGAGGACGACCCTGCCGCTTTCTTGAGCAACTGCCCGTATTTTTATCGGCAATTTTCGTGATTTTCGTCTTGAGCCCGGCGGTGGAAGTTGTAATGTTTACCAATCGGTCAAATTATCCGCCAGATGAAAAACAAAGGCAACTGGCGATTTTCCGGCGCTCGACAAAACCAATAAGGGGGCGCAGGAAAGGACCACGGGAACAGGCGGGCATGCCACTTCGCATGGCTGCCGCAAACAGGTGAGGGCTTGAAGAATGGTGGCAGCACCAGGCGAAAACATGCGCGTCAATGGCGACCGTCTCTGGGACAGTCTCATGGACATGGCGAAGATCGGCCCCGGCATTGCAGGCGGCAACAATCGTCAGACGCTGACGGACGCCGATGCTGAAGGCCGCAGCCTCTTCAAGACATGGTGCGACGAGGCCGGCCTGACCATGGGCGTCGACCGCATGGGAACGATGTTCGCGACGCGGCCCGGCACCGATCCCGATGCCCTGCCCGTCTATGTCGGTTCGCATCTCGACACCCAGCCGACCGGCGGCAAATATGACGGTGTGCTCGGCGTGCTTGCAGCTCTCGAAGTCGTGCGCACCATGAACGATCTCGGCATCAAGACCAAACATCCTGTTGTCGTGACCAACTGGACCAACGAAGAAGGCGCGCGTTTTGCCCCTGCCATGCTGGCCTCAGGCGTCTTCGCCGGCGTGCACAGCCTGGATTTTGCCTATAATCGCAAGGATCCCGAGGGCAATCTGTTCGGCGACGAGTTGAAGCGCGTCGGCTGGATTGGCGACGAAGAGGTCGGCGCCCGCAAGATGCACGCCTATTTCGAATATCACATCGAGCAGGGACCGATCCTCGAAGCCGAGGAAAAACAGATCGGCGTCGTCACCCATTGCCAGGGCCTGTGGTGGCTGGAATTCACGCTGACCGGCAAGGAGGCCCATACCGGCTCGACGCCGATGAACCTGCGCGTCAATGCCGGTCTCGCCATGGCCCGTATCCTGGAAATGGTTCAGGGCGTGGCAATGGGCGAGCAGCCCGGCGCCGTCGGTGGTGTCGGCCAGGTGTTCTTCTCCCCGAACTCGCGCAACGTGCTGCCCGGCAAGGTGGTCTTCACCGTCGACATCCGCTCGCCCGACAAGGCCAAGCTTGATCGCATGCGCGCAAAGATCGAAGCGGAAGCGCCTGACATTTGCGATGCTCTGGGTGTCGGCTGTTCCATCGAGGCGATCGGCCACTTCGAGCCGATCACCTTCGACGAAAAGCTCGTCGCCTCGGTTCGCGCAGCCGCCGAGCGCCTTGGCTACAGCCATATGAACCTCATCTCCGGCGCCGGCCACGACGCCTGCTGGGCCGCCAAGGTCGCGCCCGCGACGATGGTCATGTGCCCCTGCGTCGGCGGGCTCTCGCACAACGAGGCGGAGGAGATTTCCAAGGAATGGGCGACGGCGGGCGCCGACGTGCTGTTCCATGCGGTGGTGGAGACGGCGGAGATCGTGGTGTGATGGCGCCAGACCAGCCAGCAACCTATCTCGATTATGCTGACGCTTTTAAGTTCTATAACCAGCGAACTGCAGACGACCTTGCATGGGCCAATGCCAATGTGACGCCGGTGAACGAAGGTCCGTGGGGCGACGTCCCTGCCGCGCAAATTTACTATATTGGCATCGACCTAGCAGGCGAGCGAATCAGGCTTCCGCAATTATCGAGCTTCTGGCGATATAAACCTACTGCTGTTCAACTGGCCGATTCAGATGACCGCGACCCACATACGCCCCATCGAACCTATTATGTGTTCGGGCGTGAGTCGAGCGTCGTTCGGATCGAACTCGGCCCTTCCATGCCCGGCATATTGATCGAACGCCCCAAAGGCAGCCAACCCGTACAGTCAACCGGGCTGATCGACGGCAAGGATTTCTACTTTCGCGAAAGCGATGGTTCTTGGTCAATGTCAGTCGGCGGCACTGATGTCGTTGACCAGCCCGACTGGTATTGTGAGGAAGAGCATGACACGCCCGATGAGCTGAGTGAGGAGGCCATCTACGGCCTTATCGCCAAGGGCGCAGCACTCCTGCGAAGTGGTACGCCCACAATGGCAGTTGAGCAGTAACAACAACAGACCGCAGGGAGAAGGAATAGCAGCCATGACCACAGTCATCAAAAACGGCACCATCGTCACGGCCGACCTCACCTACAAGGCGGACGTCAAGATTGACGGCGGCAAGATCGTCGAGATCGGCCCGGGCCTCTCGGGCGACGAGACGCTGGATGCGACGGGCTGTTACATCATGCCCGGCGGCATCGATCCGCACACCCATCTCGAAATGCCCTTCATGGGCACCTATTCCTCCGACGATTTCGAGAGCGGCACGCGTGCGGCCCTTTCCGGCGGCACCACCATGGTTGTCGATTTTGCCCTTCCCGCCCCCGGCCAGTCGCTGCTGGAAGCGCTGACAATGTGGGACAACAAGTCGACGCGGGCCAATTGCGACTATTCCTTCCACATGGCGGTCACCTGGTGGAGCGAGCAGGTGTTCAAGGAGATGGAGACCATCGTCCGCGACAAGGGCATCAACACCTTCAAGCACTTCATGGCTTACAAGGGCGCGCTGATGGTTGACGATGACGAGATGTTCGCCTCCTTCCAGCGCTGCGCCGAACTCGGCGCCCTTCCCTTGGTGCACGCCGAAAACGGCGACGTCGTCGCCTCGATGTCGGCAAAGCTGCTGGCAGAAGGCAATAACGGGCCCGAGGCGCATGCCTATTCCCGCCCGGCCGAAGTCGAGGGCGAGGCCACCAATCGCGCCATCATGATCGCCGACATGGCCGGCTGCCCGGTCTATATCGTCCATACCTCCTGCGAGCAGGCGCACGAAGCGATCCGACGCGCCCGCCAAAAGGGCATGCGCGTCTACGGCGAACCGCTGATCCAGCACCTGACGCTCGACGAGAGCGAATATTCCAATCCTGACTGGGACCACGCCGCCCGCCGTGTCATGTCGCCGCCCTTCCGCAACAAGCAGCATCAGGACTCGCTCTGGGCCGGGCTTGCCTCCGGCTCGCTGCAGGTGGTCGCCACCGACCATTGCGCCTTCACCACTGCGCAGAAGCGTTTCGGTGTCGGGGATTTCACCAAGATCCCCAACGGTACCGGCGGTCTCGAAGACCGCATGCCGATGCTTTGGACACACGGCGTCAACACCGGCCGGCTGACGATGAACGAATTCGTCGCCGTCACCTCGACCAACATCGCCAAAATCCTCAACATCTATCCGAAGAAGGGCGCGATCCTTGTCGGCGCCGACGCCGACATCGTCGTCTGGGATCCAAAACGTTCCAAGACC
The DNA here is from genome assembly GCF_019685115.1 of Rhizobium sp. NZLR11. Taxonomy (NCBI): domain Bacteria; kingdom Pseudomonadati; phylum Pseudomonadota; class Alphaproteobacteria; order Hyphomicrobiales; family Rhizobiaceae; genus Rhizobium; species Rhizobium sp. NZLR11. Next base: position 148,865 of record NZ_JABDWD010000011.1, on the reverse strand, counting down.
ATCTCGTCTAAGGCCCAGCAGTCGGCGATCGACTACAACGTCTTCGAAGGCAAGGAAGTGACCGGCCTGCCGCGCTACACGCTGACGCGCGGGATCGTCGCGATCGAGGAAAGCACCATCAAAACCCAGGAGGGTCACGGCGAATTCGTCAGGCGCGAGCCGGTGACAGCGGTCAGCAAGGCACTTTCCCAGTGGAAGGATATCACCGCGCCGCGCAAGGTGACGCGCAACGGCATCCCGGCGAGCGGCGTCTGACGATGGTGCGCAACAAGACGCCCATCAACCGGAGACCGCTGCCTCCATGCGCATGACCTCAGGCCGGCACCAATCCATCCAGCTCCGGCAGAAGCACGACGCTTTCCTGCTCGTTGGGGTCGGTGCGGGCGATGATCGCCGTGCACGGCGTGCTGCTGAGGTTTGCCGGCAGGTGCGGCACGCCGGCCGGGATATAGAAGAGTTCACCGGCATGAACGATGACATGATGCTCGAGTTCGTCTCCGTACCAGGTATGCGCCTCGCCGGAGAGCATGTAGATCGCCGTCTCGTGCGCCTCGTGCAGATGCGCCTTGGCGCGCACGCCCGGCGGGATCGTCAGCAGGTGCATGCAGATGCCTTTGGCGCCGACCGTCTCGGCCGCGACCCCTTCGAAGTAGCTGAGCCCCTGCTTGCCGTCATAGGCATGGTTGGGCCGAACGATGTGGCAGGTGGGCTTTGATGTCGCGTCCATTCTCTTCCTCCATGAAATGTGCCGCCGGCAGGGCCTGCGGCGATGGTAACATGCAAACCGCGTCCCCGCGGCGAAAACAAGAACGGTCGCATTGATGCAAGCACCCTCCGTCGTATCCGCCAAGGATCTCTGTCTCACCTACCAGGCAAATGACGGCCCGGTGCGTGCGCTGAGCGATGTCAATCTCGATGTCCGCAAGGGCGATTTCGTCTCTTTCATCGGCCCGTCCGGCTGCGGCAAGACCACCTTCCTGCGTGTCATCGCCGATCTCGAAAAGAGCACCTCGGGCGAGATTTCGATCAATGGCATGACGCCGGAGGAAGCCCGCAAAGCCCGCGCCTACGGCTATGTCTTCCAGGCGCCGGCGCTCTATCCCTGGCGCACTATCGAAAACAATATCGCCCTGCCGCTGGAGATCATGGGCTATTCCGGCGCCGACCGCGCAAGGCGCATCGCCGAAGCGCTTGATCTCGTCAGCCTGTCCGGCTTCGAGAAGAAATTTCCCTGGCAGCTTTCCGGCGGCATGCAGCAGCGCGCCTCGATCGCCCGCGCGCTCGCCTTCGACGCCGACCTCTTGTTGATGGACGAGCCCTTCGGCGCGCTGGACGAGATCGTCCGCGACCATCTAAACGAAGAGCTACTGAAACTCTGGGCGCGCACCAACAAGACGATCTGCTTCGTCACCCACTCCATCCCCGAAGCGGTCTATCTCTCGACCAAGATCGTGGTCATGTCGCCGCGCCCGGGCCGCGTGACCGATGTGATCGACTCTACCCTGCCGGCCGAACGCCCACTCGACATCCGCGACACCCCTGAATTCCTGGAAATCGCCCATCGTGTCCGCGAGGGGCTGAGGACGGGACATAGCCATGAGGTTTAGGCCGTTGAGTTCGGGGGCCACCCCCCTCTGCCCTGCCGGGCATCTCCCCCACAAGGGGAGAGATCGGCAAGAGGAGAGGACGTCGGTCCTCACTGATTCCACGCTGGATCAGGGGCCTTTCGTTGTTTTGGGAAGCCGTTTCCACATATCGATCTCCCTCCTTGTGGGGGAGATGCCCGGCAGGGCAGAGGGGGGCGGCCGCGCATTCGACGCCAACAAATGGGGGCAGTCGCTGTGAAACCCGATACCTTCAAGGACAAGCTCGTCCCCGTCACCACCATCCTGCTGGCCCTCGTCGCTATCTGGTATGTCGCTGCCGTCCTGATGAACGCGCCGTTTCAGCGCGACATGGACAGCCGCGCCGGCGTCACGCCGACGACCCTGGAATTCATCGGCAAGACGCTGGCGCAGCCGAAGCCGATCCTGCCGGCGCCGCATCAGGTGGCGCAGAACGTCTACGAGAACACCGTCCTGCGCAGCCTTTCCAGCAATCGCAGCCTCGTCTATCACAGCTGGGTGACGCTCTCCTCGACCCTGCTCGGCTTCGGTTTCGGCATGCTGCTTGGCATCCTTCTTGCGGTGCTGATCGTGCACAACCGCGCCATGGACCGCTCGCTAATGCCCTGGCTGGTGGCGAGCCAGACCATACCGATCCTCGCCATCGCCCCGATGATCGTCATTATCTCCTACAATGTGCTGACCGGCGATAATGCGCTTGCGCATCTGTTGAACCTCGATTCCGATGCTTCCCGCCTCGTCTCCAAGGCGCTGATCTCCACCTATCTTTCTTTCTTCCCCGTCGCCGTCGGCATGGTGAAGGGCTTGCGTTCACCTGAAATCATGCATCTCGACCTAATGCGCACCTATTATGCCAGCCCGATGCAAACCTTCTGGAAACTGCGCGTTCCCGCCTCGATCCCGTTCCTGTTCACCTCGATGAAGGTGGCGATCGCCGCCAGCCTCGTCGGCGCCATCGTCGGCGAGCTGCCGACAGGCGCTGTCGCCGGCATCGGCTCCAAACTGCTTGCCGGCTCCTATTACAGCCAGACCATCGATATCTGGGCGGCCCTGGTCGCCGGATCGTTGCTGGCCGGCATCCTGGTCGCGATCGTCGGGGTTGCGGCGAAGATCGTCGATCGCGCGATGGGCGGGAGACCGGCATGAGACATCTGACCTTCTCCTGGCAGGGCACGGTGGCCCTCCTTCTCTGCCTCGTGTCGCTAATCACCTTTCCGCTTTTCGCCGAAGGCGCGGCACACCCCTTAACCGACGGTACGGCAAGCCTCATCTTCATCATTGTCGTCGCGGCTGCCCTGCTATCTTTTGCGCCGCAACCGCCGGCCTACCGCGCCACTGTGCTGTTCATCGGCGCGCATGGTGCCGCCTGGATGCTGCTTTCCGCACTTTCCGGCAACGAGGGTCTGGCGACAAGAGCCTTCTTCCTGCCGCTCTTTTCCTGCTGGCTGCTTGCGTGGCGATGCGTCACGGAGCTGTCGAAACTGCAGCCCGTCACTGCTTTCGGCAAATCTTCGCTCCAACTGCTGATCCCGGCGATCTTCGGCGCCTGGATCCTCATCCTTTGGGAAGCAGCAACGCGTGGCGCCGGCATCCCCTTCATCATCCTGCCGCCGCCGAGTGCCATCGGCATGCGCATCACGGCCTCCCTGCCGATCCTCGGTGCGGATGTCAGGCAGACGATCTTCAAGGCGGTGTTGATCGGTTACATCGTCGGCAACCTCAGCGGCTTTGTCGTCGCGGTGCTCGCCGACCGCATCACCTTCCTGCGCCGCGGCCTCCTGCCGATCGGCAACATGGTATCGGCCCTGCCGATCATCGGCGTCGCCCCTGTCATGGTCATGTGGTTCGGCTTCGACTGGCCGTCGAAGGCAGCGGTCGTCATCATCATGACCTTCTTCCCGATGCTGGTGAATACTGTCGCCGGCCTTGTCGCCTCCGGCAGCATGGAGCGCGATCTGATGCGCACCTATGCCTCGAGCGACTGGCAGACGCTGCTCAAGCTCAAGCTTCCGGCAGCCATGCCGTTCATTTTCAACGCACTGAAGATCAACTCGACGCTGGCGCTGATTGGTGCCATCGTTGCGGAATTCTTCGGAACGCCGATCGTCGGCATGGGCTTCCGCATCTCCACCGAGATCGGCCGTATGAATGTCGACATGGTCTGGGCGGAAATCGCCGTCGCGGCGCTGGCCGGCTCGATCTTTTATGGCATCATCGCCCTGACCGAACGGGCGGTGACGTTCTGGCATCCGTCTATCCGTGGTGGCTAGACGCGCCCGGGCTTTGGAACCGGCCCGGGCATAACTTCAGAGGGTAAGGATAAGAAAATGAGAAAGTTGATAGTTGCAATGATGGCGAGCGCGATGTCGCTGGCAGCAACCCATGCGATGGCCGCCGACAAGGTGGTTTTGCAGCTGAAATGGGTCACGCAGAGCCAGTTCGGCGGCTATTACGTCGCCAAGGACAAGGGCTTTTACAAGGAAGAAGGCCTCGACGTCGATATTAAGCCGGGCGGTCCCGATATCGCCCCGGAGCAGGTGATCGCCGGCGGCGGCGCCGATGTCATCGTCGACTGGATGGGCGGCGCGCTGGTTGCCCGCGAAAAGGGCGTTCCGCTCGTCAACATCGCCCAGCCCTATCAGAAGGCCGGCCTGGAAATGGTCTGCCGCAAGGATGGCCCGATCAAGACCGAAGCCGACTTCAAGGGCCACACGCTCGGCGTCTGGTTCTTCGGCAACGAATATCCCTTCTTCGCGTGGATGAACAAGCTCGGCCTGTCCACAGAAGGCGGCGCCAATGGCGTCACCGTGCTGAAGCAGAGCTTCGACGTGCAGCCGCTGGTCCAGAAGCAGGCCGACTGCATCTCCGTCATGACCTATAATGAATACTGGCAGGCGATCGATGCCGGCTTCAAGCCGGAAGAACTGACGGTCTTCAACTACACCGAGATGGGCAATGACCTTCTCGAAGACGGTCTCTATGCGATGGAAGACAAGCTGAAGGATCCGGCCTTCAAGGAAAAGATGGTCAAGTTCGTTCGCGCCTCGATGAAGGGCTGGAAATATGCGACCGAAAACCCCGACGAAGCCGCCGGGATCGTCATGGACAATGGCGGCCAGGACGACAACCACCAGAAGCGCATGATGGGCGAAGTCGCCAAGCTGGTCGGCGACAGCTCCGGCAAGCTGGACGAGGCACTCTATGCCCGCACCGCAAAGGCGCTACTCGACCAGAAGATCATCAGCAAGGAGCCCGCGGGCGCCTGGACGCACGACATTACCGACGCCGCTTCTAAGTAATCGCGGCAAGCAATGCAAAGCGAAACGCGCGGGATATCTCCGCGCGTTTCTTTTTTTTCGGCACCGATGAAAAAACGCCTTGCAACTGTCGCATTTGTCCGGCGTCAAACGTCATAAGGGAAGCAGGATCAATCATCGTCATGTTCACATAACCCTGCAGTGATTGATTCAGGTTCTGATGGTAACTATCATCGCTCATGGGGAATTGTTTTCTGCCGGGCTTGCATATCGAGCAAATCGATACCAATTAAAAGCCGATTTGCCGGCGAGGGACGAAGACGGCAATGATGTGTGGATACCCCTGAGAATGCAGGAAAGGCAGTGGCCTGGTCGCGAGCTGAGTGGCACACGCGCGAGTTCGGCTAAGCTTGTTACAAGATTGGACGAAGACGCATGGCACGCAAGCCGATTGGAATTCTAGGCACCGCTACCCTTTTTGCTGCGGCTCTCGCCGCATCCACTGCATTCTCGCAGGAAACGCCGGTCGAAAAACCGCAACAGAATCTGCCGGCGATCGTCGTCACCAAGGCGACAAGCCGGACGCTGGTCGACCGTGTCATCGGCACGGGAACGGTCAAGCCCGTCGAGGAAGTCTATATCCAGCCGCAGGTCGAGGGCCTATCGATCCGAACGCTGAAAGCCGATATCGGCGACAAGGTTGAGGTGGAGAGCACGCTGGCGACGCTCAACGATGACGCGCTGGTCCTGGCAAAGAGCCAGATGATGGCGACGAAAGCCAAGGGCGAGGCAAGCCTCGCCCAGCTGCGCGCCCAACTCATCGAGGCGCAGGCCAATGCCGAACAGGCAAGGCAGCAGCAGGCCCGTGCCCAGGAAATGGGCAAAAAGGGCACTGTTTCCACCGCCCAGGTCGAGCAGGCCGATGCGACTGCCGCCGCCGCCAATGCCCGCGTTGTCTCCGCCGAACAGGCGATCGAAGTCGCCGAAGCCGATCTCAAGGTCTTCGACAGCCAGATTGCCGACGCCGATTTGAAGCTGGCGCGCACCGATGTGAAGACACCGGTCGCCGGCACGGTCTCGGCGAAGAACGCCAAGGTCGGCGCCATTGCCGCCGGCAACGGCGATCCGCTATTCACCATCATTCGCGACGGCGATATCGAGCTTGTCGCCGAGGTCGCCGAAAGCGACATCGTCAGGGTGGTGGGCGGCCAGAAAGCGTCAATTTCGCTGTCCGGCAGCCGCGAGAAGCTTTCCGGCGCCGTGCGCCTGGTTTCGCCGACCGTCGATCCGGTCACCCGCCTCGGTCTCGTCCATATCTCCATCGACGACGACAGCAAGGCGCGTTCCGGCATGTATGGCAGCGCCGAGATCATCGTTCGCGAGACGGAGGGCGTATCGCTTCCCCTGACCGCCGTGCTCACCGGCAACGAAGGCTCCTCCGCCCGCAAGGTGGAGGATGGCGTGGTGAAATACGCCAAGGTCGAGACCGGCATCCAGGACGGTGCCTATGTCGAGATCGTCGATGGATTGAAGACCGGCGACGAGGTCGTGGCCAAGGCGGGCGCTTATGTCCGTGACGGCGACCACATCACTCCGGTGCGTGAACAGCCCTCGGCTTCCAACTAAAGAGACCATCCGATGAATTTTTCAGCCTGGTCCATTCGAAATCCCATCGCGCCGCTCCTGGCCTTCTGCCTGCTGGTGCTCATCGGCATGCAGTCCTTCAATGCGTTGCCGATCACGCGCTTTCCAAACATCGACGTGCCGCTCGTTTCGATCAACGTGACGCAGAGCGGCGCTTCGCCGGCCGAACTCGAAATGCAGGTGACGAAGGAGATCGAAGACGCGGTCGCCTCCATCACCGGCATCGACGAAATCCAGTCGACAGTGACCGATGGCAGCTCGCAGACCGTCGTCATGTTCCGGATGGAAGTGCCGACGCAACAGGCGGTACAGGACACCAAGGATGCGATCGACCGCATCCGCAGCGATCTGCCGGCGACGGCCGAAACACCGATCGTCTCCAAGGTCGATGTCGAAGGCCAGGCGATCCAGACCTTCGCCGTTTCCTCGCCTGCCATGTCGCTGGAAGAGCTCTCCTGGTTCGTCGACGATACCGTCAAGCGATCGCTGCAGGGACAGGCCGGCATCGGCCGCGTCGATCGTTACGGCGGCGCAGAGCGCGAAGTACGCATCGAACTCACCCCTGGCAAGCTCGATGCCTATGGCATAACCGCCGCAAGCGTGAACCAGCAACTGCGCGGCACCAATATCGATCTCGGCTCCGGCCGCGGCCAGGTGGCCGGCAGCGAACAGGCAATCCGTGTTCTGGGCGATGCCCGCAACGTCGCCGAGCTCGCCGACACCACGATCGCGCTGCCGAACGGCCGCTTCGTCAAGCTGTCCGATCTCGGTGTCATCAAGGACACCTATGAAGAGCCGAAATCCTTCTCGCGCTTCGACGCCACGCCGGTTGTCACCTTCGGCGTCTTCCGCTCGAAGGGCGCCAGCGAAGTCAGTGTCGCCAAAACCGTAGCGCAGAGCCTCGACAAGGTCCGGACCGAAAACCCGAACGTGAAGATCGAACTGATCGACGATTCGGTTTATTTCACCTACGGTAACTACGAAGCCGCCATCGATACGCTGCTCGAAGGCGCGCTGCTCGCCGTCATCGTCGTCTTCCTGTTCCTGAGGAACTGGCGCGCGACGTTGATTTCGGCAATCGCCCTTCCGTTATCTGCGATCCCGACCTTCTGGATCATGGACATGATGGGCTTCTCGCTGAACCTCGTCAGCTTCCTTGCTTTGACGCTTGCGACCGGCATCCTCGTCGACGACGCGATCGTCGAAATCGAAAACATCGCCCGCCACATCAAGATGGGCAAGACCCCTTACCGGGCGGCGATCGAGGCCGCTGATGAAATCGGCCTTGCCGTCATCGCCACCACCTTCACCATCATCGCCGTCTTTGTGCCGGTTTCCTTCATGCCGGGTATTCCGGGCCAGTACTTCATTCAGTTCGGCCTGACCGTCGCCTTCTCCGTCTTCTTCTCGCTGATGGTCGCGCGCCTCATCACCCCGATGATGGCCGCCTATCTGATGCGCGCCGAAGACGGCGTCGACGATCATCACGACAATGACAGCCTGCTGATGCGTGGATACACACGGCTCATACGTGGCACGACCGGGCGCTGGTACACGCGTTATGCGACGCTGCTTGTCGCGTTCGGCTTCCTGGCCGGCTCCGTTTTGCTGCTCATGCAGGTTCCCGGCAGCTTTTTGCCACCGGAAGATGCCTCGCGCATCGTGCTTTCTGTCGAATTGCCGCCCAATGCGCGGCTTGACGATACCGAGAAGACGACGGATGCGATCTATGACAGGGTCAAGGATATCAACGGCGTCGAAAGCGTCTTCGTCCTCGGCGGCGCATCGCCGAAGGGCGATCTCGAATTGCGCCGTGCGACCATCGCGCTCGCGCTTGATAAGCTCGACCAATCGCTGGTCAAGAAGATGGTCAATGACGGGCTCGGCCACATCCCCCTCATCGGTCCGATGCTGCCGAAGGTGGAAGTCCACGGCCGTGAACGGCCGCAATGGGATATCGAAAAGGAAGTTTTCGCCAAGCTGCGCGACATTCCCGACGTCCATATCCTGAAACTCAACGATCGCGGCGAACGCGACCTCGCCTTTAACTTCCTCTCCAAGAACGAGAAAGACCTGAACGACGCTGTCGGCGTTCTGGAATCCAAGCTCCGTGCCGATCCGCTGCTTGCCAATGTCAGCGCCGACGGCGCCCTGCCCCGTCCGGAACTGCAGGTTTATCCGCGCAAGGACGAAGCCGCACGCCTCGGGATCACGCCGCAGCAGATCTCCGAAACGATCCGTGTCGCCACAATCGGCGATGTCGATGCGGCTCTTGCCAAGATCTCGCTCGACGATCGCCAGATCCCGATCCGGGTCCAGGCGGCGGTTGACATGCGCCGTGATCTCTCGGCGATCCGTGCATTGAAGATCCAGACCGCCAGCGGCGGCACCGTTCCGCTCTCAAGCGTCGCCGATATCAACTACTCGGAAGGCGTAAGTTCGATCAAGCGCAACAACCGTTACCGCGTCGTTTCGATCGGCTCCGACCTGCCGCAGGGCGTAGCACTCGACACGGCTTCGGCCCGCTTCCGCGAGATCGTCAAATCAGCCAATATCCCGGCCACGGTGCATCTTGCCGAAAGCGGCGACACCAAGGTGCAGAGCGAGATGCAGCAGAGTTTCGTCAACGCCATGTTGATGGGCCTCCTGCTGGTGCTGACAGTGCTGATCCTGCTCTTCAAGGACGTGATCCAGCCCTTCACCATCCTGCTCTCGCTGCCGCTCGCCATCGGCGGCGTAGCGGCGGCTCTGATCATCACCAGCAACCCGCTGTCTATGCCGGTCATGATCGGCATCCTGATGCTGATGGGTGTCGTCACCAAGAACGCCATCCTGCTCGTCGATTTCGCGATCGAGATGCGCCACCAGGGCATGGCCCGCGTCGAGGCGATGGTCGAAGCCGGCCGCAAACGCGCCCGGCCGATCATCATGACTTCAATCGCCATGTCGGCCGGCATGCTGCCTTCCGCGCTCGGCGTCGGCGAAGGCGGCTCGTTCCGCGCGCCGATGGCGATCGCGGTGATCGGCGGCATCATCGTCTCGACGGTGCTCTCGCTCGTCGTCGTGCCCTCCTTCTTCCTGATCATGGACGATCTGTCCCGCCTGCTCGGCTGGATGTTCGGCCGCCTGGTCGGCAGGAAGGACAATGAGGAGCTGCCGCTGTCGCGCGAGGATCTCACTCGCGTCACCCGCGAGAACCGCAGCGAGATCGACTCGCTGGAGGAGCGGCTGACCGCGATCGAAAAGCCGGAAAGCAAGCGCAAGAGCGCCAACGGCAACGACACCAACGTGCTGCGCCTGCCGCCCTTCGCAGCGGAATAAGCAAAGCCCAGAAAATCAACGGGCCGGGAGCACTCTCCCGGCCCGTTTCGTTTTGCCGTTTCGCTGCTATCAGCGACGTCGATCTTTTCCGCCAGATCTGGTCGTCAGAGCCCCCCCTGCTCTCTGAGGAAGCTGACGATCGAGCTGACGCCGTCGCCGCGTTTCATGTCGGAGAAGACGAAGGGGCGCGCCGCGCGCATGCGCGTGGCATCCCGATCCATTACCTCGAGATCGGCGCCGACATAGGGCGCCAGATCCTTCTTGTTGATCACGAGCAGGTCCGAGCGGGTGATGCCGGGGCCGCCCTTACGCGGGATCTCCTCGCCTTGGCAGACGGAGATGACATAGATGGTGATATCGGCAAGATCGGGCGAAAAGGTTGCCGCCAGGTTGTCGCCGCCGGATTCGATGAAGACGACGTCGAGATCGGGAATTCGCTGGTTAAGGCCGGCGATCGCCTGGAGATTGATCGTCGCGTCCTCGCGAATGGCGGTATGCGGGCAGCCCCCGGTCTCGACGCCGACGATGCGGTCCGAAGTCAGTGCCTGCATGCGCACCAGGGCCTCGGCATCCTCGGTCGTGTAGATGTCGTTGGTTACAACCGCGACGGAATAGTCGTCGCGCATCGCCTTGCAGAGCTTTTCTGTCAGCGCCGTCTTGCCCGAGCCGACCGGCCCGCCAATGCCGACCCGCAAAGGTCCGTTTCTTGATTTCATGTGCCTTACTCCAATCGAACCCCGATGATAGCGACGCTGCCATCGCACGCCACCGTCAAATGACGCAGTCGCAGTGATAATTTCGAACCATCACGAGCGGAACAGCCGCGTCGCCTGGGTCTCGTGGCGCAGGCCGGCAATATCGGCCTGCACCGTTGCCGAGCCCAGATCGTCAAGCGAGGAGGCTGCCGCCCGCCGGGCGACTTCCGCAATACGCTCTTCGAGGCCGGCAAGCACGGCAACACCGTCCCTCTGGCCGGCGACGCCGAGGCGGATGCCGGATGAAACCGCTTGTGAGACATAGGCGTGCAGGAAGGCAGCAAGCGCCTTCTCCGGCTCTATGCCGTGTGCACCCGTCACCGCCCCGACCGCAACGGGATAAGCGACCTTGTCGGGCAACCTATCGAACACGCCGTCCGGCCAGGCCCGCGCCGCCGCCAGGAACGCCTCGCCAAGCAGCATGATTTCCTGATGGCGCTCGCGCGATCCGGCAAGTGCGGCGGCGAGTGCGGCGATCTCGACAAGGCGCACGGGTTCTTCCTGACACCTGTGGCTTTCGGCCAGCAGTACCGCATCGTTCCAAACCGAACCATGGCCGATCAGCGTGCCGATCCAGGCCGCAAGCGAGGCCGCATCAGTGACCAGCCCGTCGGCCACCGCCCGCTCCAACCCGCCCGAATAGGCAAAGCTGCCAATCGGAAAAGCCGGCGAAAGCCATGCCGTTAGACGCAGCAATGCGTGCAGCTCACGATCCCTGGTCATTAGGTTTCAGTCGTGCTTGTGGCCGTGATGTCCGTGATCATGGTCATGGTCATGGTCATGACCATGATCGTGGCGGTGCTCATGCTCATGCTCGTAGCCATGTTCATGATCGTGGTCATGACCCTGGTTAGGAATGTGCCCGTGATCATGATCGCGCTCATGCGAATGGCCGCCATGGGAATGATAGGCTCCCCGTGCAGGCTGGAACGGCTCATCGATATCGAGGACGGTGGCGCCGAGGCCCTGCAGCATGGTGCGGATGACATGATCGCGCAGGATGACGATGCGGTCTTCCTCGATCTGGGCTGCGAGATGACGGTTGCCGAGATGCCAGGCAAGCTCGACCAGGTGCATGCGGTTGCGTCCGCGAATTTCGAAGAGCTTCTCATCAGCCGCGAGAATCTCGATCAGTTCGCCGTCGTCGCGCACCAGCAGGTCGCCGTTGGCGAAAAGCACCGGGTCCTTGAGATCGAGCATGACCATCTCGCCATTTTCCAGATGCAGCAGCTTTCGGCGCAGATGGCGCAGATCGTGCGGCAGTTTGACCTGGACGGTCGGATGGGAGGACGGGGTTCCGGCGGGGAGATAGGAGGTAACGCGCTGCATGATATGTCCGTTTTGCTGAGACGACGACCATGCAAAATAGCCTTTCCCGATGCAAGCACCAATGGTCTTTGTGCGCGTGTCGGGCTTTTATATTCCGTAAGCCTGCATCATGTTGTCGCCCTCGGTTCCCCTGCCCTCGGCATCGGGGCTATTGTCGACGAGCCCGTGCCATGCATGATGCAAGCCTTCCCGCTCGTGTACGACGCGATTGCGCCCGAGCGCCTTGGCGAGATAGAGCGCCCGGTCAGCCGAAGCGTAGACCGCCTGCTTGTTGCGCCCGGCGGCGAGGTCGGCAACACCGCCGGAAACGGTGATGCGGATATCGTGCCCCTCGGCCGCGATGGCGCCGCTTGCGATCCGGGCTCGGACACCTTCGACGCGTTCCATCCGCGCCTCCAGCGGCTCGCCGGAGACGATGACGCCGAACTCCTCCCCACCCAACCGTGCCACGACGGACATCTCATCGAAGGCGGATATGAGCATCGCCGAGACCGCGGTGATGACGGCATCGCCGCAGGCATGGCCGAAGCGGTCGTTGATCGCCTTGAAGCGGTCGACATCGAAAACAACAAGCGAGGCGTTGCCCTCGGTGTTTTCAAGCGCCTCTGTGAAAGCGCGCCGGTTCAATAGTCCGGAGAGCGTGTCCGTTCGGCTGAGTTTTTCAAACTCCGCCCGCGACAGCGTCAACTCATGCAGTGCAAAACCGGCGGCCAGCGATAGCATGCCGGAAACCGTCCCACCAACGAGCCAGGAAAAAATGGCTCCGAAGCCGATCGCGTGCGCGAGTGTCATCGGTAGCAGCCCGAAAAAGCCGAGCGGCGGTATCGTCAGCGAAATGATAACGCCGGAGAGAATGACTGCAAGAAAGCTCATCTTCAACGCAAAGAGATAGACATTCCTGCGATGTTGAAAATTGCCGAAATCGGCCTGCAGCGACATCCAGTTTCTCATGAGAATCGACCTTCCTGCCCGGCGTTTCAAGACATTGATAAGAGCCGAATTGCTGCGGGTGTCTTAATCGACTCGTTAAAATTCGAACGGTTTTAGACGATTCGGTGGACAGATTTTTTCTAGCAGGAGATGCAGCCTTCCAATCCCTGAATCGGACAGTACGCAGACACACTTAGGCGATTGATTTAAAACAGATTTACGGGGTCAGGGAATGGGGCTGTTTCAGAATGATCTATCTGGAGAAAATACCGGTTTCTTCAACGATTTTTACAACCGAATGGAGAGTGCCCTTCACAATTCACTTTAAGAGCGGGACGGCCATCGGCTGCCTCAATTGTAGACAGCAACAGACAATCGCAATGATTGTGGAAACGCGTTCCACAAGCCGGTCCGAAGCCCCGCAGAGCGCAGCGCTGCAGCCGTCCAGGTGTTACAGCCGAAGAGGGCGTTGAAATATCCCTTGGCCTCGAAGAACCGGTCGATTTCGCCGTAACCTGCATCCGGGATCGGCACCACCGAGCCCGCGTCGCGAACGAAGCTGTCTGAGATAAAATTGCGCAGCCGCGCCAATTGATCGTCACTGACATCGAATGGCGCAACACTGGACTGCGGCTCGGTGATATGACCGGCAAGGTCCACATGCAGGACCGAACGGTCGATTGTCAGCGCTCGCAGCACCGGCAGCGGTTTCAGCTCCGCCCAGGTCGGGGTTTCCAGATAGAAGGCGCGGCCGCCCCAGCCGACGATGAGCCATTCCGCATCCGGATGGCCGAGCGGAAAACCGTCATCGACGAGAAAGGAAAAGGCACTCCGCGCCTCCTCGTCGAGCGGAATTGCAATATCGGTGTGGATCGGTCCCGACAGCAGGAGAATCCGATGCGTCGCGGCCACAGACGACGCCTTGACCGGGGCAATCAGCGGCCGGGGAATGAAGCTTCCGCAAGCCACCAAAAGCACAAGCAGGAATACGATCCGTAAAACCCAGCGGATGCCTGTTCTCATCGGAACCGTCCGGGACGCACGGAGCGAGCCGGCCTAAAACAGGAAATAGCGCTGCGCCATCGGCAGCACCGTCGCCGGCTCGCAAGTCAGCAATTCGCCGTTTGCCCTGACCTCATAGGTCTCCGGATCGACCTCGATCTCGGGTGTCAGGTCGTTATGGATCATCGATGCCTTGGAGATGCCGCCGCGCGTATTCTTCACCGCGACCAGTTGCTTGGCGACGCCGAGCCGGCCCCTCAAGCCACCGTCGAGCGAGGCCTGGCTGACGAAGGTGACGGAGGAATTGGTGAGGCTCTTGCCATAGGAAGCAAACATCGGCCGGTAGTGCACCGGCTGCGGCGTCGGGATCGAGGCGTTCGGATCCCCCATCGGCGCGGCGGCGATCGAGCCACCGAGCAGCACCATGTCGGGCTTCACGCCGAAGAAGGCCGGATTCCAGAGCACCAGGTCGGCACGCTTGCCGACCTCGACCGAGCCAATCTCATGGCTGAGGCCATGAGCGATCGCCGGATTGATCGTATATTTGGCGATATAACGGCGGACGCGGAAATTGTCGTTATCGCCCTTTTCCTCCTTCAGCCGGCCGCGCTGCCGCTTCATCTTGTCGGCCGTCTGCCAGGTGCGGATCGCCACCTCGCCGACGCGGCCCATGGCCTGGCTGTCGGACGAGATGATCGAGAAGGCGCCGATATCGTGCAGGATATCCTCGGCGGCGATCGTCTCCTTGCGGATGCGGCTTTCCGCGAAGGCGATATCCTCGGGGATCGACGGCGACAGATGATGGCAGACCATCAGCATGTCGAGATGTTCGGCGATGGTGTTGACCGTATAGGGCCGGGTCGGGTTGGTAGACGACGGAATGACGTTCGGCTGACCGCAGATCTTGATGATGTCAGGCGCGTGCCCACCGCCCGCCCCTTCCGTGTGGAAAGCATGAATGGTGCGGCCCTTGATGGCACTGATCGTATCTTCGACAAAGCCGCTTTCGTTCAGCGTATCGGTGTGGATCATCACCTGCACGTCATATTCGTCGGCGACCGACAGGCAGCAATCGATAGCGCCTGGCGTCGTGCCCCAATCCTCGTGCAGCTTCAGCGAGGTGGCGCCGGCCAGCACCATCTCGGTCAGCGCCCCCGGCAACGACGCATTGCCCTTGCCGGCAAAGGCGAGGTTCATCGGGAAGGCGTCGGCCGCTTCGATCATGCGCGCGAGATGCCAGGGACCGGGCGTGCAAGTGGTGGCAAGCGTGCCGTGCGCCGGTCCCGTGCCGCCGCCGAGCATGCAGGTCATGCCTGACATCAGCGCTTCCTCGATCTGCTGCGGCGCGATGAAGTGGATATGGCTGTCCATGCCGCCAGCAGTGACGATCTTGCCTTCGGCGGCGATCGCCTCCGTGCCCGGACCGACGATGATATTGACGCCAGGCTGCATATCGGGATTGCCCGCCTTGCCGATCGCAACGATGCGCCCGTCCTTAAGCCCGATATCGGCCTTGTAGATGCCGGAGTGATCGACGATCACGGCATTGGTGATGACGGTATCGACCGCACCATCCGCCCGCGTCACCTGGCTCTGGCCCATGCCGTCACGAATGACCTTGCCACCGCCGAACTTTACCTCCTCGCCATAGGTGGTGAAGTCCTTCTCGATCTCGATGAAGAGTTCCGTATCCGCAAGGCGCACCTTGTCGCCGGTGGTCGGTCCGAACATGCCGGCATAGGCGGCGCGCGAGATCTTGTAGGGCATCCATCAGGCTCCATGGGAGAAAGAGATAAGCGTTTCCCCGCTAAGCCGCTTGAGGCGGCCCGCGGCAATATAGGCATCGGCAAGCTGCCTTTCGGCGGCAAACGGGTGCCATTCCCAGCCGACATGACCGAACCCGGCAAGCGTCACCTCGGCATCGGCATAGCTGTTCAGCGCCTCGGCAATGACGATCATGCCGCTGCTCGGCACAATGTAAGGCGCCGGCGCGAAGGCCGACAGCGAGGCATCGACAGCCTCGTGGACCGCCTTGCCGATGACGACATGCGTCTTGCCGGTATCAGCGCAGAAGGCAGTGAATTCATCCGTATAGTCGTCGCAGAAATCGTCGAGTTCCGGATGTGAGACGGCAAGCGGCGCCCGCATCGCGGCGAATTTTTCCGGATCGCGCACACTCCAGATTTCGCGCGCCGAAACGACGCCGGGATGGGCACGCCATTGTGGCGAACCGAGCATCGCCTTTGCCGGCCGGCCGGTATTGCAGACCGCGACGGCATCCGTGCGGCTGCCGCCAGCCCCGTAGGAACGGCAATCATTGAAACGGATGACGAAATCAGCGGCATCGATGACGCCTGCCTCTTTCTCTGCGATCTCGCCATTGCCGACGATCATGATCTTCTTGGTCACCTTAGTTGCTCATCGTGTCTTCAAGCTCTTTCAGCTCTTTCGTGCGTTTGTCGGTGATGTCGGCGAGACATCCAACAACCAGCATCGGCTCCAGCGTGCCGCCGCGGGCCTGAAAGCCGAAGGCATCGCATTCGGCGTCGCGATAATCGATCCAGGCGCGCTGAGCCTTGACCAGCGCCTGTTCCGCACCTTTCATGTCGCCATCCAGATCCTTGTCGATCGCCACCATGGCGGCACGCGTCTTCTTATATTGCGCATTCAGCGCCTTGTCGGCGGTCTCGTGACGCGCCGCCTCGCAGGCGGTCATCTCCGATTGCGTCTTCGGATTGTTGCAATCGACATCCTGAGCGGAGGCGGTACCAGCCGCTACCAGCATCGCCGCCCCGATGAGGCAAATGTTCAAGCGCATGCGCCTCTCCCGTTAAAGCTTGCCCATTACCAACTGACGGAAGCCATAGACTTCGCGCTTGCCGGAAAGCGGGATGAGCGTAACCGAACGCGTCTGCCCCGGCTCGAAGCGCACGGCCGTTCCCGCCGGAATATCGAGCCGCGTGCCATGCGCTGCCGCGCGATCGAAGGAGAGCCCGGCATTGGTCTCGGCGAAATGATAGTGGCTGCCGACCTGCACCGGCCGGTCGCCCGTATTGGAAACATCCAGCGTCACCGTCGGCGCGCCGGCATTCAGTTCGATGTCGCCGCTTGCGGCAATGATCTCGCCTGGAATCATCTCGTCCTCCTTAAGCCGCCTTGGGCGCGCAGCCCTCGGCCTTCAGCACACGCTTTGTCGACGCCGGGTTTTTGACGAGCATCGCCGCCGGCCGAATAGGCCTGACAACGAGATTGCCGCCGCAGTTGGGGCAGACACCCTTCAGCACGTCGTCGACGCAATCGGCGCAGAAGGTGCATTCGTAGGTGCAAATCCGTGCCTCGGTGCTCTCCGGCGGCAGATCCTTGTCGCAGCATTCGCAATTGGGCCTGAGTTCGAGCATCCCTGTCTCCTTACCGAATCGGTTCGTGCACGGTGACGAGCTTGGTTCCATCCGGGAACGTCGCTTCCACCTGCACGTCATGGATCATCTCGGCAATGCCCTCCATCACCTGGTCGCGGCCGATCACATGGGCGCCGGCCTCCATCAGCTCGGCGACAGGACGGCCGTCGCGGGCGCCTTCGACAACGAAATCGCTGATCAGCGCGATCGCCTCGGGATAATTCAGCTTGACGCCACGCTCCAGCCGCCGCTGCGCCACCATCGCCGCCATGGATATCAGCAGCTTGTCTTTTTCTCTCGGAGTGAGGTTCATCGTCTACCTGCCTATTGAACTCATAGATTCCAGACTTTCGGCACAGGCGCACCATTGCGCAAGGCGGAAATGACCGGGATCAGGATTTTTCTAAGTGCAAAGCCGTCGGCCGCTGCAAGACGGACGACGAGCTTGCCATCCCAGGCGCTCGCACCGCCCATCGATCCTTCTATGAGCGGCCGCACCCTGCCGAGATAGGCTTCCGAAAGCGGCCCGGCATAAAGCAGCGTCGCAAAGGCCACCTGTCCGCCGAGCACCGCCTGCCGCGCCGCCAGTGCCGAGACACCTTCGGAAAGTCTGAGCTCTTCGGCGTGGATCAGTTGACCCGAGCGTCGGATGCGCCAGCGGTCGCGAAACAGCCCGGTTTCCACCGTCTCGCCCATCGCCTTGCGGCCGAGCAACACAGCTTCGACGGCCAGAAATTCGGAGCCTTCGTCAAGATCGACATCGAGCCTGCGGAAAAGTGCGGCCCGATCGAAGAGGATCGTTTCCTGCGGCAGCCAGTCGACCCTCGCTTGGGCTCCGACCTTAATGCTGGTCGTCACCTCGGCCGTGCCGGCCGACGCCTTGTAGATCTTCTCGCAGGCCTGGGTGGTGACGTCGATCTTCGTGGCGGGACCGGCCACGACGCTCCAGTCCATCCGGTCGCCACCGGTCAGCCCGCCTGCTGTGTTGATGATGACGGCTTCCATCGAGGCATCGAACGTATCGGGCAGGCGGATCTTCGCCGCGCCCTCCTGATAGAGTTCACGCAGACGCGTGCGGCCATCAAACAGCTTTGCCGCCAGATGCCCGCGTCCCTCCGCTCTTTGCGGTCTCGTCCCTGCCGCCGCAATCATCGTACCGTCCCTTTCGGTCGCGCCACCGGTTTCATTCCATCGCGCGGATAACGGAAAGCAAGCAAGTCCCATGCCGTCCAGGGATACCCGCAGCGGAGCTGGAAGATTTGAAAGGCGCTCTGCTAGCTGCCGAAAAATGCAGCATTTGCCGATCAGACGGTCAGGTGACGGCGGGCCTCCGGCGTATCCAGCGTTTCGGCAAGGCCTTCATGCACGATCTCGCCCCGATCCATGATGTAGACGTAATCGGCAAGCTCCCGGCAAAAGTCGAGATATTGCTCGACAAGCAGAATCGCCATGCCGGTGGAATCGCGCAGGTAACGGATGGCCCGGCCGATATCCTTGATGATCGACGGCTGAATGCCCTCGGTCGGCTCGTCGAGCACGAGAATCCGAGGCCGGGTCACCATGGCGCGTCCGATCGCCAGTTGCTGCTGCTGGCCACCGGAAAGATCGCCGCCACGACGCGATAACATCGACTTCAGCACCGGGAAGAGACTGAAGATGTCGTCGGGAATATTCCGGTCGCCGCGGCCAAGCGGAGCAAAGCCGGTTTCGAGATTTTCCTTGACTGTCAGCAGCGGGAAGATCTCGCGCCCCTGCGGCACATAGCCGATGCCCTGCTTGGCGCGGGCAAAAGGCGGCAGGCCATTGAGTCTGGTATCATTGAAGGTAACGGTGCCGGCCGACAGTGGATGCTGGCCGGTCACGGCGCGCAGAAGCGAACTCTTCCCCACGCCGTTCCGCCCCAGCACGCAGGTGATCTTTCCCATCTCCGCCTTGACGGAGATGCCACGCAACGCCTGGGCGGCGCCATAGTGCAGGTTTACGTTTTCGACTGTCAGCATGATGCCGTCTCCAGAATCTTTGTGGGTCCCAAAAAGACCCCTCCCCAACCCCTCCCCACAAGGGAGAGGGACAAGCTCGGAGCTACCGTCCCACTTCCCAAGAGATCATAAGAAAGCTGGCAATCGTAGTGATGAGCGAGCGCCCAGGTTAAGCCCCTCCCCCTTGTGGGGAGGGGTTGAAGAGGGGTGACACACCCACCAACATTCAATCGACGCATCATCCCTCACCGCCCCAGATAGTTCTCGATCACCTTCGGATCGGAACTCACAAAGTCGATTGATCCCTCAGCCAGGACCGAGCCTTCGGCAAGGCACGTCACCTTGACGCCGAGGTCGCGGATGAAGCCCATGTCGTGTTCGACGACGACGACCGAGCGGGTCCTGGCGATGTCCTTGAGCAGGATCGCCGTTTCCGCCGTCTCCGCATCCGTCATCCCGGCCACCGGCTCGTCGACGAGCAGGAGCTTCGGCTCCTGCGCCAGCAGCATGCCGATCTCCAACCACTGCTTCTGCCCATGCGAGAGGTTGGCGGCGAATTCGTCGCGCCGATACGTCAGCCGCACCGTTTCGAGGATTTCTTCGATGCGTGCTTTGTCCCCGCGCGAAAGCCGATAGAACAGCGTCGAGAACACGCCGCGGCGGCGGTTCAGCGCCAGTTCCAGATTGTCCCAGACCGTGTGGCTTTCGAAGACCGTCGGCTTCTGGAATTTGCGGCCGATGCCGAGCTCGGCGATATCGGCCTCGTCCTTTTTGGTAAGGTCGATCATGCCATTGAAGAACACTTCACCCTCATCGGGCCGCGTCTTGCCGGTGATGATATCCATCATCGTGGTCTTGCCGGCCCCGTTCGGGCCGATGATGGCGCGCAGTTCGCCGGGCTCGATCACGATCGACAGCGAATTCAGCGCCTTGAAGCCGTCAAAGGAAACCGAGACGCCGTTAAGATAAAGCACGCTGGTGGGTTTGACGTCGGGGATCATGCTGCTCACTCCGCGGCCTGGATTTTAGGTTCGATGCCGTCTTCCTGCGCCACCGGTGGGGCAGCCTTGGAGACGGCTTTCCGCCTGCCGAGATATTGGGCGATCGTGCCGACGACACCCTTTGGCAGAAACAGAGTGACGGCGACGAAGAGACCACCGAGCGCAAACAGCCAAAACTCCGGGAAGAGGCCGGTGAAGATCGTCTTGCCGCCATTGACGAGGATCGCGCCGATGATCGGTCCGATCAGCGTCGCCCGTCCGCCGACCGCTGTCCAGATGACCACTTCGATCGAGTTTGCAGGAGCGAATTCGCCGGGATTGATGATGCCGACCTGCGGCACATAGAGCGCGCCGGCAATGCCCGCCATCATCGCCGAGACGACGAAGGTGAAGAGCTTGAAATGCTCGACGCGGTAACCGAGGAAGCGCGTGCGGCTTTCGGCATCACGCACGCCGACCAGCACCTTGCCGAACTTCGAACGAACGATCGCCGAGGCAAGCAGCAGCGACAGCGCCAGCAAGACCGCGGTTGCCGCAAACAGGGCTGCACGCGTGCCGTCAGCCTGGACGTTGAAGCCGATAATGTCCTTGAAATCGGTCAGGCCGTTATTACCGCCGAAGCCCATGTCGTTACGGAAGAAGGCCAGCAGCAGCGCGTAGGTCATCGCCTGGGTGATGATCGAGAGATAGACGCCGTTGACGCGTGAGCGGAAGGCGAACCAGCCAAAGACAAAGGCGAGCAGGCCGGGCACGACGAGCACCATCAGCGCCGCAAACCACAAGTGGTTGAAGCCGTACCAGAACCAGGGCAGATCCTTCCAGTTCAGGAACACCATGAAATCGGGCAGGATTGGGTCGCCGTAGCTGCCGCGGGTGCCGATCTGGCGCATAAGATACATGCCCATCGCATAACCGCCGAGCGCAAAGAAGGCACCGTGGCCGAGCGAGAGAATGCCGCAGAAGCCCCAGACGAGATCGAGCGCCAGCGCCAGCAGCGCATAGGTCAGATACTTGCCGAACAGTGACATGATATAGGTCGGCACGTGCAGCGGATTGGTCGGCCCGGTCATCAGGTTCAGCACCGGCACGAGAACCGCGACCAGAAGCAGCAGGGCGATGGCAATGACGATCTTACGATCGAGTGATCGGAGAAGGAAGGCCGTTATCATGCTTCCACCGCCCTTCCTTTGAGTGCGAAGAGTCCGCGGGGACGCCTCTGGATGAAGAGAATGATGAGGACGAGCACCAGGATCTTACCGAGCACGGCGCCGGCGAAGGGCTCGAGGAACTTGTTGACGACGCCGAGCGACAGCGCCCCGACCAGCGTGCCCCAGAGATTGCCGACACCGCCGAAGACGACCACCATGAAGCTGTCGATGATGTAGGATTGGCCGAGGTTCGGCGAGACGTTGTCGATCTGGCTGAGCGCCACCCCGGCAATACCGGCAATGCCCGAACCGAGCGCGAAGGTGAAGGCGTCGACCCAGCCTGTGCGGATGCCCATCGACGATGCCATGCGGCGGTTCTGCGTGACGGCACGCATCTGCAGCCCGAAAGCTGACCGCTTGAGCAGCAGGAGCAGCGTTACGAAGACGACCATCGAAAAGACGATGATCCACAGTCTGTTCCAGGTGATGGAGAGCCCGCCGAGATCGAAGACACCGGACATCCAGGTCGGATTGCGGACCTCGCGGTTGGTTGGGCCGAAGATGCTGCGCACGGCCTGTTGCAGGATCAGCGACACGCCCCAGGTGGCGAGCAGCGTTTCGAGCGGGCGGCCGTAGAGATAGCGAATGACGGCGCGCTCGATGACAAGGCCGACGAAGCCGGTAAAGACGAAGGCGGCAGGCACGGCAAAGGCAAGCGAATAGTCCGCCACACCGGGAAAGGTCGAGGTAATGTATTCCTGCACCACGTAGGTGGTGTAGGCGCCGATCATCACCATTTCGCCATGCGCCATGTTGATGACGCCCATGACGCCGAAGGTGATGGCAAGGCCGATCGCGGCAAGCAACAGCACCGAGCCGAGCGACAATCCGTACCAGACGTTCTGGACGACATCCCACAGCGCCAGGCTGCGATTGATCGTGCTGATATCTGCCTGGATCGCCGGCTTCAGATCATCGGGCGCAGTTTCGAGTGTGGTCGTGAGAATGGTCAGTGCATCACGATTACCGCGAGCTGCGATCGTATCGATCGCAGCCTTCTTGTCTTCGACGCTCGCATCCGTCTTGAGCAGCAGCACTGCGCGCGCCGCTTCCATCGTATTCTTGATCTCGGCGTCCTTTTCAGCCGCAAGCGCCGCGTTCAGCAGGTCGAGATTGGCGGGATTGGCGTCTTTCAGCAGGCCCTGCGCCGCCGCGAGCCGCGCCGAACGGTCCGGGCTCATCAGCGTCAGCTGGCTGGTGGCGGCGCTGATGACGCCGCGAAGTGCATTGTTGATCTTGACCTTGGTCATCAGATCCGGATCGACATCGGCAGCGGCTTCGCCGGTGATCGGATCGGAATAGGTCGGTTCGTCATCGGTGCCGCCCTGGAGGAGCACTGGGCCGCCATCGGAATTGACGTAGAGAAAGCCGGTGCTCAACTGCTGCAGGATCTGGCTGACATGCGGGTCCTTGGAGGCGACCAGCGCCTTGATGGCCGCCTCGCGTTCCGGGAAGTCGCCGGCGCCGAGCGCATCGATGAGCACGTGGATATCGTCCTCTGCCCGAACTTCGCTCGATGTTGCCAGGCCCGGAAATGCGAGGCCGGAAAATGTCAGGCCCGAGAACGTCAGGCAGAGCGTGATGAGGAAAATCTTTATGGCGCGATACATCAGCTTTCTCGCCCTTGAGTGTGTTGGCCTCGCGGCGCAATCGCTGGGACGGAGCTTCCGCCCGGTATCAAACCCGGACGGAAGTCTTCAGGCAATCATCTGACCGGGGTCGTACTCAGGAACCCTTGCCGCCGCACTTGCCGGTAGCGACGTTGAAGTTGCCGCAGGACATCGGCTTGCGCCAATCGGAGATCAGGTCCTTGGAATCAGGCAGGTAATCGGACCATTCGTCGCCGACCACGGCGGGCGTCTGCTGGACGATTTCGAACTGGCCGTCGGCCTGGATTTCACCGATCAGCACTGGCTTGGTGATGTGGTGGTTCGGCATGACGGTCGCATAACCGCCGGAGAGGTTCGGAACGCTGACGCCGATGATGGAGTCGAGAACCTTGTCGGTATCGGTCGTGCCGGCAGCCTGGACGGCCTTAACCCATGCGTTGAAGCCGATATACGCAGCCTCCATCGGGTCGTTCGTCACGCGCTTGTCGTTCTTGGTGTATGCGTGCCAGTCCTTGATGAACTTCTTGTTGGCCGGGCTTTCGACCGACTCGAAATAGTTCCAGGCAGCGAGATGGCCGACAAGCGGCTTGGTGTCGAGACCGGCAAGTTCTTCTTCGCCGACCGAGAAGGCGATGACAGGAATGTCGGTTGCCTTGATGCCCTTGTTGCCCAGTTCCTTGTAAAACGGAACGTTGGCGTCGCCGTTGATCGTCGAGACGACAGCGGTCTTCTTGCCAGCCGAACCGAATTCCTTGATCTTGGAAACTTCGGTCTGCCAGTCGGAGAAGCCGAACGGCGTGTAGTTGGTCATGATGTCTTCTTTCGGAATACCCTTCGAAATCAGGTATGCCTCGAGAATTTTGTTGGTCGTGCGCGGATAGACGTAGTCGGTCCCTTCAAGAACGAAGCGCTTGACGCCTTCTTTTTCCATCAGGTAGTCGACGGCCGGAATGGCCTGCTGGTTCGGAGCAGCACCGGTGTAGAAGATGTTGCGCGAGGATTCTTCGCCTTCATACTGCACGGGATAGAAGAGCAGCGAATTCAGCTCTTCGAATACCGGCAGCACGGATTTGCGCGAGGACGAGGTCCAGCAACCGAAGACGGCGGCAACCTTGTCCTTCTGGATCAGTTCACGGGCCTTTTCGGCAAACAGCGGCCAGTCGGAAGCCGGATCGACGACGACGGCCTCGAGCTTCTTGCCGAGAAGGCCGCCCTTTTTGTTCTGCTCGTCGATGAGCATCAACATGGCGTCTTTCAGCGTGGTTTCGGAAATCGCCATCGTGCCGGAAAGCGAATGCAATACGCCGACTTTAATCGTGTCCTCGGCGGCCACCGCGCCGTGGAATGCGGCCGATGCCGCCATGACGGCACCGAGCGCAGCGCCGGTGATCGTGGATCTGAGATTCATCTGGTTGAGCCCCTCTTCTTGTTCCGCAACAGGCCGGAAACGGAATTTAACTGTTGCCGAGAGGACTATCGGGTGCTGCATCGCAAAAACACATACGCAAAATGACGTAGGCGCGGGGGCAAACGGACAGATCGAAGAAAGCGGCATCCCCCCAGCGGGAGATGCCCTGTCGGTTCTATGCGAAGAATTATTCGTCGATCGTCAAGATGACGGCCGTCGGGCCGTAAGAGAGGCTGGCCTTGTGTTCGGAAACGGTGACCTTACCCAAGGTGCCGACGACACCACCCGCCTTCAGGATCTCGATCTTCGTTCCGGGTATAGGGGTAATGCCATCGGCAAGCGTCACCTCGAGATCGCCGGCGAGCGCAGCCTTGCCCTCGACGGCCAGCGTGCCGGCGCCGTTCGCGCCGAGCGCCAGCTTTACCGTTGCATGGGCGAGCTGCTGATAATCACCGCCTACGATCAAAGGCTTGTCTGCCGCCACGACGAGCGAACCGCCATTGACCGTAAGGGCGCCGGCACCGAAGGCCGAGGGCGATCCAGCCACCAGCGCGCCGTCTTCGAGCACGGTGCCACCAGCATAGCTGTTGGCGCCCGAAAGCCCGAGAGTGCCGCTGCCGCGTTTTACCAGCCTGCCTTTGCCGGCGATGTCGTTGCGCCAGGTATCGATCGAATTGAAGCCGCCCTTTGCCGCGTCCATCGTCACGGTGACATCCTGCTCGAAGGCACCGTAACCATCGGCGGCGGCAAACAGGTTGAGACGACCGTAACCTTCCGCATCGTCAATGAGCGGATAACCCGAGGCGATTTCGGTGGTCTTCAGCACGTCGCGGCGCTGTTCGACGTCGAGATAGGGCAGGCGCGTTTCGAGAAGCGCTTCAGCGCCCTGCGGCACGCGAGCCGGCTGATCGGTCGCATGGATCGTCGGCATTCCGTAGCTCAGGCGCTGCAGCACGTAAGCGCGATTGGCGTCATGATCGGCAAAACGGTCTGCGGCGAGCGGCGCCGCATGCGCGGCGACTGCAAGCGCGCCCGCATCGGCAACGCCTGATTTGGCGAGGAGCCATGACTGTGCCCGGGTGTACGCATCGCTCTTCAGCGCGGCATTGTCGGCCTTGTTCAGATTATAGACGACCGTCGCAGTGCCGAGCATCCGGCCACCCATCACGTCGAGAGGGGAATGCATGCCGGCGAGGATGCGATCCTCGCCCAGTTCGCTGGCACGCGTGATCATTTCCTGAAAGCGCTGCGGCACGAGATAGGCCATGGCAAGCGCATCCCGCCAGGCTTCCGCCGTATGCCCGCTCGGGAAACCGCCGTCCTCGACCGGCTTGCCGCTCTTGGCCGGCTCAAGCGTCGGGACGACCGACACGTCCTGGCTCCAGCGATAGGGGCGGCCATATTTGAAATAGCGCTTGGCGGGTTCCGTCGAGCCGTCACCGCTTGCGGCGTTGATGAAATCGATAGCAAGGCCCATGTCCGGGTTTGCATCGGTCTTGTTTTCCGTATCCCGCTTGCTGCCGGCGCCGCGATTGTTGCCCTTGTCGTCATATTTGACCGTCGTTGCATCAGCCGCCACTTCGGTGATCGTGGTGGTCTGCTTCGAGCCGGCTTTCCAGGCATCCGTCAGCGGACCGAGGCCATCGACGATGCTAGCATTCTTGCCGCGCCGGTCGTCGAGATAGGCGGCCACCGCCTGATCGGCCGTCCGCGCCCGCGTCGCATTGACGACATAGGCGATGTTGGCGTCATGGACGGCTTGGTTGACGATATGGCCGTCGGTCTTGCTGGAGGGAATGCCATCCCAATCCGTCTTGGCGACCGCCGGGCAATTGTCCTTGGCCGGGGCTTCGACACCTGCATCGACGAAGGACGTGCGCGGGGTCCAGATTTCAAGGAAGCCGGAGAGGAGGTGAACGGCGGCGTTGGTGTCGACCGTCGAGAAGCAGGCGTCCCCGCGCTTGTTGGTGTTTCCGGCTTCGGCATAGGGCGCTTTCGCCGCCGTGGCCTGATCGGCGCTGGCAAACGAAGGCACGATGGAAACAAGGCAGACGAGGGCGGTGCTCAGGCGGCAAAGGCTTAAAGCAGACATGGAATACCCGAAATAGTTGAACGAACGCGGGGAGAGGTAGAGTTCTTGTGTGACAGGTCAATTTCAAAAATATTGCCATTCTGTGAACCACCCGGCGTCCGCCTCTTGCCTTTCCGCTCCATCCCGCCAAAACTCGCTGGAAGACGATGAGCCCCAACCGGAATGCTGAAAGGAAGACATGGCAGCGCGCCAACGCATCATTCCGGTAAGACGCGAATACAATCGCTGGGTCGCCAACCAGACGCTGGAAGATTATGCGTTGCGCTTCACCGCAAAGAGCGCACGCCATTTCTCTTCGCAACGCATCTCGCAGACGGCGATCGGCGCAATCTCTTTCCTGGCGCTCGAGGCGATCGGCGGCGCAATCACCCTCTCCTACGGCACCACCAACGCCTTTTATGCCATTATCGTCGCAAGCATCGCGATGCTGGCGATCGGCCTGCCGATCAGCCGCTACGCCATCCGCCACGGCGTCGACATCGATCTTCTGACGCGCGGCGCCGGCTTCGGCTATATCGGTTCGACCATCACCTCGCTGATCTATGCGAGCTTCACCTTCATGCTGTTTGCGATCGAGGCTTCGATCATGTCCGGCGCATTGGAGCTCACCCTCGGCATCCCGCTCTGGATCGGATACATCCTCAGCGCCGTCATGGTGATCCCGCTGGTGACGCATGGCGTGCGGCTGATCAGCAAGTTCCAGCTGATGACCCAGCCCTTCTGGATCGTGCTGAATATCCTGCCTTTCATCTTCATCGCCTGTTTGGACTGGGAAAAGTTCGATCTCTGGCGCGCCTTTGCCGGCATCCGCCATGCCTCCGGTCCGCCCGGCACCATCGCCGATTTCGATCTGGTGGAGTTCGGTGCTGCCTCTGCCGTTATCCTGGCGCTGATGTCGCAGATCGGCGAACAGGCCGACTTCCTGCGTTTCCTGCCGCCGGACCCGCAGCGCAAGTGGCGCCATCGCCTGGCTGTTTTTCTCGCCGGACCCGGCTGGGTCATTATCGGCGCGCCGAAACTGCTTGCCGGCTCCTTCCTCGTCGTGCTGACCTTTGCCTCGGGCGTGCCGCTTGATCGTGCCGCGGACCCGGCGCAGATGTATCTGACCGCTTTCGGCTACATGGTCCCCTGGCACAACGCTGCGCTGTTGTTGATGGCCGCCTTCGTCGTCATCTCGCAGTTGAAGATCAACGTGATGAATGCCTATGCCGGCTCGCTCGCCTGGTCGAATTTCTTCTCGCGGCTGACCCACAGCCATCCTGGCCGCGTCATCTGGCTGGTCTTCAACGTCGCGATCGCCCTGCTTTTGATGGAGCTTGGCATCTACCGGCTGCTGGAGGAAACGCTCGGCATCTTCTCGATCATCGCCATGGCCTGGCTCTGCACGATCTCCGCCGATCTTTTCATCAACAAGCCCCTTGGCCTCGCTCCACCCGGCATCGAGTTCAAGCGTGCCCATCTCTACGACATCAACCCGGTCGGCCTTGGCGCCATGACGCTGTCGGCGACGGTGTCGCTGATTGCCCATTTCGGTGCCTTCGGCGAGATCGCCGCCTCGCTCGCTCCCTATATCACCCTCGTCATCGCGCTGATCGCCTCGCCGGTGCTCGCTTGGGCGACGAAAGGCAAGTTTTACCTCGCCCGCAAGCCGCGACACGGTTGGAAGAACCTGACGAACATCACTTGCTCCGTCTGCGAACACCCGTTCGAGCCGGAGGACATGGCCTGGTGTCCGGCCTACGCCGCGCCGATCTGTTCGCTCTGCTGCTCGCTCGACAGCCGCTGCCACGACATGTGCAAGCCGGCCGCCCGTTTCAACGCGCAGGTCGGCACCGTCGCCAAGGTACTGCTGCCCGACGCCATTCTGGGGAAGCTGACGACGCGACTCGGCCGCTACGGCATCGCCGTCGTGCTGGCCTTGACCGCCATCGGCGCAATC
Organism: Rhizobium sp. NZLR11; assembly: GCF_019685115.1. Taxonomy (NCBI): domain Bacteria; kingdom Pseudomonadati; phylum Pseudomonadota; class Alphaproteobacteria; order Hyphomicrobiales; family Rhizobiaceae; genus Rhizobium; species Rhizobium sp. NZLR11. Next base: position 120,367 of record NZ_JABDWD010000011.1, on the reverse strand, counting down.
CTGGCGATGATCGCCCATCAGGTCGCCGCCGCCTCGCCTGAAACAGCCGAGGTCGTCAACCGCACTATCCTCATCGTCTTCTTCGTCTTCTCGGTGATATCAGGGGTCGTTTGCTGGTTCTATGTGCTCGCCCATGACAGCCGCGTCGTCGCCGAGGAGGAATCCTCGCGCCAGAATACGCTGCTGCTCAAGGAGATCGCCGCCCACAAGAAGACCGACACCGCCTTGCAGAGCGCCAAGGAGACGGCAGAGGCCGCCAATCGCGCCAAGAGCCGCTACGTCGTGGGATTGAGCCACGAACTGCGCACGCCGCTCAACGCCGTGCTCGGCTATGCCCAGATCCTTGAGCGCGACGAAACCATCCCGGCGCCACGTCAATCCTCGATCAAGGTCATCCGCCGCAGCGCCGAACACCTTTCCGGACTGATCGACGGCCTGCTCGATATTTCCAAGATCGAGGCCGGCCGCCTGCAGGTCTACTCCAATGAGATCAACATCCAGGATTTCCTCGACCAGATCGTCGATTTGTTCCGCCCGCAGGCGCAGGCAAAAGGCCTCGTCTTCATCCACGAGCGCTCGCCGGCCTTGCCGCAATTCGTCCGTACCGACGAAAAGCGGCTGCGCCAGATCCTCGTCAACCTGCTCTCCAATGCCATCAAGTTTACCGACGAAGGCAGCGTCACCTTCGATGTCGGCTATCGCAACCAGGTGGCGACCTTCACCGTTGCCGATACCGGCCGCGGCATCACCGAGAAAGATCTTCCCCGCATTTACGAACCCTTCCAGCGCGGCGAGGCCGAAAGCGTGCGGCCGATGCCGGGCCTCGGCCTCGGCCTCACCATCACCCGGCTTCTGACCAACACGCTCGGCGGCGAGATTTCGGTTTCGAGCGTCAAGGACGAGGGCTCGACTTTCCGCGTCCGCCTCATGCTATCGGCCGTCATGCGCGCCGTGGCCGCCGCGCCGCAGGAGAAACGCATCGCCGGTTATGACGGCCCGCGCCGCACGCTCGTTATCGTCGACGATAACGAAGACCATCGCGAGATGATGCGCGAAATCCTGGCACCCCTCGATTTCATCATGCTGACGGCGGCGGGCGGCGCCGAATGCCTGACGCTGATCGAAGGCATCATGCCGGACCTCTTCCTCGTCGATATCCTGATGCCCGGCATGAACGGCTGGCAGCTCGTCTCGCGTCTGCGCGAGGCCGGCCAGACAGCGCCGGTGCTGATGCTCTCGGCCAATATCGGTGATGCCGCTGTTCTCAGCGACAGTGACGACAGCCACAATGATGCGATCGGCAAGCCGGTCGACATCCGCCAGCTCCGCGACAAGCTCGCTTTGCATCTTGGGTTGAAATGGGTCTATGCCGGCGCTGCACCCGCAGTTCCCGTTAAGACCCAAGCGCCGATGCCGAGCCCAGGTGCTGCCCATGTGCAGGAATTGCTGCGGCTCGGTGAGATCGGCTATATCAGAGGCATCGAAGCCAAGCTTTCGGACCTTGCCAGGGTGGAGGCAAATCAGCCATTCACCGAGAAACTTCGCGCCTATGTCGCCGCCTTCGATCTCGCCGGCTTCATGACCTTCCTGCACGACTTCGACGAAAAGGTGGAACCCATTGGCTGAGCCGGCCCTCCCTCGCGACATCGTTCTGCTCGTCGACGACTCGCCCGAAGCGCTCGGCTTCCTGACCGACGCGCTCGAACAATCCGGCTTTTCCGTACTGATCGCCACGTCAGGCACCGCGGCCCTGGGTATCGTCGAGCGCATCACCCCCGATCTCATCCTGCTCGACGCCGTCATGCCCGCCATGGATGGCTTCGAGACTTGCCGCCGGCTGAAGGCGAATGCCGCGGTGGCGCAGGTGCCCGTCATCTTCATGACCGGCCTGACCGAGACCGAACATGTCGTGCACGCGCTGGAATCCGGCGGTGTCGACTATCTCAGCAAGCCGATCAATATCGACGAACTGCGCGCCCGCATTCGTGTCCATCTGCGCAATGCTCGCTCGGCCCAAAGCGCCCGCGTCGCGCTCGACGCAGCCGGCCGCCATTTGCTGGCCGTCAAAGGCGATGGCGCCATCCATTGGTCGACGCCGCAAGCAACACGGCTCGTCAACGCCGCCATGGGCAGCGACGACGGCATGGAAATCGTCGTCCGCCATATCGCGGGCTGGATGCGCGACCGCGCAGCCGCAGTGCGCGATAGCGTTATCTCTATCGCCCATGCCGGCCAGGCGGCGCTGCAACTCGCCTTCCTTGGCGCAATCGGGCCTGACGAATATCTCTTCCGCCTGACCGCCGCCAACCAGCGGCGCGACGACGAGGCACTGCGCCAGCGCTTCTCGCTCACCCAGCGCGAATCCGAAGTTCTGCTCTGGATCGCCAAAGGCAAGGCTAACCGCGACATCGGCGAAATATTGGGACTGTCGGCGCGCACGGTGAACAAGCACCTCGAACAGATCTACGTGAAGCTCGGCGTTGAGAACCGGGCGTCAGCAGCCGTCAAGGCCACGCACGTGCTGCACGAGATGTGAGGACGGGACGACAACCGCATCAAGCCACCCGATCCGGCAGGTCCCTGCCCTCGAAGAATGCCGTCACGTTGTCGACCACCTTCATACCCATGGCAGTCCGCGTCTCTTCCGTAGCGCTGCCGAGATGCGGCAGCACCATGACGTTCTCCATCCGCCGCAGCTCCTTCGGCACGTCAGGTTCCGCCTCATAGACGTCAAGCCCGGCGCCACGAATCGTCCCCGCTTCAAGTGCTGCAATGAGCGCCATCTCATCCACCACGTCACCGCGCGCGGTATTGATGAGAAAAGCATTCGGCTTCATCGTCGAAAGCCGCGCCGCATTCATCAGGTGCCTGTTCTCTGCTCCGCCAGGGCAGTGCAACGAAACGAAATCGGCAGCCGCCAGCACATCCTCGATCGCCGGCAATTGCCGCGCGCCGTACCGCGCCGCCTCCGCGGGATCGACGGTCGAGCGATTGAAGAACACGACGTCCATGCCGAAGCCGAAATGGCAGCGTTGCGCAAACGCCTTGCCGATCCGGCCGAAGCCGATGATGCCGACCGTCTTGCCGGTTACCTTGGTGCCGATCATATGGGTCGGGCACCAGCCCGTCCATTCGCCGCCGCGCAGTTGCCGTTCGCCCTCGCCGCCGCGCCGGGCAACGGAGAGTAGCAGCAGCACGGCGATATCGGCCGTGCAGTCGGTCAGCACGCCGGGCGTATTCGTCACCGCAATGCCCTTCGCCCTGGCGGCTGATATGTCGATATGATTATAGCCGACGCCAAAATTTCCGAGGATCTTAGTGACCACAGGCGCGCCTTCGAAGACGGCGACCGGCAACCGATCGGAAACCGTCGGCAGCACCGCATCATAGGTAGAAAGCGCCAGCCTCAGCTCATATTCGCCGAGCGGACTGTCGTTGCCGTTGAGCGTCACATCGAAACGTTCGGCAAGGACGGCCTCCACCGCGGCTGGCCAGCGCCGGGTGACGAGAATGCGGGGTTTAGACATGGGCGGCTCCACTCGACGCTTCAAAAGGATGACGAGAGTTAAAGCATGTCGCGCAAAAGTGTGCAGCGGTTTTGCGCTAACGACTTGCGTAAAAACAAAGACCTAAAGCGCGAGGAGCGATTCCGAAAGATCGCGACGAACTTTAGACCAGCCCGGCGGAAATTGGAACGTTTCGCAAAAAGAAAGAAGCCCGGTCGGAACCGGGCTTCGATAGTCATCGCTCACCAAGGTAGCGAAAGCTTACTTGCCCTGCGGGACGTAGGTGTACTTGCCGTCCGCGCCCTTCTTCCATTCGTACATGATGTAACCAGGGATCTTCGGGTCGCCCTTTGCGTCGAACGAAATGTCGCCGAGAACCGTCGGGAACGGACCCTTTTCCTTCATTGCCGTGGCAACAGCCTCAGGATCCACCGAACCGGCAGCCTTGGCGGCACCGACGATCGCCTGCATCGCAGCATAGGAATAGAGCGTGTAGGCTTCCGGGTTGAAACCGGCGGCCTTGAACTTTTCGACGAGTTCCTTGTTGGCCGGGTTCAGCGTCGGATCAGGACCGAAAGTGTTCAAGGTACCGGCGACAGCGTCGCCAGCGATCGAGGCCAGTTCGTTCGAAACGATACCGTCGCCCGAAACCAGCGTTGCCTTCAGGCCCTGATCGGCGGCCTGGCGGATGATGAGACCGGCTTCCGTGTGCAGGCCGCCCCAATAGATGATCGAGACGCCGGCTTCCTTCATCTTGGCGATGAGGGCCGAGAAGTCCTTGTCGCCGACGTTGATGCCTTCGTACATGACTTCCGTCAGACCGGCGGCATTCATCGCCTTCTTGGTTTCGTCAGCAAGACCCTGACCGTAAGGTGTCTTGTCGTGAACGACGGCGATCTTGGCGTCCTTGAAGTGATCGGCAAGATACTTGCCGGCGATGGCGCCCTGCTGGTCGTCACGGCCGCAGGTACGGAACGTGTTCCAGAGGCCCCGTTCCGTAAACTTCGGATTCGTAGCGGCCGGGGTGATTTCGAGGATACCGTTTTCGGCATAGACTTCCGAAGCCGGGATCGAAACGCCAGAGTTGAAGTGGCCGATGACGAACTTGACGCCGTCGGCAACGAATTTGTTGGCGACCGAGATGCCCTGCTTCGGGTCGGAGACGTCGTCGCCGAGCTCGAGCTTGATCTGCTCGCCGTTGATGCCGCCAGCAGCATTGATGTCGGCGGCCGCCTGCTCGGCGCCCTTCTGGAGCTGAGCGCCGAACGCGGCGTTCGGGCCAGTCAGCGGACCAGCGACTGCGATGAGGACGTCGGCCCATGCGTTGCCGCTGAAGGCGACCATCGCCGTCAGAGCCACTGCCGACAGAAGAGACTTCTTCATATTGTTACTCCCAATTTTTGGGCGGGTTCCGGTCCAAGGCCCAGCGCACTACCCACCATTGACTGCGCTAGGAAAGCTGTTCCACTCTGAAGGCAATTCATGCCTAGTTTCAACGGACTGTCAATGTTTGTCCTTCCACGAAAACGCGGAAGTTTTTTCATACAGCCAGTAATAGTTGTTGACCATCTGATTGGTGCGGCGAAAGCGGAAGCCGGCCGTCGAGAAGACCAGCAGCATTACGAAATCGATGCAGTAGTAGAGGGTGCTGAGCATCGGCCCATCAAACAGGGCGTGGTGCAGGAACTGCATCGCCCAGGCGAGTAGGAAGGTGTAGACGACAGTCAGCGGATAGTCGTTCCAGCCTTCGGCAACCGCCTTGCCGGCGCGCCAGGCCGTCCAGAAGCCAATCAGCACGACGATCGCGCGGATGATCAAGCGGGCGCCGGTATCGCTTTCGAAGAAAAGTCCCTGCATGTCAAACTCCCCCCTTCGAGCTAGTGTCTTCCGCCTTCGAGATAAGCGGCACGGACTTCAGGATTGGCGAGCAGCTCCTTGCCGGAGCCGCTCATCGTTACCTTGCCGTTCACCATCACGTAAGCGCGGTGCGAAAGCCTGAGGGCGGCAAATGCGTTCTGTTCGACAAGAAACACCGTCAACCCTTCCTGTTCATTAAGCTTCCGAATCGCCTCGAAGATGCCCTTGACGATCAGCGGCGCCAGACCAAGCGAGGGTTCGTCGAGAAGCAGCAGCTTCGGGCGCGCCATCAGCGCGCGGCCGATCGACAGCATCTGCTGCTCGCCCCCCGAAAGGGTGCCGCCGCGCTGGGCATGGCGTTCCTTGAGACGTGGGAAGAGCGTGAATATCTTCTCGACGTCCTCGGCGAAGTATTTGAGATTGTCGAGGCCGGCGCCCATCTGAAGGTTCTCCAGAACCGTCATGCGTGGAAAGATGCGGCGACCTTCCGGCGACTGCGCGATGCGCAGGCGGGCGATTTCATGGGTCGGAAGCTTGGTGATGTCGCGGCCCTCGAAGACGACCGAACCGACACGGGCCTGCGGGCTGCCGCAGACTGTCATCATCAGCGTCGACTTGCCGGCGCCGTTGGCGCCGATCAGGCTGACGATCTCGCCCTTGTTGACCTGGACATCGACGCCGGCCAGCGCACGGATATTGCCATAATAGGTTTCGACGCCATTCACCTGAAGGAGCGGTTGACCCGTCATTACTTCATCGCCCATCAGTTTGCGCCTCCTTCGAGCTGCTCGACGGTTGCGATCACCTCTTCCACTTCTTCATCCTCGACACCGAGATAGGCCGCGATGACCTTCGGATCGTTCTTCACGTGATCCGGCGTGCCATCTGAAATCTTCTGGCCGTATTCGAGGACGACGACGTGGTCGGAGATTTCCATGACCACCGACATGTCGTGCTCGATGAGCAGGATAGATGTTCCGGTTTCAGCGCGGATGCTCTGCAGCAGCGCGTTGAGCGTAGCCGATTCCCGCGGGTTCAGGCCGGCGGCCGGTTCGTCTAGGCATAGCAGCTCCGGGCCGGTGCACATGGCACGGGCGATCTCTAGACGCCGCTGGGCGCCGTAGGGCAGATCGCCTGCCGGATCGTCGGCGCGGTCGATCAGATCGGCCTTCTCCAGCCAATAGCGCGCAAGCTCGATTGATGCGGCCGCCTCCCGTTTGTAGGGACCGATGCCGATGAGGCCGAGGATCGTATAACCCGACGCCTTCATCAGCTTGTTGTGCTGGGCGACGAGCAGATTCTCGAGAACCGTCAGGCCGGAGAATAGCCGGATGTTCTGGAAGGTGCGCGCCACCTTGGCTTCTTTAGTGATGCGAAAGTCCGGCAAACGCTCCAGCAGGTGCTGCTTGCCGCTCTTCTGGTTGAGCGTGATCATCCCCATCGTCGGCTTGTAGAAGCCGGTGATGCAGTTGAAGACGGTGGTCTTGCCGGCACCGTTCGGCCCGATCAGCGCGGTGATATCGCCGCGCTTGGCTTCGAAGGAGAAGTCGTTGATGGCCATAAGACCGCCGAACTTCATCGACAGGTGTTCGACCTTGAGAAGCGTATCGCTGGACATGGTGTTGGTGACGGGGCTCATCAACCATGGCCCTCCTTGATGAAGCTTCCGGATATTGCCTTGCGCGCCTTGAGGAAGGCGGTCGGTTCACGCGAACCGACGAAACCGCGCGGCTTGAACAGCATGACCACGACCATGGCGAGGCCGAAGATCAGCATGCGATACAATTCTGGCGTGAAAGTCGGCCCGAAGATCACTTTCAGGAAGTCCATTTCGCGCAGCAACTCGGTGCCGCCGACCATGACGATTGCGGCGATCGCAATGCCGGTCAGAGAACCCATGCCGCCGAGGACGACGATGGCGAGGATGACGGCCGATTCCAAGAAGACGAAGGATTCCGGCGAAACGAAGCCCTGACGGGCAGCAAAGAAGGACCCGGCGAAACCGGCAAACATCGCTCCCGTCGCAAAGGCCGTGAGTTTGGTCGTCACCGTATTGATGCCGAGCGAACGGCAGGCGATCTCGTCTTCGCGCAACGCTTCCCAGGCGCGCCCGATCGGCATGCGGCGCAGTCGGATGGTCACGTAGGCGGTCAGCATGCAGAGCGCCAGGATAAGGTAAAAAAGGAAGATCTTGTAGTAAGCTGAGGACATCGGCAGGTGAAAGAGCTTGGCGAAGCCGCCGGCCGTCGCATCGAAGGGAATGCCGAAGAGCGTCACCTTGGGAATGCTCGAGATACCGAAAGTCCCCTTGGTGACATCCGTCCAGTTGATGATGACGAGGCGGATGATTTCGCCGAAGGCGAGCGTCACGATGGCGAGGTAGTCGCCGCGCAGGCGCAGCACCGGGAAGCCGAGGATGACGCCCCAGAGTGCGGCGAAAATGCCGGAAAGCGGCAGGAGAACCCAGAAGGACAGGCCGAAATGGCTCGAAAGCAGCGCATAAGAATAGGCGCCGACTGCGTAGAAGGCGACATAGCCGAGATCGAGAAGACCGGCGAGGCCGACGACGATGTTCAGCCCCCAGGCAAGCATCACATAGATCAGGATCTGGATGCCGAAATTGTCGACATATGTCAGCGAGCCCTGAGGCCCTTTGATCGCCACCACCACCATGGGATAAAGCAGCAGCGCGATCAGCGCGATCTTTAGGAAATGCCGGTGGAAGAAGCTCTTCTCGGTTGAGATGGCGAGTTCACCCTGTCTCGCCTTTGCCAGCTTGCGGCTGTCGAGATGCGGCCGCAGGAAAACCACCGTGGCGAAGCGGCCGATCGCGGCGACAGCGACGAAGATCGCAAGCAGCCCCCAGCGCTGGACGATGATCAACTCGTTGTTGATGTTCTGGTCGGTCTTGAGGCCGACATACAAAACGAACATGCCGAACGACAGGATGGCGGCGAAAAGAGCTTCGGTAAGGCCTTTACGGACAAGTCCTGCATCGGGCTTGCCTGCGGAATTATCAATGTTTGCCATGACGTTACACCTTCTCGACTTCCGGCCGTCCAAGAATACCCGTCGGCTTGAAGATCAGCACGAAAGCGAGGATGGCGAACGTCGCGACATCCTTGTACGCGATGGTGAAATAGGCCGACCACAGCGATTCGATCAGGCCTATCATCAATCCGCCGAGAACCGCGCCCGGCAATGAGCCGATGCCGCCGAGAACGGCTGCCGTAAATGCCTTGACACCCGGCGTGAAGCCGTCGGCGAACGAGGCGACACCATAATACATCAGGTACATCGTGCCGGCGACGGCGGCCAGTGCCGCACCCATGACGAAGGTGATCGAAATCGTCTGGTCGACATTGACGCCCAGCAGCGCCGCCATCTTGCGGTCCTGCTCCGTGGCGCGCTGGGCACGGCCGAGTGCGGTACGATTGACGATGTACCAAAAGACGGCGAGCAGCACGACCGTGATCACGATGATGACGATCTGTTTCAGCGACACCGAGACGTTGCCGAACTGATAGACCGAGCTGATCATCGGCGGGATCGGCTTGTTGCGCGGACCCTGCGTCACCTGGATGAAATTGGACAGCACGATCGACATGCCGATGGCGGTGATCAGCGGCGCCAGGCGGAAGGAACCGCGCAACGGACGGTATGCGACTCGCTCGATCGTCCAATTCCACAAACTCGTCATCAGCATCGCGACGACAAGCATCGCCAGCAGCAGAACCGCCACCGGAAGACCTGCGAAGATGGATGTGAGGACGAGAAAGACGATAAGAGCGGCGAAGCCACCGAGCATGAAAATGTCGCCATGGGCGAAATTGATCATGCCGATAATGCCGTAAACCATCGTATAGCCAATAGCCACAAGGCCATAGATGGATCCGAGCGTCAGCCCATTGAAGAGCTGCTGGACGAAATACTCCATATGTCGTTTTCCCCTGGATACGAGCCCAACAGGCTGCATCTCTTTTTGGTTCTTTGGTTCCCCGTTTCAGAGAACCTCATAGGCCGAATGCATACCGGTTTCGTTGGAAATGTGAAGACAAAAAGGATTTACTCCGACAAATTCTTGTCCGAACAGGCCTAACTGGCGCATTTTGAACCAAAGTCCACAGAAAATCGGCAAGGAAGGACCTATTTTTGGTCATAAACTGCCAGCGAGTTAACGATCCGAAGATGTCGCCGTCGATTTTCTACGCCGTTCGTCGCACAAGCTATTCCATAGAATTGGAAGATGGCGCAAATTCAAACCCCAACCCAGGTTCTTTTACGAATACCATTTCACCAGCAGACGCCCGATCTTCGTCTGACATCACTGAAAACTTATGGTAGCATCGTGGAACTGCGGTATCGGGGATGCAGAGCGCGACGGGAAGCACCATATCAAGCATGTGGTGAAAGGGATGGTTTGCGGATGAGCGACCGTGGGGTGCTCGCCGCATGGCGAACGGCAAAAGGACAATGCTGAGGACATTTGAACGGGCGGCGCTCGAAGCTGGCAAGGCCATTATCACGGTCTTGCGCAATGGCTTCCCGGTCGCCATGAAAGCGGATGCAAGTCCAGTGACGGTCGCCGACGAGGAGGCCGAACGCATCATCCTCGCTCATCTCGCCAGAGATTATCCCGAAATACCCGTCGTGGCGGAAGAATCCGTCGCCGCCGGAAAGGTGCCCGACATCGCCGGCCGAGGCTTCTTCCTGGTCGACCCTCTCGACGGCACGCGCGAATTCGTCGATGGGCGGCAGGAATTCACCGTCAACATCGCCTATATCGAGAACGGCGCCCCGGTGGCCGGCATCGTCTATGCGCCGGCGCTCGGCCTTGCCTTCTCAGGAGAACGGGGGCGGGCGCAAAGGTTCGTCGTGACCGATGATTTCGCGGTTGGCGCACGCGCCGCAATCGCCGTGCGCGAACAGCCGGACGACAGGCTGGCGCTTGCAAGCCTTCGTCACAACAGCCCGGAGACCGGAAACTTCCTCGCCCACCACGCGATCTCCAAATGCACGAATATCGGCTCCTCGCTGAAATTCTGCCTGCTGGCCGAAGGCAAGGCCGACGTCTATCCGCGCTTCACGCGTACTATGGAATGGGACACGGCGGCTGGCGATGCGGTGCTGCGCGCCGCTGGCGGTTCGACGGTGACGCTCGACGGCGCGCCGCTGAGCTACGGCAAGACCGGAACTGCCGCTGATTTCGACTTTGCCAACCCGAACTTCATCTCCTGGGGCGGCACCAAACGCGTCCTCGAACCGGTGTAGCCACCCGCAGCAATCCCTGAACGTCGGGCAGCGGCGCGATTTCTCGCACCGTGACGATTTCTGCACCTGCCGCGGCAGTCGCAACCGGCCCCGGCTTGGAGCCCGCCCCTTTTCTCCTAATGTCTGCCGGAAGTGTGCAGCGGTTCCGGGACAACAACACGCGCTTTGGAAGCGGGCGCCACGTGATCCAGGTCATATCGTCTTGTCATGATCGAGCGGCTGTCCACGGGACCGGACCGCTAGCAGTGGTCTGAGAGTGATTCGCAAACGGCGTGGGCGGATCAAGTGATTCTGGGGTGCGACGCCGTTTTTTCATCGTTCCGACGCCAGATCGTGACCCGTTCCGCCTTGATTTTGTCATATTCCGACACAGCTTGAGAATGATCGAGCAGCCTCGCTAAAAAGTTTTCGCGTCGGCAATCGTTAAAATTACCGTCTGACGACCGTCGGTCGCGTGCCGAAACAGCACGTCGGAACACCCCTGGAAGCCCTCGCCAAAGGCCTAGAAACCTTGACGAAATTCCAATTATTAACGAAATATCATGAGCTTGCCTCAACTTATCGCAAATGCGAAAGATTTGCTGCGATGCGATATTTCTCTGGACACCATTACACAATTGTCGCATTTTTCCGTTTTAGTAGGGTTACCAAGACCTGAGTGCAGCCCTGGTGACAGGGTAAACCATTGATCGCCTATTGCCGCCGCACCCCTCGAAGACAACAGAGTACGATCCTTGAGCATCACGGAACTAAACAACAGCATTTCGACAGAGTCCTTTAGGCCAAGCCGCCGCCAGCAGCCCAGCCCGAAGATCCAGACCCCTGTCGTCCATAGCGATGCGCCGCAGGCGCCGTGGATGGATCTCGTCTTGAAGCGGGCGTTCGACATCGTTTCGTCGTTGAGCGCCCTCCTCGTCCTCGCCCCTTTCCTTCTGTTCGTCGCCTTGCTGATCAAGCTCGACAGCCCAGGACCGGTGCTCTTCAAGCAGACCCGCTGGGGCAAGAACTGCAAGACCATCAAGGTCTACAAGTTCCGCTCGATGCGCACCGATCTTTGCGATGTCTCGGGTATTGCCCAGACAGTGAAGAACGATCCGCGCATCACCCGCGTCGGCGCCATTCTTCGCCGCACGAACGTTGATGAGCTGCCGCAGTTGCTGAACGTGCTGATGGGTCACATGTCCGTCGTCGGTCCGCGCTGCCATGCAATCGGCATGCGTGCCGGCGGCATGCTCTACGAAGAGCTGGTTCCGGAATACCATCAACGCCATGCCATGCGTCCCGGCATGACGGGTCTTGCCCAGATGCGCGGCCTGCGCGGCCCGACCGACCGTCCGGCCAAGGCGCGCGCGCGCATCGTCAGCGATCTCTATTACGTCGGGAATTTTTCGATTGTGATGGACATCCGCATCATTGCCGGAACCGTCGTGTCGGAGCTGACCCGAGGAAAAGGTTTCTAAGCTTTATGAGAGGGACCGGCTGCCTCAGCAGCCGGTCCCGCAATGCTCTGGCGGCCGCCTGCATGCGGCTGACCAAGAGCTTGCGCATTGCGCTCCTCAGATAAGTCCCAGCGTGTGTGACGAGAGACCGAAATGATCGTGACTCATCGCTGCCTTTGCCGGCCGCCGACCAGCGCGCGCATTCGATTTCGCGCCGAGTAAGCCTCGCCGACCGGCTGTCGTCCGAACTGCATCGTCGCAAAACCTTGGCCAGAAGTTCCATGCACCCGTGACGCAGCGCCATCGCGTGCGTGGACATGGGCAAGCGCCTGAAAAGGCGTAGATGTATTATTTCAGGTCATCGCCGTGCGAGCGCGAAGGCGAAGGCACTCTTCAGCGCATGCATCTGAAAGAGCGGGTTGAGGCGGCGTCTTTTGGCAACGCCGCCCGCAATCGCCCCTCCTTACAGAAGATTAGGCACGATCGTCCGCTTCGCCACGGTCACCAATCTGATGCAATAGAAGAAATCGGTCGCCCAGCAAAAGCCGGTCAGGCTTCCCTCCGAGTTGCCGGTCAGCCGGACTTCGATGAAAGCCGTGCGGTCGCTTCTCGGGAAAGCCGAGGGCAAGATAAAAATCGAAGTCCGCAAGCTTTGTCATCTCGCCGAGCCGCTCCTTGGCGCCGTTCGGCGCGACCGGTCCGTGAAGGCGAAAATCCAGCATCCTCAATGCAATCGCCGCGCGCATGCTCACTTCTTTTCATCTTCGTACCACGTATGGCCTGCTTCAACCGAACCCCGCCGCTGGCAGCAAAAGGCTCCGAGCCGGGCGTTGCCAAAGACGACTTTTGCACTGCATCCGACGAACCAGATCACCAAAAGCGCGAGCTGGACTGATACACCAAAAGGAACGGAGACGATGTCTTGCGCTCAGCCCTATACCCAGCGCCACAAAGATCATCCCGGGAAATCAGTCCTAGTTCTTCGGCTCGCCCCCTTTTTTCGGCGCTACAAATTAACGATCTGCAGATGGCCGTCCCAGGCCACCGGCCGCGCCAGGGCATCTAAATTTGTTATCAAAGTCTTACGATGAGTTTAGGCAAATTTTAAATGTGGCAAGCTAGAGTGGCGTCCGTGGTCTTGCGTTGTGTAGAGAGTCCAATGACCGAAATGATACGTCCCCGAGTTAAATATGTCATCGGCCCCGATGGCAGCCCCCTGACGATCGCGGATCTTCCGCCGCCCAATACGCGGCGCTGGGTGATCCGTCGGAAGGCAGAGGTTGTCGCGGCTGTTCGCGGTGGCCTGTTGAGCTTGGAAGAGGCCTGCGAGCGTTATACGCTCACGGTCGAAGAATTCCTCTCCTGGCAGTCATCGATCAACAGCCATGGCCTTGCCGGCCTGCGCACCACGCGCATCCAGCAATATCGCCACTGATCGCACGCCATCATCGACATCTATTTCGGGCCGGACGCATCTCCCGTCAGGGAATGAAGAAGGCCCGAAATCATTGACGAGGCGGCGTAACACCAGAGGCCGGGCTGGGTGAAGGCATTTGCCAGCCCCGTTGTCTTCGCCGCCGCAATGACGATCGCGACCAGCAGCACGTCCATCATTGACCACTTGGACAGATGCGGCACGACGCGACGATAGAACAGGCTGCCGGCCCCACCGCCGGCGGTCGTCACTTCCGCGGCAATGCCGATCATCTTCAGAAGCGGGAGCAGAATCGAAACCAATGCGACGATCGCCGCCAACAGCCCATCCCCGCCTTGCCACAGCGACATAACGATCTCGATGAGCGAAGGCGTTCTGTCGAAGAAATACAGCGTCTCGAAATGGACCAGCGGCAGGACGAGGCCGAGCGCCAGGAAGAACGGCGCGGCCACCAGAAGAACGGGGCGGATCATCAAAAGCGCTCTCATTGCGCTGAACCCCGCATCGATCCGACATTTTTCATGAACACTTCGTCTCCCAAAGAATCGCCGCACAGGCTTGGCACGGCTGTGTGGCCGTGTCACCGTCGGCTACCACCATATCTGGTTGCAAGGAACGACAATGGACATTCGAAATGAAGATGGCGCCTCCGGGGGCCGCTATGCGGCCGAGGTCGAAGGGCATGCGGCGGAGATGACCTATTCGCGCGCATCGGCGAAGCTTATCATCATCGACCATACGGCTGTACCCGATGCGCTACGCGGCAAGGGTGTAGGCCAGGCATTGGCGCTTCATGCCGTGGAGGCAGCCCGAACCGGCGGCTGGAAGATCATACCGCTGTGCCCCTTTTTCAAGGCGCAGGCACAGCGCCATCCGGAATGGCAGGATGTGGTGAACTGATTCTGGCCCGAAGGGGCGGTTTTAAGCCGACGACCCTTCAGACGGCGAAAACACCAAAAGCCATGTATGACGGACAGTGCGCCCGTCATACATGGCTTCTCAGTGGCGATCGCCAGGGCGCCGAAGTCGGCGCCCGCGGTTTTCTTTTACGCCCTAGAACAGGATGATTTTAGGCCAGATCGGCCTAAGATCTGAATCCTGTTCTAAATTGAAGAGTAAGAGCATGATGTCGTCCGAAAACCGCTCACACTTTTCGGCATCATGCTCTGGCGCGGGCGCCGCTGTCACGCTCTTCCAGCGCCGTCGCTCTTGCATATTCGGCCTGCATCTCCTCGAGCGCCATTTCCAGCGTCTCTTCCTGCATCTTCAGTTCCTTGATCGAAACCTGCAGGTTATCGGCCCGCTGACGCGCGGCCTTGGCGAAGGTCGGATAGGCAAAGTGATTCGGATCTGAGATACCGGACTTCTTTTCCTCGACGACGATCTGGCTTTCCAGATCCTTCGTCATTCGTTCGAATTCGGACATCATCATCTGCAACTGCTGCAATTGACGTCGTTTTTCGTTCACCTGAAACTCTTTCAGACGAACGAGGCTCTCTCGCGACTTCATACGCATTACTCCCGTGATGCGAGACCCCGGCTCAACTTGAAACCGCCCTGCGCGCCGCTTTGACACGGTTTGCTAAAAAATTTCCTGCGATATTAACAAATACCTACCGCTGGTAACCTTTCGTTTACGGGCATCGTTAATGATAGGCCAGATGATTTAAGGGTCGGTAAATGCCGCGGCATGAAGTTCGAACCTTTTCATTGGCGAGTCGGATGAATCACTTAGCGCCTTTTCCTAATGTCAAAGTTTAGGAGCGCCATTTGAGATTCCTATTGGAAAACAGAGAAATGGAAAAAATATTTAATAAATTCGATACTCCTTGCCAGAGTGAATTAGAATTTGTTAACCATTTCGTGGCAGCTTCCAAATCACGTAGCGTGTTCGGTATCGTGTAGGGGGCCAGACCACCTTTCGGCGGCGGTAAAGGGGATAATTATGCGGGTACTTCTCATCGAGGATGATAGCGCGACGGCGCAGAGCATCGAGTTGATGCTGAAATCAGAAAGTTTTAATGTTTATACCACCGATCTCGGTGAAGAAGGCGTCGATCTGGGCAAGCTGTATGATTATGACATCATCCTTCTCGATCTGAACCTGCCCGACATGTCCGGATATGAAGTGCTTCGCACGCTCCGGCTGTCCAAGGTCAAGACACCGATCCTCATTCTGTCGGGCATGGCCGGCATCGAAGACAAGGTTCGCGGCCTCGGCTTCGGCGCCGACGACTACATGACCAAGCCCTTCCACAAGGACGAGCTCGTCGCCCGCATCCATGCCATCGTCCGCCGCTCCAAGGGCCACGCCCAGTCGGTCATCATGACTGGCGAACTGATCGTCAATCTCGACGCCAAGACTGTCGAAGTCGGCGGCCAGCGTGTCCACCTGACGGGCAAGGAATACCAGATGCTGGAGCTGCTTTCGCTCCGTAAAGGCACTACCCTCACCAAGGAAATGTTCCTGAACCACCTTTATGGTGGCATGGACGAGCCGGAACTGAAGATCATCGACGTCTTCATCTGCAAGCTCCGCAAGAAGCTCGCCAACGCCGCCGGCGGCGCGAACTACATCGAGACCGTCTGGGGCCGTGGCTACGTTCTGCGCGAGCCGGATGGTGCCGAATACGCCGAAACCGCCTGATTTTCCGATCCCCCTTATCGGATAACGAAAATCCCGCCCTTTCGGCGGGATTTTTCGTTTCTGCCTGGCAATAAGAAGCCGTCCTGAGAGGATCGGGGCTGGATCGGTACAAAGGGAAACAATGGCTGCGGCCGAACGTGCTTACACCTTCGGCATCATGCTGCATGGGGAGAGGCATGCCATCAGGCAGCGATTGCGCGGTTTCCAAAAACAGCGGTCAAGATCTTGCGATCGAACGGCTTCAGCAGGAAGTCGGTGGCACCGGCCCGTTTGCCCGCCATCAGTTTCTTCAGATCCGCCTCGACGACACAGTAGTAGATCTTGACCTCTTTGCCGCCGTCCATGGCGCGGATGGCGGCGATGAGGTCGAGAGCGCCTTCCATGCCGGAATCGACGATCAGATATTCCGGCAGCTCCGCCTGGCAGCGCTGCAGTGCCTCGGCGGCGTTGGAGGCCTCGCTGACAAGAAAGTCGAGTTCAGAGAGAATGCGCTTGCCGACCTTGCGGACGATATCCGAATTATCGGTGATCATGAACCTTTGCATGGGCGCTCCTTTGCCCCCGCATTCGTCGCAGCAAGAGGCCTCTTACAACCCTGGAGGATAGGTCCATCAGGCTAAGGAATCGTTACCGGACGGGCGCGTACACCCGCCCCTCGCTCCGAAATCAGGCAGCGGCGGCTACCGCAGTGAACACCAGCTCTTCTGGGCTGGCGCTGTGATCAAGCGTCATTCCGCACTCCTGCGCCAGAAGCACGGTGTAATAGGGCTGGATCGAATGAGCGTCGATCGCCTCCTCGATGGTGCCGGTCGATATCTCGACGAATTTCGGCGGCAAGCGCATCAGTTTGCCTTTGGCCGTGAGCTTGAACCTTGCATCGAACTCGGGGTTCTCAAGCGTTACTTCGAGGACGCCGCCGCGCGGGATAGCGGAATAAGCAACCAGAAAGAGGTTGAGCAGCAGCTTGACGCGATTCTTGGCGACGATGGCGCGCGGCCCGTTCCAGATCACTTCGGTCTTCTTCTCGGCGACGGCGAAATCTTTGGCTGCTCGCTCGGCCTCGCCGGTGTCGATCGAGGCACCGACAGAACCCGAAGCGCCAAAGGCGAGACGTGCGAATTTCAGGCGGACGGAGGCGTTGAGCGCGCTGGTGCGGATCAGGTCCATCGCATCGGCATCGGCACCACCCTCATCCAGGAGTTCTAGGCCGTTATTGATCGCACCGACCGGTGAGATGACATCGTGGCAAACGCGGCTGCAAAGAAGCGCGGCCAGATCCGGGCCGGCCAAGGTGAGATTAAGGTTCTTGGACATCATCGTCTCCTGAGGGGCAGCAATTTCATTGCGCCCGGGAATATGCTTCATCAAAATTGCGCGAAGTTTGCGATCGTATTCGGTGCCATAATGACACCATATTTGGTAAACCGATTGTTAAGATCATCGGCGCAAAATGCACCAATCGCCGCGAGCGCTTGCCCGCTCCAGCCAAACGACGAACGGATGATACCATGCGCCCTCGATTTCCGCACCGATTCATCGACTTCTACAGGTTGCTTTCGGCCCTCGTCTTCTCCTCGCTGATGGTTGCCGGACCTGCCTCCGCTCAGGACAACGGCCAGTACACGATGCAGGAAATCGTTGACGCCGGCCACTCCTTCTTCGGTTCCGCCAGCGGCGGACTTGCCAAAGTCGTCGAGAGTGCCTTCCAGAAATACGGCCTGCCAAATGGCTACATTCTCGGACAAGAGGGCGGCGGCGCCTTCATCGCCGGCCTCACCTACGGCGAAGGTCAGTTGAACACCAAGAACGCCGGCGAACATAATCTCTACTGGCAAGGTCCCTCGCTCGGCCTCGATTACGGCGGCCAAGGCTCACGCGTAATGATGCTGGTCTACGACCTGCCCTCCGTCAACGGTATCTATGCCCGGTTCGGCGGCGTCAGCGGCTCTGCCTATGTGATCGCCGGATTCGGCATGACGCTGCTCAAGAACAATGACGTCCTGGTCGTGCCGATCCGCACCGGCGTCGGCGCCCGCCTGGGTATCAATGTCGGCTATCTGAAGATCACCCAGGCACCGACCTGGAACCCCTTCTGAGGCCGCAAGGCCGCTGGAATCCATCCTCGCCCGCATCAGCGGCCTTGCCATACGTGTCCTGCGTGCTTAATCATCGCGGCTGACCCCGTATCAACCTTCGAATCGATGGCCGCGCCGTGATCGAATATGCTCTCTTGTTCGGATTGGGCTTCCTGACCGCGGCCTTCCTCGTTTTTCTGGTCTCACCCGCCGTTCACCGCCGCATTGTCTGGTATACCGAGAACCGCTTGAAGGCGACCATGCCGCTAAGCCCGCAGGAGGTTCGCGCCCAGAAGGATATGGTGCGCGCGCTCTATGCCGCTGAAAATGCCCGGACCGCCCAGGACCTTCTGCGTGAGCGGGAGAAATCCCTTTGGCTCCAGCTTCGCCACGACGCGCTTGCCGTCGATGCAGGCAGGCTTGCCGCCGATATCGGCGAATTGCAGGCCCAGATCGGCGAGATGCATGTCGAGGCCGCCGAGCAGCGCTCGCATCTGCGCAAGGACGAGAATTATATCAGTCAGTTGAAGACCAATCTGCATATTGCCGAACAGTCCGTTGCCAACAAGGAGAGCGAACTGGCGACGATGAGGACGCGGCTGAGCAAGCTCGGCGAACAGACCGATGGACTGAGGATCGACCTGGCTGCACGCGAAACCGAGGCGGAGAGCCTGAAATTTCGCGCCAACGCCTTGCGCGACGAACGAGACACGTTGCGCCAGGACGTCACCCTGCTGCAAAAGCGTGCCAAGGATGCCGAACAGAAATTGACGCAGCAGCAGCACATGGTGATCCGCCTGGAGGATAAGGCCGCGCGCGACAGCGCGTCGGCCGCCGAAAAAGAAACCCTGGTCACTCGCCGCCAGCAGGAGATCGTCAAGTTGAAGGAACAGTTGAAGGCTGCCAATGCCGAGATCCGCAAGGTCAACCACGTGCTGCGCGACGCCGGTCTTGCCGGGATGGCCGCGGAGTTGCCGGCGGAGATGGCGGCCGAAGATACGACGACAGTCACGCTCGACGCCGCCGTTGGCACGGCTGAGATAGGCCAGGATGTCCGCAAACGCAGCGCCGCCCTTGCCGAGCACTTGCAAAAGGCAAAGGCCGTA
The DNA here is from genome assembly GCF_019685115.1 of Rhizobium sp. NZLR11. Classification (NCBI taxonomy): domain Bacteria; kingdom Pseudomonadati; phylum Pseudomonadota; class Alphaproteobacteria; order Hyphomicrobiales; family Rhizobiaceae; genus Rhizobium; species Rhizobium sp. NZLR11. The sequence goes on along the minus strand of NZ_JABDWD010000011.1, from coordinate 101,031 downwards.
CCCGGGCGCGATGGCACGATCCGTGAGGAGATCGCCTCGATCGCCGCCAACATGGTGGCGCTGACCGCACTCAATGAAGGTCCCTCATCGCCGATCCGCACGCTTCTCGCGGAGGCTGCGGAAAAGAACCCGAACGATCGCGTCAGCCTTGCCGACCGGGCAACGGCGATCATCGCCGATCCCCAGCGCTGAGACCTGCAGCAATTCAATATGCTACGGCGTCCTTCGTGTGTCTAAAAAGACGCTATAATTTAGATCCGACCCATCGCGGAAGCCATGGAAAATAGAGCGATCCCCGTCGCCGTCGCGGCGTTAAGGCTGTCGAGTTCCTCCGACTGTGGAATGCGCGCGCTCTGAAAGCGCGCAAGCAGCGCCTCCGGTAACCCCTCCCCCTCCGTGCCGACGACGAGCGCCATACGCATTGAAGCCGGAATAGCGCGGATATCGGTCTTGCCGTGCGGCGAAAGCGTCCAGATGGCAAAGCCCCGGTCGGCAAGTGCCAGAAGCATATCCAGTGCCTTGCCACCGCGCCGGTGCGGAACGCTCAGCACCGAACCAACCGAGACACGCAGCGCCTTGCGGTAGAGCGGATCACAGCTGGTTTCGTCGAGCAGCACTGCATCGGCCCGGAAGGCGGCTGCATTGCGGAACATCGAGCCGGCATTGTCATGATTGGAGATGCCGCAGCCGACGAGAACCAGCGCCCGTTCCGGCAGCGCGTCGAGAAGTGCCGCCTCCCCGCGATCCTCCCGCCGGCCGAGTGCGAGTACGCCGCGATGCAGATGGAAACCGACGACGCCGTTAAGCACATCAGCCTCGGCGACAAAGACCGGCACGTCGGCCGGCAGTCGTTCCAGGATCGGCAGAACGCCGTCGACGCGGTTGCGCAGCAGCAGGATCTTCTCGGCGAAAAAGCCGCGGTCTCCCAGGTGCGCCTCGGCGAGCATGCGCAGCACGACAGTGCCTTCGGCGATGAAGCGGTTCTCTCGGCCTGTCAGGTCACGCTCGCGGATGTTGCGGAATTCCGCGACGCGCGGATCGTCGGCGCTGTCGATGGTGATCGGGACGGCGGCCATGCCGGCCTCAATTGCCCGAGACGGTGAGATCGGCGACGGTGCGGCCAGTCCTGAGATCGAAGACCAGCGCCTTACTTTTGCCCTCGGCCGTCTCGCCGTAAAACAGGATCTGCCCTGCAGAAAACGAAGTGGACTGCACCTTGAAGCCGAGCGGCAGGGAAACCGTCGCCGAAAGCGGCGCATCCGAGGGCACGCCGGAGGCGGAAACCGTCGCCGCTGTGTCCTTCGGTTCGCTGTGCATCGTCTTGTAGACAACCGCCCCGAAGACCGCCATAAGGCTCACGAACATGATGGCGCCGGAAACGACCTGCAGGCGGACCATCTTGCGCCGGACACTTTCCATCGCCGGATCAAGGGGCTTCTCTTCCTGATCGTCTGGCTCGATAGCTGTCATCTGTGCGTCCCATTCTAAAAATACGTCGGAGAAGAAGCGTCTTGAGCGACCCCTTTAAACAAGCAGCCGGCAATAGAAAAGTCCTGACCGCCGACGAAACCGCAGAAGGCCGGCTCGACACCTGGCTGACGGCACAGGTCGCCGAGGAATTTTCGCGCAGCCGCATCAAGGCGCTGATCAAGGACGGCCAGGTTCTTCTGCGCGGCGAACCCGTCACCGACCCCCAGCGCAAGGTGCGCAATGGCGACAGTTTCGAGATCACGCTTCCCGAGCCGGAAGACCCGACGCCGCAAGGCGAGGATATTCCTCTCGATATCCTCCATGAGGACGAAGACGTCATCGTCATCTCCAAGCCTTCCGGTCTCGTCGTCCATCCCGGGCCTGGCAACTGGACGGGGACGCTGGTCAACGCGCTGATCTATCATTGCGGCGATACGCTCTCCGGCATCGGTGGCGTGCGCCGGCCTGGAATCGTCCACCGTCTAGACAAAGACACGACAGGGGTCATGGTCGTCGCCAAGAACGACATTGCCCATCGCCACCTCTCGCTCCAATTTGCCGACCATGGCCGCACCATGCCGCTCGAGCGCGCCTATCAGGCCGTCGTCTGGGGCCGGCCCCGCACGCTGACGGGCACGGTCGACGCGCCGCTTGGCCGCGCCACCGGCGATCGCACGCGCCGCGCCGTCAAGCGCGCCGACAGTCATGACGCCGACGAGGCGATCACCCATTACGAGGTGGTCGAGCGCTTCCAAGAAAAACCCGACGCGACCGCGCTTGCCTCACTGGTCGAGTGCCACCTCGAAACCGGCCGCACCCATCAGATCCGTGTCCATATGGCCCATATCGGCCATCCGCTGCTTGGTGACACGGTTTACGGCGCTGGCTTCAAGACCAAGGCCAATATCCTGCCCGAAGAAATCCGCAAGGTCGTCAACGGTTTCGGCCGCCAGGCGCTGCATGCCTTCATGTTGCAGTTCGAGCATCCCCGCACCGGCGAAATCATGCGTTTCGAAGTGCCGCTACCGGATGATATGGTAGAACTGGTCGAGTCATTGCGAGGATAGAGGCGTCTTCGACCCCATCTCACACCTGCGTGAGCGGCACCTTGAACCGCCGTTTCGCCACACTTATCTGTATGTTGACTTAGTGCGGGCTTGCAGTAGAGCCGCATGTCCCGGTTTGCCTTTTTTAACGCGAGAACGCGTTGCCGACGGGAGCCGGAAGCCACTTTAGGAGGGTGCACTATGGCCCGAAATACCTTGCCGTCCATTACCGCCGGCGAAGCCGGTCTCAATCGTTACCTCGACGAAATCCGCAAGTTTCCGATGCTTGAGCCGCAGCAAGAATATATGCTCGCCAAGCGTTATGCCGAGCACGGTGATCGCGACGCCGCCCACCAGCTCGTTACCAGCCATCTTCGCCTCGTCGCAAAGATCGCGATGGGTTATCGCGGCTACGGCCTGCCGATCGGCGAAGTCGTCTCCGAGGGCAATGTCGGTCTGATGCAAGCCGTCAAGAAATTCGATGCCGAACGCGGCTTCCGCCTTGCCACCTATGCTATGTGGTGGATCAAGGCCTCGATCCAGGAATATATTCTGCGTTCATGGTCGCTCGTGAAGATGGGCACGACCGCCAACCAGAAGCGCTTGTTTTTCAACCTGCGCCGGCTGAAAGGCCGTATCCAGGCAATTGATGACGGCGACTTGAAGCCGGAGCACGTCTCCGAAATCGCCACCAAGCTGAAAGTCTCGGAGGAGGAGGTCATTTCGATGAACCGCCGGCTGTCCGGCGACGCTTCGCTGAACGCGCCGATCAAGGCGGCCGAAGGTGACGGCGGCCAATGGCAGGATTGGCTGGTGGACGACCATGACAGCCAGGAAGACGTGCTGATCGAACAGGATGAGCTCGATACCCGTCGGCGTATGCTGGCGAAAGCGATGAGCGTGCTGAACGAGCGCGAACGCCGTATCTTCGAGGCTCGTCGCCTCGCCGAGGATCCGGTGACCCTGGAAGACCTTTCGACCGAATTCGACATCAGCCGCGAACGGGTCCGTCAGATCGAGGTCCGCGCCTTCGAAAAGGTGCAGGATGCTGTCCGCAAGGAAGCCCAGGAACGCGCCAAGGCCGTCCGCGTCGTCGAAGCAACGGCATAGACCTGCCGCGTGAGAATGCATGTCGCCCGGAAGTGCGTAGTGGTCCCGGAATAACGACATTAGAATGCGCCCGATAAATCGCGTTTTGATGCGACGCGCTTTAGAATTGAAGAAGGCGGGTCCTTGCGGCCCGCCTTTCTGTTTCATTCTCTTTTCGCAGCCTCGGCACCCTGTCAAAGGCCGGGAAAGCTGGCATTGCGGACGACCATCACTGACTCGTCGACACATCCCCGAGCGCAGTCCATTCCTTGATCGCGGTATTGAAGGCGTCCGTTCCCGTGCCCCCCTTTTCCATCGTCAGTAGCGCGCGGCGACCGTTGCGGTAGGTGACTGGGATATCGATCCAGCTACGGGTCGCCATCAGATCGAGATTGGCCTTGCGCGCATCGGGATAGTCGTTGAGCGCGATCATGTGGAAATCGTCGGTGATCTTGGCCGGAACCGCGATCAGCGCGTCGCCGCGGTCCTGCTCTGTGCGCTTCATCGAGATGCGCTGGACGCTGTCGATGCTGCCGCCTTCGAAATTCGGCGGCACCGAGAAAACGATCTCGACCAGATGACTTGCCGGCAGCGACGGATCGGAATTGCGTTTGAAAGTGACGAGTGCCGAGAGATTGCGTTCCGACACGGTGACGTTGCCTTGTACCGTCGCCTCCTGGCGGCCGTCCTGACCGGCCTCGTGCTGCACACTCCAGACGACGGATCCCTCGATCGCGGTTGGCGAGCTTTGGCCGATACGTTCCTCATAGAGGAACATCTTTTGCGACGAACCGACGGGGGCGGTCTGCTGCGGAGATGCCGCCGGGCCGTTCGGCGTCAGCGTTTCGGCTGGTGCGACATCGCCCTGGGCGCTGGCAGGCGGCGTATCGGCTGCAGCGACATTCTGTTCGGCGACCGATTTTCCTTCCGCGGTCGGCGTTCCCGGCACCGTCGCCGGTCCGCTGTCGACCTCGGTTCCATCCATCAGCAGCCGCTGAGTGAATTTCGAATTGGCCACGGCGCCGTCATTGTTCAATGACGCCACCTGCGGGTTCGGCTGGGCCGGCGCCACTGGGGTATTCTGTGCTCCTGGCGTGGTCGGCTGAGCTGGCGCCACCGCGCCCGGCTGGGCAGGCGTCGCGGAGTTAGCCGGCGGCGGCGTCTCGTTCTTGGTCGCCTGCGACGGTGCCGAACTGACGAGCCCGTCGACCATCGCCACCAGCGCCTCTCTGTTCATCCAGCCGGCATAGGCGCCGCCACCAATCAAGATGAGTGCGAAGATGAGTGTGATCACGGTGCCGATGCCGAAGCGGCGGCGCTTCGGCTCCATCCGGAAATTCTTGCCCTGCAGCTTGGAAGCGACGATCCGATCGATGTCCATCGCCGGATTGGCGTCATCATCGTCAGTGGCGACCGAGCCGCGGCGGTCGTAGCCGCGCAGCGCCTTCGCCTCGCGCCATTCCTCGCTCGGCGCGCCGCTTGCAGGCGCCGGCTTGCCGTTGTGCACTTCCGCGAAGATATCGACATCGTCGAAATGCGAGGCCACCGGCGTCTTCTTGCTGCTGCCGGCGTCGATCGGCGGCAGATCGTCGAAGGCTGCGGTCTCCCAGGAGAAACTTTCCTTGGCCGTCGGCATGACGGCCGCAGGCGCGACTTTTTCGAGGCTCGAAATCACCTCTTCGAAGGCGCGTGCCGAGACGTCGGCGGTGACTGGCGCCGTTTCCGAATATTGCCGGAGTTCCTCTTGCGCCCATTCGGTCTCGGCATCCTTCGGCGCCGGAGCCGGCGTTTCGGCGGCGGGCTCACTCCAGACGGGATCGAAATGCGCTGCGGCATCGGCCTGCAGCGGCTCCTCGCGGCTGTGCTCGACGAATTCCTGCGGACGATCGAACTCTGCAACCGGCTCCACCAGCCGATGGGCAGCATGGTCTAGGCCGCGCGCGACGCGTTGGGAGGCGTCGATAGGCTCGTACGCCTTCTCGGCAGCCGGCTCCTCGCTTTCCACCGTCGCCGGTTCGGCCGCGAGTTCTTCGGCCTCTGCGGGATGCTGCTCGTCGGGATGATATTCGCCGGATTCCTCGTTGCGATTCTCGGCAGGCGGCTCCCAGCGCTCATCATCTGCAGGCCAAGCCTCCGCAGCGATGTCGCGCCCCTCGCTGGAATGCCATTCCTCGGCCGGCGCTTCCTCTTCATGCGAGGGATGCCAGTATGTTTCGGCAGGAACGGGTGTCTCTGCCTGCGCGGGAGCGGTGGCCTCGGCCGCAACAGACGTCTCCGGGAGGCTGCGCGCTTGCTCGGAGAGAGGTTCCTCGTCCGCCAGCTTTTCCTGGGGCTCCTGCGGCGCGGCTGCCTCCAGGTGATCCGGCTCGTCGGCGGGCTCAACCGCCTGCGGTTCCGCAGAGGCTTCGTAGGTCGGCTCTTCGACGACAGGCGCAGGTGTTGGTTCGCTTTCGTCGTGAACCGTTTGTTCTTCCGAAGATTCCGGCGCGGGGACCGCGGCAACCGCCGCCTCGAGCGGCAGCGCTTCGGAGTGTTCGCCTTCCACTTCGCGGATGGCGGCCTCGAGTTTTTCGAGCTGGCGTTGCAGCATGGCTTCCGGCGGACGCGGCTTCATGTTCTCGAGCTGCCGCTGCACTGCGCCGCGGGCACGTTCGTAGACTTTCACCCGCATCTCGGGGGTATTTTCAGCCAGGCCGTCGACGGCCCGCCGAATAACTGCAATAAAATCCGCCATCAGTACTTTCTCAAGAAGTCCGGCACCCTACCGAACTATCCTCCACAGTGACCCGTGAGCTTAATCCTCAAACGGATCGGTCACAAGTATCGTGTCATCCCGCTCCGGGCTCGTGGAAAGGAGCGCGACGGGCGCCCCGATCAGTTCCTCGACCTGGCGAACATATTTGATCGCCTGCGCCGGCAGATCCGCCCAACTACGGGCGCCGACGGTCGATTCTTTCCACCCCTCCAGCGTGATGTAGATCGGTTCGACCCTAGCTTGCGCTCCCTGGCTTGCCGGAAGATGATCAATCTGTTCGCCGTCGAGCATGTAGCCGACGCAGATCTTCAATTCCTCGAGGCCGTCGAGCACGTCGAGCTTAGTCAGCGCGATACCCGTGATGCCGTTGGTGGCGATCGATTGGCGCACGAGTGCGGCATCGAACCAGCCGCAGCGCCGCTTGCGCCCGGTCACCACGCCGAACTCATGACCTTTTTCGCCAAGGAACTCACCGATGGCGTCCTTCAGCTCGGTCGGAAACGGACCTTCGCCGACGCGCGTCGTATAGGCCTTGGTGATGCCAAGAATATAGCCGAGCGAGCCCGGTCCCATGCCGGAACCGGCCGCGGCCTGGCCGGCCACGGTGTTAGACGAGGTCACGAAAGGATAGGTGCCGTGATCGATATCGAGCAGGGTGCCCTGCGCGCCCTCGAAGAGGATACGGGAGCCCTTGCGGCGCTCCTTGTCGAGGAAGAGCCAGACGGTATCACGGAACGGCAGCACCCGATCGGCGACCGAGGTCAGTTCATCCATGATCGTCTGGTGGCTGACTTCGGCGACGCCGAGGCCGCGGCGAAGCGCATTGTGATGCGTCAGAATACGGTCGACCTTGCCGGCAAGACTGTCGAGATCGGCAAGATCCATCACCCGGATGGCGCGGCGGCCGACCTTGTCTTCATAGGCCGGACCGATGCCGCGGCGTGTCGTGCCGATCTTGGTGCCGCTGTTAGATGCCGCATCCTCGCGCATCGCATCGAGCTCGCGGTGCAGCGACAAGATGAGCGTCGCATTGTCGGCAATGCGCAGATTATCAGGCGTCACCGTCACGCCCTGGGCCTCCAGTCGACCGATCTCGGCGATCAGCGCATGCGGGTCGACGACGACGCCGTTGCCGATCACCGCCATCTTGCCCGGGCGCACGACACCGGACGGCAGCAGCGACAGCTTGTAGCTCGTGCCGTCGATGACGAGCGTGTGGCCGGCATTGTGTCCGCCCTGATAGCGCACGACAATATCCGCACGCTCCGAAAGCCAGTCGACAATTTTGCCCTTGCCCTCGTCACCCCATTGCGAACCGACCACGACTACGTTCGTCATCCAACTCTTCCTGTTACCGGCGGAAAACCGCACACCTGCTCAAACCCGCGCATCTATAAAGCTTTGTTTTTGGGAAAGCGACCCTGTTGTCACAGGTGATTGGGCTTTTTACGTGACAAATCAGCAGCCGGCAGGTTATTGCCCGTCACAAAACGCCGCGCGGCGATCGCGGAAAGATGGGAAGAACGCTTTTGCAAGCCAGGGCCTACATCTGCCTCGTTATCGCCACCCTCTGCTGGGGCGGCAACTCCGTCGCCGGCAAGCTCGCACTCGGGCATATCAGCCCGATGATGCTGACCTTCCTGCGCTGGTTTATCGCCGTGGCGCTGATCGCCCTGATCTCGGTGCCCCAGCTCAAGAGGGACTGGCCGGTGGTCAGGAAGAACCTGCCGTTGCTCTTTTTCTACGGCGTCATCGGCTACACGCTTTTCAACGCCATGCTTTATTCGGCCGTGCAATATACGACGGCAATCAATGTCGCCATCGAGCAGGCCGGCATCCCGATGCTGATCTTCCTGCTGAATTTCATGTTCTTCCGCACTGGCATTTCGCTGGCCCAATGTCTCGGCTTCGGCTTGACGCTGATCGGCGTCGCTCTGACCGCCGCTCATGGCGACCTGACAACGCTGCTGCAATTAAGCCTCAACCGCGGTGATGGGCTGATGCTGATCGCCATTGCCGCCTATTCGGTCTACACGATCTTCCTGCGCTGGAAACCGCCGCTCGACTGGCGCACGCTGATGGCGATCCCGGCATTTGCAGCCATGCTGACCTCGGTGCCGCTGCTCCTTTGGGAAGCCGGCCGCGATGCCGCGCAATGGCCGGACCATGCTGGCTGGATCATCACGCTCTACACGGCGATCTTTCCCTCGCTGGTGGCGCAGATCCTCTATATCAAGGGTGTCGTTGCTATCGGCGCCAACAGGGCCGGCCTGTTCATCAATCTCGTGCCGGTGTTCGGAACGCTGCTCTCCGTCGTCCTGATCGGCGAGACGCTGCAGTCCTTCCATGTGATCGCGCTGGTGTTGACCTTGGGCGGCATCGCGATCGCCGAAAAAGGCCGGCCGAAAGCTTCGGCCGCGACTGTTCCCGCCTCACCGGTGGATTGATGCATGTCAGGAAGTGCGCGGCGGTTCAACAAAAGAACCAAAGCGCCTCGGATGAATCAAGTTTGACGCGACGCGCATTGGTCTATCCAAGCTCCAGAGTCGTCACGCCGAAGACATGCTTTAGTGGGATGGCCGGCGCCGGCCCGCGATACATGCGTGTCGTCTCGAACACCGGTTGAAGGCCGAGGCTTTCGGCAAGCGCGACCGCCTCGTGGTTCTCCGCGGGGATATCGATGAAGATCGAAGCCCCCTTCGCCTCGGGGATCAATTCGGCAAGCAGTGCTGCGGCGCTGTCGGCATCATTGGCAAAAAGCGGGCCGATCTTGTAGCCCTCGTAGCAGCGGCGGATCGTGCCGTAACCGCGGATCTTGCCGCTTTTGCGTACCACTACTGAGCGGCGACCCTTGCGACCGGTGCACCAGGCCGCGAGGAAGGCATCGCGCGGCTGCGGAAAGATCGCCGAATCATAACGCTGCAGGCCTTCCAGGCGCGAATCCAGCACCGGCTGCGCGGCAAGCGTCGAGACCGGCAAGGAGGTGACGACGCCGCCGTAGCGAAGGGTGGAGTAGGCGGGTTCGAAGCCGGCCTTGCGGTAGTTATCCTGCTGTGCGGCGACGCCGTCAAGGCCGATCGTGCGATCGTGTGCGCTGGCGATGCCCGCCTCCCAGATCGTCCTGCCATAACCCTTGCCGCGGAAATCGGGATGAACGATGTAGAGGCCGAGGAAGGCGAAACTCTCGCCATATTTGACGACCGAGATCGAACCGACGGGGACTTCACCGATGGCGCCGACGAAGAATCCGGACGAATCGGCCTCCATGAATGCAAGCGAATCATCGAGGCCTGGGTTCCAGCCCTCCTGACGCGCCCATTCGAGCACGAGTTCCAGTTCGCCGGGCCGCATCGAACGAACGGCAAATTCCGAATTCATGCGACTTTCCCAGATTGCATGTCCCGCAAGTCCATCCCGGCAATGTCAAAGTAATTGTCAGGTCCCCGACTCCCCGATTGCACCTGCGAATGATGGAGAGCCGCGTTGATGGACGTGACGACGCGTATAATCATTTTTCGAGGCAATGCAGAAAGCTTGGTTTCCGCATTACCATGAAACAATGCCGATGCAAGCTCAAGAAAATTACTTGCGCGCCAATTATCCTCCTGCGAGCGCGAATAAAACGCCGCGCCGAAAAGATATCGCCTGGCCGTTCCGAAAAAGAGAAAAGCATTTCGGCCGAAATCACTTCCGCAAGCCGGGAAAACCGCTGTTGAAACCGGGCGCGGCGGCGGTCGCCGCGCCGACGGATCACCGGGCCGTTCCGCTCATCACGGTCTTCTGCTTTTCGATCCCGCTCGCCATCGGCGAGAAAAGACGCGCTGTCTCGGCCGCCGGTGCGGGATAACCAAACGCGTAACCCTGCAGGCCATCACAGCCGAGTTGCGCCAACACGACGGCATGCGCCTCGGTCTCGATGCCCTCGGCGATCACCTCGACGTCGAGCGCCTTGGCGATTTCCACGATCGAACCCACCACGCGCCGCTGCTCGGCGGAGCTGACAACCTCGGCGATGAGCTGCCGGTCGATCTTCAACCGTTTCGGCCGCAGCTTAACGAGACCGATGAGCGAGGCATGGCCCGATCCGAAATCATCGATCTCGATGTCGATACCCATCTGTTTGATATCGCCGATATGATAGAGCAGTCTTTCGTCGCTGTCGTCGAGGAAAATCGTCTCGACCAGTTCGAAGACGATCGCGGCGGGCGGAATATCGAGCTTCCTCAGCTTGCCGAGCAATGTCGGATCGGCAAGGCGCGACCCCGAGATGTTGACGGCGATGCGTGGAACCGCAAGGCCGCGAGACAGCCAGGACAGCCGGTCTTCGAGAACGCTCTTGAGGATCGCCGCATCGATCTCCGCCGCAAGCCCGTGCTCGTCGGCGATCTTCAGGAAAATCCCTGGGGCGAGCACGCCCTTGTCGGGATGTTTCCAGCGCGCCAGCGCCTCAAAGCCGATGACTTCCCGGGTCCGGGCGTCAAGCTGCACCTGATAGTAGGGAACGATCTCGCCGCGCTCCAGCCCCAGCTTGAGCTCTTCGGCGAGGCGGCGCTTGGCGCGCAGATCCTCCTGTAGTTGCCGCGTGAAGAATTCGACGCGGTTGCGCCCGAGCTTCTTCGCCTGGTAGAGCGCCAGATCGGATTCGGCAAGCAGGTTGCGCGCCCGCCGATCGCCGCTCCAGGAAACACCGATCGAGGCGCCGGATTGCAGCATCTCGTGGCCGAAGCGGATCTTCTTGCGCAGCCGACGCTGAAGATCCTCGGTGATCAGCTTCAGCTCAGCGAGATCGCTGAAATTGACCAGTACGATGACGAATTCATCACCGCCAACGCGGGCGACCATGCCATTTGCGGGAATGGCGGCGGTGATGCGAAGCGCTGCGGCCCTGAGCACGGCGTCGCCTGCCGCATGGCCGTGACTGTCATTGATCTGCTTGAACTGGTCGAGGTCGAGATGCAGGACGCCAAGCGTCGTGATGCTCTTGTCAACCGGCAGTTCGGTGAGCCGCTTGTCGAGAAGCCGCCGGTTCGGCAAGCCAGTGAGATAATCGTGATCGGCGACGTGCTCGATGCGCGCATTGCTTTCCTCGAGCGCCACCGCCTTCGCCTCGGCCACCATTTTCTGTCGCGCGAGCTCGGCATTGAGCACTATGTCGGCAGTCACATCCCATTCGGCGCCGATGAACGAGGGAAGCCCCTCTGCATCCACATAGAAATGCGCGCGTGAACGCAGGTAGCGGATTTCGCCGCTCGGCAGTACGATCCGGAATTGCGAATTATAGGCGCCGCGTGTTGCAATCGCCTGGTCGAAGTCGCGTTCGGCCTGCTCACGATCGTCGGGATGGATCGCATTCGACCATAACCATGCCGGCACGTCCCGACATGTCTCGCCGGTCTCGTAGAGACGGTGCATCTGCGCATCCCACAGGATCCCGCCCTTTGCGATGCTGTGTTCCCAGACACCGATCCGGGATGCATCGAGAGCGAGTTCGAGCCGGCGCAGAAGATCCTGGAACTCTTGTTCGGATCGTGTGGGTCTATTTTCTGGCAACGCGGTCTCAGCCTTAGGAGCTTCCATAATTGCAATATGGTCTCAAGCCGGCATTAATGAAGCCTTGTGCCGATGATCGAACTAGTCACTAGGTGAACCGTCCGTTACGACTTTCCCCTTTTGGATCAGAGAACTTGCAGTCCACGGCGCCCTTCAGGATCAGTGGTTGTGCCGCGGCGGTCTTTTGGCGATCTGACGAAATTCCGCCGCTCCCTCCAGAACTGCGCCGTCGGACAACTGCGTGACCGAGCGGCGGTAGATCTGCTGCCATGGCGTCGCGTCCGCCGGCACCGGCGGAATTCCCTCTGCCTTGCGCCGTTCGATTTCAGTCTCGTCGACCAGCATGTTGCAGCGCCCCTGATTGAAGTCGATGCAGATGACATCGCCGGTGCGAAGCCAGGCGAGGCCGCCGCCGGCAGCACTTTCCGGCGAAGCATTGAGGATCGAGGGGCTGTCGGCCGTGCCCGATTGGCGGCCATCGCCGATCGTCGGCAGGCTGCTTATGCCGCGTTTCAGCAGGTGATCCGGCGGCTGCATGTTGACGACCTCAGCCGAACCCGGCCAGCCGAGCGGCCCGGCGCCGCGGATGACAAGGATGGTATTTTCGTCAATGTCGAGTTCAGGATCGTTGATGCGCTTGTGATAGTCCTCCGACCCGTCAAAAACCACCGCCCGGCCCTCGAAGACGCCCTCGCGCCCCGGCTCCTGAAGGTAGCGCCGGCGGAAATCCTCCGAGACGACACTCATCTTCATGATCGCGAAATCGAAGAGATTGCCCTTGAGAACAAGGAAGCCGGCTCGCTCCTTCAGCGGTTCAGCGAATGGCCGGATAACCTCGCGGTCGCGCGCCTCCTTGCCCTGCAGGTTTTCGGCCATCGTCCTGCCCGTCACCGTGCGACAGTCGCCATCGAGCTTTCCGGCCTGCAGCAATTCCCACATGATCGCCGGCGTGCCGCCGGCGCGATGAAAACGCTCGCCGAGATAGGCGCCCGCCGGTTGGACATTGGCCAGCAGCGGGATATCGAAGCCGTGCACCTGCCAGTCGTCGGGATGAAGTTCGACGCCGGCGTGTTTCGCCATTGCCGCCAGATGCGGCTGTGCGTTGGTGGAACCGCCGATCGCCGAATTGGTGCGGATGGCATTGAGGAAAGCCTCGCGGGTCAGGATATCCGACGGCTTCAGATCCTCGAAGACGATTTCGACGGCGCGCCGCCCGGTACGATAGGCCATCTGGCCGCGTTCGCGATATGCGGCCGGAATGGCGCCGCAACCGGTCAGCGAAAGGCCGAGTGCCTCGGCAAGGGCGTTCATCGTCGAAGCCGTGCCCATCGTATTGCAGTGGCCGACTGATGGCGCTGAATCGAGCGCCGCCTGCAGGAATTCTTCCCGATCGATCTCGCCTGCCGCATATTTTCGCCGCATCCGCCAGATCACCGTGCCGGAACCCGCCAGTTCCCCCTCGTGCCAGCCGTCGAGCATCGGACCGCCGGAAAGCACGATCGCCGGAATATCGACCGTCGACGCAGCCATGATCGCCGAAGGCGTGGTCTTGTCGCAGCCGGTCGTCAGCACGACGCCGTCGAGAGGATAGCCGTAGAGGATTTCAACGAGGCCGAGATAGGCGAGATTGCGGTCGAGCGCAGCCGTCGGGCGCTTGCAGTTCTCGAAGATCGGATGCGTCGGAAACTCGATCGGAATGCCGCCGGCATCGCGAATGCCGTCGCGCACGCGCGTGGCAAGCTCGACATGAACCCTGTTGCAGGGCGTGAGATCGCTGCCGCTCTGGGCAATCCCGATGATCGGCTTGCCGGATCGCAATTCTTCCGGCGTGATGCCGTAGTTCATGAAACGCTCAAGATAGAGCGCTGCCATGTCGATGTGGTCGGGATTGTCGAACCAATCCTGGGAACGCAGGCGCCGCTTCGGAGAATGGCTGTCAGTCACCTCTTTCCTCCCGGCAGGGCATTCTTCTCTTCGAGATGGAGGAGCAGGGCGCTATGATCTTTTTCGCCATTGCCGTTTGCGACGAATTCGCTGAATTCGGCGTGCACCGTCGCAGTCAGGGGCAGCGTCAGCGACAAGGTGTCGGCCGTCTCCATGGCGGCGTTCAGATCTTTCAACTGGTTGCTCGACGAACCGCCTGGAGTAAACTGCCTTTCGACCATGCGCTTGCCGTGCAGTTCAAGGATACGGCTCTCGGCAAAGCCGCCGCGAATGGCGTCGCGAAAGGCTGCCGGCGAGCCGCCGCCGGCTGTAATCAACATCATCGCTTCGGCAACGGCGCCGATCGTTACCGCGACGATCTGCTGGTTGGCAAGCTTGGCAAGCTGGCCTGCTCCGCTTGGGCCGACGCGGGTCACGCGCCCCATCGGCGCAAAGACATCTGTAAGCGCATCGACGACGTCCTTGTCGCCGCCGGCCATGATGGCCAGCGTACCGGCATCCGCCCCGACGACGCCGCCGGACACCGGCGCATCGACATGAGCGATACCGCGTTCGGAAAGCCTGGCAGAATGGTCGCGGGCGAAATGCGGGGCGATCGAACTCATATCGATAACGACGGCGCTTGATGTCATCGCATCGACCGCTCCGCGGTTAAACAGCACGTCCTTCACCGCCTCGGCGTTGGTCAGCATGGTGATGACGACATCAGCGCCTGAAACGGCATCTGCGGGTGTTTCCGCGCAGATCGCGCCGTCTCCTGCAAGGGCCTCGGCCTTGCTGGGATCACGATTCCAGACGGCGACGGCAAAACCCGCGCCAAGCAGCCGACGCGCCATCGGCGCTCCCATCAGGCCGGTGCCGAGAAAGGCGATCCGCCTCCCGTCATGACCTCTGCTCGAACCTGTCATTCAGTCCTCCCAACTGTTGTTCGTCTTTGATAACCCGCTCACCCGCCGTTGCAACTATTTTGGTGATGCATCGGCCTGAAAACGATACGGGCGGGAACCGAAGTTCCCGCCCGATTTACTCGACAAAGGAAGGTTGAATTCTGTTTATTCCGCCGCGAGCCGGATGACCTCCGCCTCTTCTTCCTTGTGCTCGTCCGGCTTGTGCTGGACGAGCGGACGGTTGCCCGTCAACCGCCGTAGCAGCACGTAGAAGACGGGCGTCATGAAGATGCCGAAGAAGGTCACCCCGATCATGCCCGAGAAAACCGCGACACCCATGGCCGCGCGCATCTCCGCGCCGGCGCCCGTGGAGACGACGAGCGGCACGACACCCATGATGAACGCCAGGGAGGTCATCAGGATCGGGCGAAGACGAAGGCGGCTGGCCTCGATCGCGGCCTCCCGCGGTGTCCTTCCCTCGAACTCCAGTTCGCGGGCGAATTCCACGATCAGGATCGCGTTCTTCGCCGATAGACCGACAAGCACCACAAGGCCGATCTGGGTGAAGATATTGTTGTCTCCACCGGTGAGCCAGACTCCTGTCAGCGCGGCCAGTACACCCATCGGCACGATCATGATGATCGCAAGCGGCAGCGTCAGACTTTCATACTGGGCGGCAAGCACCAGGAAGACGAGCAACAGTGCCAGCGGGAAGACGACGATACTGGAGTTACCGGCAAGGATCTGCTGATAGGTCAGATCCGTCCATTCGAAGTCGATACCCGCAGGCAGGGTCTCGTGAAGGATCTTCTCGATAGCGGCCTGCGCCTGGCCGGACGAGAAGCCCGGCGCCGGACCGCCGTTGATATCGGCAGCGAGGAAGCCGTTGTAGCGGTTCGCGCGCTCCGGACCGGTGCTCGGCTCAACCTTCAGCAGGGCTGAAAGCGGGATCATCTCACCCGATGCCGAACGGACCTTCAACTGGCCGATATCTTCCGGCTGAGCGCGGAATTTGGCATCGGCCTGCACACGGACGCTGTAGGTGCGGCCGAAGGCATTGAAGTCGTTCACATAGAGCGAACCGAGATAGATCTGCAGTGTCTGGAAGACGTCGGTGACGGAAACCCCGAGCTGCTCGGCCTTGGCGCGGTCGAGATCGGCATAGAGCTGCGGCACGTTGATCTGGAAGCTGGAGAACAGCCCGGCGAGCTCAGGCGTCTGATAGGCTTTCGCAAGAACTGCCTTGGTGGCCTCGTCGAGCGCCTGGTTGCCAAGGCCTGCACGATCCTCGATCTGCAGCTTGAAGCCGCCCGTCGTGCCGAGACCGTTGACCGGCGGCGGCGGGAACATGGCGATGAAGGCATCCTGAATGGAGCCGAACTTCTGGTTCAGCGCCATAGCGATGGCGCCCCCGGAGAGATCAGGCGTCTTGCGCTCCTCGAAATCCTTCAGCGTCACGAAGACGATGCCGGCATTCGAAGAGTTGGTGAAGCCGTTGATCGACAGGCCCGGGAAGGCGATCGCATTGGCAACGCCCGGCTGCGCCAGCGCGATGTCGGTCATGCGCTTGATGACATTTTCCGTGCGGTCGAGGCTTGCGGCGTCCGGCAACTGGGCGAAACCGATCAGATACTGCTTATCCTGAGACGGCACGAAGCCGCCGGGGACCGTACTGAATAGGCTATAGGTCGCACCGACCAGCGCCAGATAGATCACCATGACGATGCTCTTGCGCGACAGCAATCCGCCCACGCCCTTGCCGTAGGCATTCGAGCCCGCGCCGAAGACACGGTTGAAGCCACGGAAGAACCAGCCGAAGATGGCGTCCATGAAGCGCGTCAGCCAGTCCTTCGGCTCATGATGGCCCTTCAGCAGAAGGGCTGCCAGCGCTGGCGAGAGGGTGAGCGAGTTGAAGGCCGAGATGACGGTCGAGATGGCGATCGTCAGTGCGAACTGACGATAGAACTGACCCGAAAGGCCGGAGATGAAGGCCAGCGGAACGAAGACCGCGACGAGGACCAGCGCGATCGCGACGATCGGACCGGAGACTTCCTTCATCGCCTTGTAGGTGGCGGCCCGTGGCGACAGCCCCTGTTCGATATTGCGCTCGACGTTTTCGACCACCACGATCGCGTCGTCGACGACGATACCGATCGCGAGCACCAGCCCGAACAGACTGAGCGCGTTGATCGAGAAGCCGAAGACATACATCACCGCAAAGGTGCCGATGATCGATACCGGAACCGCGATCAGCGGAATGATCGAGGCGCGCCATGTCTGCAAGAACAGGATGACGACGAGAACAACAAGCGCAATGGCTTCGAGCAGCGTGTCGATGACCTTCTCGATCGAGGCACGCACGAATTTCGTCGTATCGTAGACGATCTCGTATTTAACGCCCTCGGGCATGGCGAGCTGCAGCTGATCCATGGTGGCGTGCACATTGTCGGCGATTTCGATCGCATTCGAACCGGGCGCCTGAAGCACGGCAACGGCAACGGCCGGCTTGCCGTCGAGCAGCGAACGCAGCGTATAGTCCGCGGCACCGAGTTCGATGCGGGCGACATCGCGCAGGCGGGTGATCTCGCCACTGGCGCCCGTCTTAACGATGATGCTGCCGAACTCCTCGGGTGTGCGTAGGCGGCCCTGAGCATTCACGTTGAGCTGCAGATCCACACCCGGCTGGCTCGGCGATGCGCCGATGATGCCGGCGGCGGCCTGGACGTTCTGGGAACTGATGGCGTTGCTGATGTCGCTCGCGGCGAGATTATGCTCGGCAGCCTTCTGTGGGTCGATCCAGACCCGCATGGAATAATCGCCAGCGCCGAAGACCTGCACCTGACCGACGCCGGCGATGCGGGCAAGCCGATCCTTGATATTCAGAGTCGCGTAATTGCGAAGATAGGTGATGTCGTGATTGTCACCGTCGGAGACGAGGTTGACGACCATGATGAAGTTGGGCGAACTCTTGACCGTCGTGATGCCGAGCGAACGGACTTCCGCCGGCAGCCGCGGTTCGGCCTGCGAAACGCGGTTCTGCACCAACTGCTGCGCCTTGTCGGCGTCGGTGCCGAGCTTGAAGGTGACGGTCACGTTGAGCACGCCGTCGGATGTCGCCTGGCTGGACATGTAGAGCATGCCCTCGACGCCGTTGATCTGCTCTTCGAGCGGCGTCGCCACGGTTTCGGCGATGACCGACGGGTTGGCGCCGGGATAGGTGGCGCGCACGACAATCGACGGCGGCACCACCTCCGGATATTCGGAAATCGGCAGCGAGCGCAGGCCGATCAGGCCGGCAACCACGATGAGGACCGAAAGAACGCCGGCAAAGACCGGGCGGTCGACAAAGAATCTGGAGATGTTCATATCAAAGCCCTCTCCGGGGTGAACATGGATGCAAAGTCCCTCTCCG
Organism: Rhizobium sp. NZLR11; assembly: GCF_019685115.1. Lineage (NCBI taxonomy): Bacteria > Pseudomonadati > Pseudomonadota > Alphaproteobacteria > Hyphomicrobiales > Rhizobiaceae > Rhizobium > Rhizobium sp. NZLR11. Next base: position 82,878 of record NZ_JABDWD010000011.1, on the reverse strand, counting down.
GCGGTTTGGAAGCCGCCGGCGGGTCATATCATTTCGGGTATTGGCCTTCCCAGAAGCGAAGGCATCGCCCTCCCCCGGGAGGGGCAGGCGATGTGTTATTGAGCGGTCGCGACCTTCTCTTCCATCTGGGGTGCTACGACTGCCCCTGGACGGATGCGCTGCAAACCGTTGACGACAATCGTCTCGCCGGCGTTCAGGCCGCTTTCGACCACCCGCTGGCCATCGGAAAGTGTGCCGAGCTGGACCTGCCGGTAGGCGACCTTGTTTTCGGCATCGACGACGAAGACGAATTTCTTGTCCTGGTCGGTGCCGACGGCGCGGTCGCTGATGACGATCTTGTTCTCGGCCTTCGGCTGGCCCATACGCACCCGCACGAACTGGCCGGGGATGAGACGCCCGCCCGGATTGTCAAACACGGCGCGCACGCCGATCGTGCCGCTTGAGGCATCGACCTCATTGTCGATCAGCTGCAGCTTGCCCTTGATGGGCGTACCGCTGTCGGTCAGCGTGCCGACCTCGACCGGGATCTGCTCGACCGGAGGCAGGGCGCTGTCGGTCTGCGGAAGCTGGGCAAGCGCCCGCGTCACCATCTCTTCGCTGGCGTTGAAACTCGCATAGATCGGATCGACCGAAACAAGCGTCGTCAGCGCCGGCGAGGTCGAGCCGGCTGCGACAAGGTTACCGGCGGTAACCTCGATCTTGCCGATGCGGCCGGAAACCGGAGCCCGCACCTGCGTATAATCGAGATCCAGCTGGGCCGACTGCAGCGCAGCCTGTGCCGACCGCAGCCCCGCCTGAGCCTCGGTCAGTGCGCTCTGGCGCTGATCGAGATCGCTCTGGGAGATGGTGCGATTGTCGGAAAGCCTGTGGCCACGATCGAGTTCGGTTTGCGCCAGGCTGACCCTGGCCTCGGCCGAAGCGACCTGGCCTTGCGCCTGGGCTACGGTTGCCTGGTAGGGAGCCGGGTCGATGGTGAAGAGCAGGTCGCCCTGCTTCACCAGCGCCCCTTCGCGGAAAGCCACCGCCAGGATGGCGCCGGCGACGCGGGAACGCACCTGCACCCGGTCGACGGCTTCTAGACGGCCGGAGAAACTCTCCCAGGCCGTCACGTCGCGCGCCGCAACGACGGCGACCGTCACCGGCACAGCGGGAGCCTGTGCGGGGGCGGAAGCAGCCGTGGCGGTCGTGCTCATCGGCAGCTCGAAAAACAATGCAGCGCCGGAAACGGACGCAATAAGGCCTAAGCCGGCGCCCACCAGGGCCCAGCGCTTCTTTCTGGACGTCATCAGTGCTCTCCTTGCGGCTACGAGCCGCCGAAATATCAGATCTTCTTCAATGCAATTGCGTTTGGACGCTTACGTCCCGAAGGAAGCTTCCGAAATGGCGGCTGACGTTTTCCTGCCAGTCGGGCGCTCCGTCGGATTTCCCACCATAAATCGAAGGCCAGCCCGTCCCGGCGGGAAGGACATGCTGGCGCACACCGACGCCGGCCGTTTTCAGGCGGGCGCCGTAACCAATTGTCTCGTCGTGCAGAGGATCGTCCTCCGCAGTGAGTATCAGCGCCGGCGCGACGCCTGAAATACGCGAACAGAGACAAGGCGCTGCATAAGGGTGACAACCGCCACCGCTTAGATAGTGGCTCCAGCCTTCCGTCCAGCGCCGGCGCATGCCGATGGCATCGGCCTTGCGGATCGAGGACGTGCCCATGAACGGATCGAGCAGCGGCGAAATCAGCACCTGACCGTCGAGCGCATCCGGCATCTGGTCGCGCGCCTTCAGCGCCACGCCGGCGGCAATATTGCCACCCGCCTCTTCGCCGGCGACGAAGAGCAGCGATTTGCGGTCACCGAGGCCAGCGCGTTTGTTGGCGAGATAGCTGAAGACGGAGAAGGAGACTTCCAACGCCCTCGGAAAAATATTATCGGAAAGGCTGCTGTAATCAGCGGCGACAACAATGGCGCCCGCCTTGGCGAGACTCATTGCCACCGGCCGGTCGACGTTCTTGTCGCTGTCGAGAAACGCGCCGCCATGCAGGTAAAGCACGATTGGCGGACCCTTGCCGTAATCGGCGCCCTGGTAGATACGTGCGGAAACGGGGCCGATGGCCACCTTATCCAGCATCATATCTTTCCATTCCACCGTCATGCGTCCGGTCTCTTTTGCGTCAGCCAGAAGCAGACAACGCCTGCCGCTTGCATTTTGTACAAAAAAGATATTGTTATTCCAACCGAGGAATAAGAAGCTATATCGCGATAACACTGTTCCAGATCTCGAACAATGGTGCAACGCAAACCGCGGATTTCAAACCGATGGATCAGCTTTCGGCAATGCGCGTCTTCATTCGCGTGGTGGAGACGGGCAATTTCACCCGTGCCGCCGACATGCTCGCCATGCCCAAGGCGACGGTAACCAATCTCATCCAGGGCCTGGAGGCGCATTTGCGCACCAAGCTTTTGAATCGTACCACGCGCCGGGTGATGGTGACCACGGACGGCGCGCTTTATTACGAACGCGCCGCCCAGATTATTTCGGAGCTGGAGGAACTCGATGGCAGCCTCTCCAATTCGCAGAGCCTGCCGAGCGGGCGGCTGCGTGTCGAGATGGCCGGCGCTTTCGCCGATTGGATCGTCGTTCCCGCGCTCTACGATTTCTATCAGCGTTATCCCGATATCCGCATCGATCTCGGGGTCGGCGACCGCACGGTCGATTATCTTGCAGAAAATGTCGACTGCGCGCTACGGGCCGGCACGCCGGCCGATCAGTCGCTGATTGCGCGGCGTGTCTCCGAAGTCGAGATGATCACCTGTGCTTCGCCGAACTATATCCAAAAATTCGGCATGCCCGAGCGGCCGGAGGATCTGGAGGCCGATCATTACTCCGTCAATTATTTCCGCGCTCAGAACAACCGAACGCTGCCCTTTGAATTTCGCCGGCACAACGAGGTGATCGAAACCAGTCCACGTTACATCGCCTCGGTTAACGATAGCCGCACCTATCTGACAGCTGCGTTGACGGGGCTCGGCGTCGCGCAGGTGCCGATTTTCATGGCGCGTGAGCCGATGGCAAGGGGTGAACTCGTCCGCGTGCTCCCGGACTGGCGCCGCGATCCGCTGCCGCTCTACGTCGTCTACCCCCCGAACCGCCACCTCAGCAACAAGGTCCGTGTCTTTGTCGACTGGCTGGTAAAGCTTCTGGTAGAGGCGAGACTGAACGACGGCTGAGCGCCAAAACAAGTACGGCCCGGAAGGCAGGGGAAACCTTCGACGGGCCGCACTGTGCAACTTTGAACATCAAGCCTGTCGCACCGCAGGAAGAGAGCGGCAGGCTCTGGAGTTTCGGAAAAGAACGGTAGGGAATTCCACTCTCTCCCGATAGAACAAACATAGGTACTCCCCGCAGGATTGTAAGGGGAAATTCCGCAAGCCCGTTCACATAATCGCGATGACGGCTTGGCTCATGTACCCCCGTCGGCGGGCCGGGTTTCAGTTCTCGACGGCCGGCTTCAGCAAATCGTCGATGCCATAGGGCATCGGCCGCTTGCCTTCGTCAGATCATTCCGCCATTGGCGCGCAGCGTCTGGCCGTTGATCCAGCCGCCGTCGGGGCCGGCGAGGAAGGCCACCGCGGCGGCGATGTCTTCAGGTGTGCCCAGGCGCTCCAGCGGGTTCATCTTGGCCATCCGGGCAATCAGCTCGTCCGACTTGCCGTTGAGGAAAAGGTCCGTGGCAACAGGACCAGGTGCGATGGCGTTGACGGTGATGTTGCGGCCGCGCATCTCCTTGGCCATGATCGCTGTCAGCGTTTCGACCGCAGCCTTGGTGGCGGCATAGACTCCGTAGGTTTCGAGCTTCAGCCCGACGACCGAGGTCGAGAAATTGATGATCCGGCCGCCGTCGCGCATCCGCTTGGCCGCTTCGCGTAGCGTATTGAAGGTGCCCTTGAGATTGACGCTGACTTGGCGGTCGAAATGGGCATCATCGGCCTCAGCCAGCGAGGACAGCATCATGATGCCGGCATTATTGACGAGGACGTCGACACCGCCGAAGGCAGTTTCCGCAGCATCGAACATGCGACGGACGGCTTGCGCATCGCTGACATCGGCTTTCTCAGTCAGCGCCTTGCCGCCGGCCTGCTCGATCTCCCGGGCGAGTTCCTCGGCCGGGGTGGCGTTGCCGGAGTAATTGATGACGACGGTGAAACCGTCCTTGGCGAGGCGTCGGGCGACTGCCGCGCCGATGCCGCGGGAAGCGCCGGTGACCAGCGCCACCTTGCCGTTTTCTTGGGAAGCCATGGTCCGTCTCCTTCATCCTGCGCCGCAGCGCGTTTTCGATGAGGAGAAGATGCGCCTTTTCCTTCCGCGGATAATCAGGCATTCTTCGGCATCACTATCCGGGAATGGCGAACAAAAAGATGGACAGATTCGATGCCATGCGGGTGCTTTGCCGCGTCGTGGAACGCCGCAGCTTCACGCTTGCCGCCGAAGACACCGGCCTGCCGCGCTCGACCGTCACCGATGCGGTGAAGCAGCTCGAGGCCCGCCTCGGCGTGCGCCTGCTCCAGCGCACCACACGCCATGTCAGCCCAACGCTCGACGGCGAAGCGTATTACCAGCGCTGCCTGTCGATCCTTGCCGATATCGAAGATGCCGAAGGCGGCTTTGCCGGCGCCAAGCCGAAGGGTCTGCTGCGCGTCGATGTGCATGGCACACTCGCCCGCCATTTCGTGCTGCCGAGCCTGCCGTCTTTTCTCCAGACCTATCCTGAGATCGAATTTTACATGAGCGAAGGCGACCGGCTGGTCGATCTGGTGCGCGAGGGCATCGACTGCGTGCTGCGCGTTGGCACGCCTGGGGATAGCGACATGATCGCCCGGCGCGTTGCCATGCTGGATGAGATCACGCTCGCCTCACCTGGCTATGTCGCCACCCATGGCCTGCCGCAGCATCCAGACGGGCTTGCCGGCCACCGCATGGTCGGCTTCCGCTCCAGCAGTACAGGCAGCCTGTTACCGCTCGAATTCATCGTCGACAGCGCGGTGCGTCACATCACCATTCCCGCTACCGTCGCCGTCAACGCCGCCGAAAGCTACATTTCAGCGGCGAGGATGGGCCTCGGCATGATCCAGATCCCACGCTATCACGCCGAAAAAGACTTGGCCGAAGGAACGCTTATTCATGTCCTCAAGGATTTTCCGCTGACCCCGACACCGGTTTCCCTGCTCTATCCGCGCAACCGCCAGCTTACGCCGCGCGTGCGCGTCTTCATCGACTGGCTGGTGAAGGTCTTCGCACGACAAAATTCGGAAAACGCGTTTATTACAGCACCGCGCGTCTGAAAAGACGCGCAAAGGATGCTGTAACACTCTGAATCGCTGCATAATTCCCTAAATCGATTCCGATTTAGGGAATTATGCAGTAAAACGCACCTTGCTAATATGAGCGTTCTTTGGGGAAACGGCCATGGCACTCAATGATATCACCGTCTACCAGACGGAAGACGGCTTTGTCGTCGAATTCGGCGGCGAAGGCGAAGACAGGATTGCCGCGACACTGCGGAGTACGCCCGAGCTGACCCTGGAAACCGCCGTCTTGCGGGCCAAGACCCTGCTTGCGGCAGCGATCGAACCTGCCCATAACGACGGCGCGCGCAGCAAGGACCCAGCTTTGCTCGAAGAAGAGCTGGAGGAAGGTCTGGAAGGCTCCTTCCCGGCGAGCGACCCGGTCTCGGTCACCGTCTCCTCAATCCCGATGCGCGATCCGAATGCCGGCCGCTGATGCCGGTGGCTGAAAGCATGAAGCGGTTTTGGGATGACGGCGGGTGCGATGAATGTTATCTGCGTCGGCCATGACCGATGGTGGAACGATAACTGGCGCGATCGGCGCTGGCGCGCTCACCGGCGAAAACCTCAGGGCGTTTTTCGAGCGCGACGCGATCACCGTCTCTCGCGACCTGCTCGGCTGCCATCTCACTGTCGATGGCGTCGGCGGCCGGATCACCGAGACCGAAGCCTATTTCCCCGATGACGAGGCCTCGCACAGTTTCCGCGGCCCGACCAAGCGGAACGGCGCCATGTACGGCCGCCCCGGCAATGTCTACATTTACCGCATTTACGGCATGTACTGGTGCCTGAACTTCGTTTGCCATCCGGGCTCGGCCGCGCTCATTCGCGCGCTGGAGCCGGAAACGGGAATCCCTCTGATGATCGAGCGGCGCGGCACCGAGAGGCTGACCGCGCTCTGCAGCGGTCCCGGCAAACTCTGCCAGGGGCTCGGCATCGATATTCAGATCAACGACCGTCTGCTCGACCGCCCGCCCTATGCGATCGCGCCGTCAGCACCGGTGCCGATCATCTCGGGAAAACGCATCGGCATCACCAAAAATGCCGAAGCACCGTGGCGCTTCGGCATTCAGGGCTCGCGTTATCTCAGCAAACCTTTCCGCTGATTATTCCATGACCGCACTATGGTCGACGGCGGGCGCTGCTTTCGGCTTGCGCAGCAGCAGCACCAGCGGAATGACCGCGAGCGACATCACCATCAGCAGCTTGAAATCGTCCATGTAGGCGATGATCGTCGATTGCAGGGTGATGATCTCGTTGAGCGAAGCGCGCCCCGCCGCCGTCAGCGGACTGAGCCCCTGCGCCGCCACGGCATTGAAGGCGTGGTTGAATGGCGTCACATAGGCCGCGATCGATTCATGATTGCTCTGCGTGTTCTCGACGATCAGCGCCGCGACGATCGAAATGCCGACCGAGGAGCCGATGTTGCGCGACAGGTTGTAGAGCCCGGTGCCGTCGCCGCGCATATGGGCGGGCAGCGTGGCGAAAGCGATGGTTGTCAGTGGCACGAACAGGAAACCGAGGCCGGCGCCCTGTATGAAGCCGACCGAGACGATCGTCCATTGCGAGACGTCGGGCGTCCAACCGGTCATGTCGTGCATCGCCCAGGCAGTCAGGCCGAGGCCGAGCACCAGCAGCCAACGCGTATCGACCTTGCCGATCAGACGCCCGACGATGAACATGCAGAGCATGGTGCCGAGCCCGCGCGGCCCCATGACGATGCCGGCGGTGATGACGGGATAGCCCATCAGCGTCTGCAGGTATGGTGTCATCAGCGCCAGCGAGGCGAGATAAGTGATACCGATCACGAAGATGAAGATCATGCTGATGGTAAAATTCTGGTCGAGAAACAGCTTCGGATTGACGAAGGATTTCTCCGCCGTCAGCGTATGCACGATCAGCAGATAGAAAGCGGAAGCGCAGATCAGCGCCTCGAGGATTATCTCGCCGGAGGAGAACCAGTCGAGCTGCTCGCCGCGGTCGAGGAAGAGCTGCAGCGAGGCGATGCCGAGACTCATCATCCCGAACCCGAACCAATCCAGTTTGGCGAGGAAATCTCTCTTGGTCTCGGTGACGAAGATGACGATGCCGGCGAAGGCAAGCGCGCCGATCGGAATGTTGATGTAGAACACCCAGCGCCAGCTGATGTTATCAGTCAGCCAGCCGCCGATGACGGGACCGAGCACCGGCCCGACCATGACCGAGACGCCGAAGAGGGCCATGGCCGACCCGCGCTCCTCGACGGTATAGATGTCGAGAAGGATCCCCTGCGAAAGCGGCACCAGCGATGCGCCGAACAGACCCTGCAGCAGGCGGAAGGCGACGATCTGATTCAGCGATTGCGCCAGGCCGCATAGGATCGAGGCGGCCACGAAGCCGGCGATAGCGACGAGCAGCACGCGCTTGCGGCCGAACTTGGCGGCAAGGAAGCCTGACGGCGGCGTCATGATCGCCGCCGCGACGATGTAAGAGGTCAGGACCCAGTTGATCTGGTCGGCAGAAGCCGACACGCTGCCCTGAATATAGGGCAGCGCCACGTTGGCGATCGTCGTGTCCAGCGCCTGCATGATGACGGCGAGGATGACGCAGGCCGTGATTGCGCCGCGATTGGCAACCGGGGTCGCCGGGGAAGCGGAAGCGTTACTCATGATCCTTGCCCTGAGGCCGACCCAGAAGCTTGTTGACGAAATCGGGCAGGCCGCGGGCATGACCGGTCTCGACATCGACCACCGTGCTCATGCCGACGCGAAGCGGCGGCTTGCCTTCGGTGTCTTCGATGCTGACGCGCATCGGAATGCGCTGGACGACCTTCACCCAGTTGCCCGTGGTGTTCTGCGCCGGCAGCAGCGAGAAGCTGGAGCCTGAGGCCGGGCTAATGCTCTCGACCTTGCCCTTCCACGTCACGCCAGGATAGGTGTCGACGTAGATCTCGGCCGTCTGGCCTGGCTTGACGTAGGTAAGCTCGGTTTCCTTCGGGCTGGCGGCGATCCACAGATGATCGGTGGCAACGAGCGAGAAGGCCTGCTGCGAAGCCTGCAGGTAGGAGCCGACCTGCAGCGCGTTGACATTGGTGACGATGCCGTCGAACGGCGCCTTGACGACGCTGTGGTCGAGTTCGCGCTGGGCATTGTCGACATTCGACTTTGCCTGCAGGTAGAGCGGGTTCAGCTCGATCGGCTGATCGGCCGAACCGCCGAGCTGGGCAAGCGTGGTTGCGGCTTCCGCCTTGGCGACGGTCACCTTCTGCTCAGCAGCCTCGAGATTATGCTTGGCTTCGTCATAGGCCGATTGCGTCGCGCTGCCGTTGTTGACCAGGTTCTGCTGCCGGTCGAATTGATCCTGGTAATAAGGCAGATCGGCTTGCGCCTGGGTAATCTCGGCCAGCGACTGCTGGTAGCTCGCCTTGAGATTCATGATCTGGTTGCGCTGCACGCCGAGCTGCGCCTTGGCGCCGTCGAGCGCGATCTTGAAGGAATCGGCTCTGAGGCTGAAGAGCACCTGCCCCGCCTTGACCGCCTCGTTCTCGTGCACTTTGATCTGCTCGACGATACCCGAGACATCGGTGGTAAGCCCGACCATGTCGGCCTGGAGATAAGCGTTGTCGGTCGACATCACCTGGCCGCCATTGACGTAATAATAACCGCCGACAACGAGTGCCACCGGCAGCAGGGCGAACAGGATCGGCCGAGTGAGACTGCGCCGGCGGCGGACCTTGATGCCGCCGGGCGCAGCCACGGCGGCAGCCGGCGCTGAATTGGATGAAGGCGCTTCGGCTACCGTTTCCTGCTGTTTCGTTTGGTTGTCTTCGACAGATGTCTTGGTATTGGCGTCAGCAACGACGCGGAGGGGGGATTGATCAGCCATCGTTCGTCTCGTTCTCGTCAACCGGGGTCCGGCATGCCTGAACCAGGTTCGTCTTCATTACGGATAGGGTGTGGAAAAGCTGCTCGCGCTGCTCGGCTGAAACGCTTTGCAGCGCTTCCGCGCGGGTGGTGTCGCCAATCTCGCGCATTTCGGCGAGCAGCGGATGCGCCTCTTCGCGCATGTAGAGCAACCAGATGCGCCGGTCGGTCGGGTGCTGACGGCGCTCGATCAACCCGCGTTCGGCGAGTTTGTCGAGGATGCGCACCAGCGTAATTGGCTCGACCTCGAGGATTTCGGCAAGCCCGCTTTGATGGATGCCTTCATTGTTCGAGAGATAGGCAAGCGTCTGCCATTGCGATCGGGTCAGCCCAAGGCACTTCGCACGCTGCTCGAACCGCTTGCGCAGCAGCCGCGCGACGTCGTGGAGAAGGAAACCGAGGGTAGGAGTGGCGTTCATGAAAACCTGTGACTGTTATTTATAAGCATACTTATAATATGGGTAGATATATTGAGCTTGTGCGCTGCACAAGGGTATGGAAGACAGATTCGGCCGCCGCGGTGAAAATGCCGCAGCCGGCCGAGCCTATCCTGGGTTCCCCTCTATCGCCCTTTCGAGACGCCAGACGGTAGCCGCGGCCCGGCTCCGCCCTAGTTCCGAGACAGGAGCAGCCTCCGTCGGAGGCGCGCATTGGGGAGCTCGATGGCGTTCTTCGAAAGCATGTTGACGCTGCTGCTGGTGGCAATCGTCTTTCTGCAATTCTCCAGGAAGTTCAAAATTCCATATCCGACCATGCTGGCGATCGCCGGCGTCATTGTCGCCGCCGTGCCCTGGGCGCCCGAGGTCGCGATCGATCCCGAACTTGCACTTGCGCTGCTGGTGGCACCCGTGCTCTTCGACGCCGCCTATGATCTGCCGCCGAGAACGTTGCGACGAAACTGGCTGCCGCTCTTCTCGCTCGCCGCCATCGCCGTGATCCTAACGGCCGCCGCGGTCGCCACCGTCAGCGTGACGATGGCCGGCCTGCCGCTTGCCGCTGCCGTCGCACTCGGCGCCATCGTCGCGCCGCCGGATGCCGCGGCGGCGACCGCCATGCTCGACCGTTTCACCCTCCCGCGCCAAACCTATGTGATCCTGAAGGGCGAAAGCCTGCTCAACGACGCCGTCGCGCTGCTGATCTTCAGCGCCGCGGTTGCCGCGGCGGCGAGCCCCACCTTCTTCGCCGGCGTTCTGGCGCAACTGGCGCTCGCCGTGCCTGGCGGCCTCATCCTCGGTTACCTCATGGGCCGCCTGTACATGATCGTCGGTCTGAGGCTGGCCGGCACGCTTGGCGGCACCTTGCTCGAATTCGTCGCCACCTTTGGCACGTGGATCATCGCCGAGCGGCTGCACCTTTCGGCCATTCTGGCGATCGTCGTCTATGCCATGGTGATCGCCCGATACATGCCCGAGCGGCAGACCGCCCGCCACCGCATTCATTCGTATTCGGTCTGGGAAGCAGCAGTTTTCCTGCTCAACGTGCTCGCCTTCCTGCTGATGGGCCTGCAGGTCCGGCAGATCGTTCTCGACCTCGATCCCGGTCGCCTGAGTTTCGCCATCACCTTAGCCGCCGCGGTCTTCATCACCGTTATCGTCGTCCGCCTGGCCTGGGTACTCTTCTATAATCGCGTGGTGAACTTTCTCGCCGCGCGCGGACACACGACACAAGCGGCTCCGACATTCGCGACCAGCCTGCTTGCCGGCTGGTGCGGCATGCGCGGTCTCGTCACGCTGGCGACAGCACTTGCTCTGCCAATCGACTTTCCGGATCGCGATATCATCCTGCTCAGCGCGCTGGCCGTCGTTCTCGGCACGCTCATCATCCAAGGCCTGACGCTCGGACCGCTGATCCGTTTCCTGAAATTCGACCCCGACACCTCGCTGGACCGCGACCTCGTCAGAGCTCGCGTCGCGTTGATCGATGCAGCGCTTGCCGAGCTTGCCGACGACGAGGATAAATCCGCGCGCATCCTGCGCGAGGTCTATACCTCCGAACGCGAGATCGCCGCCGACGGAAAACACCCACGCGAGGTCAGCAAGTTGGACAAGCAGCGCCGCAACGTCATCGCCGCCAAACGCCGCAGACTGGCGGCGATGCGTCGTGCAGACGAGATCGACGACGATGTTTTTCACATGCTGGAACAGGAGCTCGATTGGGCCGAACTCGCCGTCCTGCCGCCCGGCCGCGACGAGATCGTCGAGAGCTGACGCCATCCATGACGTTTTGATGGATTTCGAAACCGCAGCCAATTGGCATTTGCTATTTTTCGCCGCTGCCGTTTATATCCGGTTCCATAGGTTACGATTTTTCCGATTTGCATTGTATGCCGGCCTTCCCTCCCATGGATTGAACGCCGGGGGAAATCACGAGGGCCGAGGCCTTCGTTCAAAGCAGCAAGACGTGAATAGCATCACCTAATCTTAGGTTCGGCGGCAGTCTATCAGCCGTCGCGATTGGAGGGACCGGTATGAGTTACGTGCTTCGACGGATATTGATGCTCGGCTGCATCACCACGTTCATGCCTCTGGCGGCGATGGCGCAGGGCGCACCGTCTGCCCCTCCTCCGGTCACCGTCGCCAAGCCGGTCGTTCGTGATGTCATCGACAGTGACGAATTCATCGGCCGCTTCGAGCCGGTCGACGAAGTCTCCGTTCGCTCGCGCGTTGGTGGATACCTGCAGGAAATCCATTTCCAGGACGGTGCATTGGTCAAGCAGGGCGACCTGCTCTTCGTCATCGACCAGAGGCCCTTCGTCACCGCGCTCAGCCAGGCAAAGGCGACGCTCGAAGCGTCGCAATCGGCTCTGGTCTTTGCCGATGCGCAGTATAAGCGCGCGCAATCGCTTGCCGCGAGCGGCAGCCAGTCGGCGCAGACACTGGATGATCGCCGCCGCGAATTCGATTCGGCCGAGGCCAATGTCCGCGGCGCGCAGGCCGCAGCCGATCGCGCTTCTCTCGACATGGAATATACCGAAATCAAGGCGCCGCTCAGCGGCCGCATCGACCGCCGACTGATCTCGGCCGGCAACCTTGTGCAGACCGACCAGACCGTCCTAACGACCATCGTTTCGCTCGACCCGATCGATTTCTATTTCGACGTCGATGAGCGCCGCCTGCTGAATTTCGCCGACACGGCGCGCAAAGTGGGCAAGGAACTCCAGTTGGGCGGTGGCGGGCTGGATGTATCCGTCACGATCTCGGATCCCTCTGCCAAACCATTTAAGGGAAAGCTCGATTTCGCTGAGAACCGGGTCGACAATCAGAGCGGCACCATTCGTCTCCGCGCCCGCTTTCCCAACCCCGATCTCGTCCTTCAGCCCGGCCTATTCGGCCGCATTCAGGTTGAAGCCTCCAACACCTACCAGGCCATTCTCGTCCCCGACGAGGCAATCGGTTCGGATCAGAATGAGCGTGTCGTTTATGTCGTCGCAACGGACGGCACGGTTTCGACCAAGCCGGTGCGAGCCGGACCGCGACTTTACGGTTACCGCGTGATACGCGAGGGCCTCGACGGCACCGAGACGATCATCGTCAACGGCCTGATGCGCGCCCGACCGGGTTCAAAGATCACGCCTCAGATGACCGAATTGCCGCAGGAGCGGCAGGATACTGCGCCCGAAACTGCCGGCGCGGAGAACGGACAATGAGATTTGCTCATTTTTTCGTCGACCGGCCGATCTTTGCGGCGGTCATCTCGATCCTTTTTCTCGTCGTCGGCGGCATTGCCTACACGCAATTGCCGGTATCCCAGTATCCGGAGATAGCGCCGCCGACCATCGTCGTGCGCACCTCCTATCCCGGCGCCGACCCGCAGACGATCGCCGATACCGTTTCGACGCCGCTTGAACAACAGATCAACGGCGTCGAAGACATGCTTTACATGTCCTCGTACTCCAGCGCCGATGGCGCCATGTCGTTGACCATCACCTTCAAGCTCGGCACCGATCTCGACAAGGTCCAGGTGCTTGTCCAGAACCGGGTTTCCATCGCCCTCCCCCGTCTTCCCGAGGAAGTTCAGCGGCTTGGGGTGACCACCGACAAAAGCTCACCTGATCTGATGATGGTGGTGCACCTGCTGTCGCCGTCGCACCGCTATGACCAGCTTTACGTCTCGAACTACGCCCGCAACCGCATTCGCGACGTTCTCGTGCGCCTCGACGGTGTCGGCGACGTGCAGATCTTCGGCGAACGCCAATATTCGATGCGAATCTGGCTGGATCCGGAAAAGCTCTCCGCCTATGGCATGACGTCAGACGATGTCGTCTCCGCCCTGAGAGACCAAAACGTCCAGGTATCGGGCGGCAAGATCGGTGCCCCGCCGGTAACCGGCAAGAATGCATTCGAATATACGGTACGAACGGAAGGCCGCTTCTCCGATGCGCGAGAGTTCCGTTATGTCATCGTGAAATCGACGACAGCGGGGCGACTTGTTCAGTTGCAGGACGTCGCCCGTATCGAACTCGGCGCGCAGGACTACGTCACCAACAGTTATCTCAACAACGACCCCGCAGTTGCTCTCGGCATCTTCGCCCGGCCGGGAAGCAACGCGCTCGACACGGCCCATCAGATCCAGACGCTCATGAAGGACGTCTCGCAGAATTTCCCGCCGGGCCTGGAATATCGCATTGTATATGACACGACCGAATTCATCTCGGATTCGATCACCGAGGTATACAGGACCATCGCCGAGGCGGCCATCCTTGTGGCGATCGTCGTTCTTGTCTTCCTGCAATCCTGGCGAACCGCAATCATTCCGATCATCGCCATCCCTGTATCGCTGATTGGCACCTTCGCCGTCCTGCTGGCATTCGGCTTCTCGCTCAACATGCTCACCTTGTTCGGTCTGGTGCTGGCGATCGGCATCGTCGTCGACGACGCGATCGTGGTGGTGGAAAACGTCGAGCGCAATCTGGCCCGCGGCATGACGCCGAAGCAGGCTTCCCATGTCACGATGGACGAAGTCGGAACCGCCGTCGTCGCCATCTCGCTGGTGCTGATCGCCGTGTTCGTGCCGACAGCCTTCATCCCGGGCATATCCGGCCAGTTTTACAGGCAGTTCGCCGTGACGATCTCGGTCACCACCGCGATATCGGCGTTGAATTCACTGACACTGTCGCCCGCCCTTGCGGGGATATTGCTGAAAACCCATGACCATGAAACCAAGCCCACGAATGTTGCATCACGCCTGGGAAGAGGTCTTGCAAATGGCTTCAATCATGGGTTCGATCGGCTGAGCTCCGGCTATTCATGGACCATTCGGCATCTGGTCAGCAGTTGGGTCGGCCTGACCGCGGCGATGGTCGCCTTCGTCTGCCTGCTCGGAGCAACCTGGTACATGAGCACCCGCGTTCCCGCGGGCTTCATCCCGACCATGGACCAGGGCTACGCGATCATCGTCATACAGCTTCCCGATGGTGCCTCGCTTGCGCGTACCGACGCCGTGGTCAAACAGGTGGGCGATATCGCCCGTACTGTGCCCGGTGTCGGCAACGCCGTACAGTTTGCCGGCTTCAGCGGCGCGACATTCACCAATGCCTCGAATGCCGGCGTCGTCTTCGTGCCCTTCAAATCCTTTGCTGAACGTGAAGAAGGCGGAGAGAACGCCAACAAGATCATCGGCGAGCTTTACGGCAAACTGCAAAGCATCCAGGAAGCCTTCATCATCGCCATCCCGCCGCCATCCGTGCGTGGCGTCGGCAATTCCGGTGGTTTCAAGATGCAGATTTCCGATCTTGAAAACGCCGACATGACGCGCGTGCTCGGTCTCGCCCGCCAGATGATGGGTGCGGCAGCCACGACCGAGGGACTGACCGGCGTCTTTACGACATTCTCCGATGCAAGCCCGCAATACTTCCTGGCGATCGACCGTGACAAGGCGCGGTTCTTGAACGTGCCGATCCCCAATATCTTCAACGCGCTTTCCATCAATCTCGGCGTCGCCTACGTTAACGATTTCAATGCGTTCGGCCGCGTCTACCAGGTCCGTGCCCAGGCCGACCGGCAATATCGCATGGACAGGGAAGACATCCTCGCCCTGAAGGTTCGATCGGCGACCGGCGCGCTGGTTCCGCTTGGAACGTTGATGGATATCCAAGATGCCAGCGGCCCGGCGCTTGTCCAGCGCTACAACATGTATGTCTCGGTGCCGCTTCAGGGCAATCCGACGCCGGGGACATCGACGGGCGATGCCATCGCGAAGATGGAAGCGCTGGCGGCGAAGATCCTGCCGCAAGGGACAACCTTCGAATGGACCGAACTCGCTTACCAGGAGACCCATACCGGCAACACGGCCGTTTACATCTTCGCCCTGTCTGTCGTCTTCGTCTTCCTGGCGCTGGCGGCACAATATGAGAGCTGGGTTCTGCCCTTGGCGATCATTCTCATCGTTCCGCTTGCGGTGCTCGCGGCGTTGATCGGGGTCTCGCTGAGAGGAATGGACAACAACGTCCTGACGCAGATCGGCCTGATCGTGCTGATCGGCCTTGCGGCCAAGAACGCCATTCTGATCGTCGAGTTTGCCAGGCAAGCGGAAGATGAGGGCAAGTCGCCGGTGGAGGCGGCCATCGAGGCCAGCCATCTCCGCCTGCGCCCGATCCTGATGACGGCATTCGCCTTCATCTTCGGCGTTCTGCCGCTTGCCATCGCCACCGGCCCGGGCGCCGAAATGCGCCAGTCGCTCGGCACCGCCGTCTTTTCGGGCATGCTTGGTGTGACGATCTTCGGCCTGTTCCTGACGCCGGTCTTCTACGTCGTGCTGCGCGGTTGGCGCCGCAACCGTCCGGCTGAGAAGGCGGTCGAGACCGTCCCGGTTGAGAGCGAGACGGCTTGATCCGCTTCGACAGGCGGCTGATAAGGCGAGAAATCAGGTTGAAAACAGATGCACCTCGCCCTGCCACAGGCGGGCGACGGTGAGCTTGCCGCTGCGATAGGCGCGCGTATCGAGATTGAGCCGTTTCGACCGTATGTCGGGCTCGTCATTCGGCGTATGGCCGTGAACGACGAGCTTCGGCAACGGCACCCGGCTTTCGAGAAAACGCTGACGGATGATGACCAGATCCTCATCCGTCTGCTCGCCCAGCGACAGCTTCGGATTGATGCCGGCATGCACGAAAATTACGCTTGGAGTCTCCAGCATGACAGGCATCGCCCGCATGAAATCGATATGCGTGTGTGGCAGCGACTGGCGGATAAAGGCATCGAGCTTTGCGCCGGAGGGAAAGACTAGCGGCAGATGCTCCGGATCGAGTCCATAAGATTTGAGCGACTCTGCCGAACCCATCCCCATCCACTCGTCATAGGAGATCCAGCCATCGATGTAGTCGAGCATGGCAATTTCGTGATTGCCGGTAAGGCAGATGCGATCGAAATCATCAGGCGGCGGCTCCATGAGATGCGTGATGACCCGGGCCGAATCCGGCCCACGGTCGATATAGTCGCCAAGCGTGACGATCAGCTTGCGACCCGGCAATCGAGCGGCATCGCGCAGGATCGCCTCTTCTGCTTTCACAAGCAGATCGTACCGCCCATGGATGTCGCCGATCGCATAGGTTGGGATAGCGGCAATATCCAGCCTCAGACGCGGTCTCGGCCGGCGTGCCATTTTCGAAACCTCGCCGTTGCGAGCAAGAGTGTCGCCCATCATGTTTCTCGATCAAGGAAGCCCCACTTCACCGTAAATAGAGTGGAGCACAAGGCAATCAAGCTGGTAAGAAAATTCAAAGCCTTCGGGTTTTGTAGAAAAACCGGCCTTATCATTCGTGGGCCAATCCTTCACTCCTGTACCTCTCGCATCGGCCCGAAAATCGGAGCGATTTTCGGAAGACACGATACGCGGAGTCAACGTGTTGCAGCGTCCGTTGCGCGTCTGAAAAGACGCGCGGCGCTGTAGGAAAGAGTGACCGATGGGAACGGTATCGCAGTTTCAGGATAAAGTGAGGCCTCCCGCACATCGCATCGAAAGTGAAGAGGAGGCGATATCCACGGCCCGCAGCCTCGCCGCCGCATTCCGGCGTCGGGCGAGCGAACGCGATATCAACCGCGTGCTGCCCTTTGCTGAACTCGATGCGCTGTCGGTCTCGGGACTGACGGCGATCACCGTTCCGCCCGACTATCAGGGGCTCGACGTGTCGAACGCGCTGCTCGCCGAAATCGTTGCAATCATTGCCGAGGCCGATGCCTCGATCGGCGAGGCGCTGCAAAACCATTATTGCGTCCTGGAAACACTCCGCACCCATGCCGGCGAGGATTTGAAGGTATCGCTGTTTACCCGTGCGCTGCTCGGCGACCGCTTTGCGGGCGCCGGCCTCACCGAAGGGGCCGAGCTTACCGCCGAAGGTCCAGGCTACCGCCTGAGCGGGCGAACTCGGCAGACGCCCGGCATTCTATTCGCCGACTGGATCGCGGCTGCCGCCACCGCGCCGCCCAGCCGCCCAGTGACACTCTACCTCGCATGCGATGCGGTAGGCCTGCAGGTGATCGACGATTGGGACGGTTTTGGCCAACGCACCAATGGCTCGGGAACGGCGATCATAGGCAGGCTACACGTCAATGCCGATGCGATAGCGCCTTCCCCCTCCTCCGGAAATCCGACCGGCATCTCGCTCGGCCTGCTGCTCAAGGCCAGCGTCAGCCTCGGCATCGCGCGGGCCGCATGGACCGACCTCACGACCGCGATTGACGATTGCACCGCCGTCCTTGCGCAGCTCGGCGAACGCGCCGTCCGCATCGAAGCGACGGCGGCAGCCTTGGAACGGGCTGGCCGCAAACTCGATATTGCCCAGGTCAACCCTGTGGAGGCCGCGATGGCGGACGCGCATTTCTCTGCCTCGGCGGCCGCGATCCTTGCAGGGGAAACGGCAATCGACACCGCAAACGCGCTGTTCGAACTTGTAGGGGAAACATCCGCCGGCATCGGGCTCAATCTCGACCGGCATTGGCGCAATGCCCGCATTCACGCTCTATCGCTGCCACGGGACAAGCTGGTGCGTTCCGCAGGCGAATATAGGTCGAAGCCCGGCGACGCCTAATTCAGCTGGCAGCGGAGACCGGGAATTGTTCCTCGGGGCCTTCGATGCCGCCGCCATCGGCGACGAATTGCTCGAGGCTCATATTGTCGAGAATGGCGGCGATCGCGTCACGAACATCGGTCATCGAGCGCCGCACCTGACAGGTTTCCGGATCGGCGCAGTCGTCGCAGGCCTCGTAAGCCGTACGGCTGGCACAGCGAATCGGCGCCAGCGGCCCATCGAGCGTGCGGATGACATGGCCGATGCGGATTTCGGAAGCCGGCCGCGACAGGGAATAGCCGCCGCCCGGCCCCTTCTTCGACCGCAGGATGCCGACATTGCGCAGTTCGAGCAGGATCGTATCGAGGAATTTCTTCGGGATATTATTGCGGCTTGCGATGTCATTGATGAAGGCGGTCTCACCCGGCGCCAGCCGCGCCAGATCCACCAGCGCCTTAAGCCCGTATTTGCCCTTTTTCGTCAGCATCGTCTTTGCCCTGTAGAAAACGCAGTATTTATCCTGCCAATAGCAGGCAAATAGCGTCAAAAGCGTGAACATACAACAAAATAGCTATTATTTATAGCTTATATCGGCAACGTCCACAGGCCCGCCCGGCAGTCTTGAGAAGAACCGACTTGCCGAGCCATTGACAGCCTTTGGTCAGATCGTCTTCAGCATGCCGCCATCGACGAAATAGGTGGAGCCGATGCAATAGCTCGCGCGTTCCGAACTCAGGAAGACGAAGACGTTTGCCAGTTCCTCGGGAGTGCCGAACCGTTTGGAGGCGGCGTGTTCGTTGGCGACACCCTGCAGATAGCCCTCCCAGTTCCCGCCGGTTTCGGCCGTCAACTGCTTGGCGGTCTTGATCCAGTCGGGCGTCAGGATCAGGCCGGCATTGACGCAGTTGACGCGGATATTGTCCTTGATGAGCTCAGTCGAAAGCGTCTTCGAAAACATCATCAGTGCCGACTTGCTGACATTGTAGATCGGCTCGTACCAGAGCGGCTGGACAGCGCAGATCGAGGCATTGTGCAGGATCACACCGCCACCGCGTTCCTTCATCTGCGGCGCAATTCCGCGCGCCAGCCGCACGGCGGCCATCACATGCAGGTCCCAATAGGTCTGCCACTTTTCGTCGGGCGCCTCCATCACCGTCTCGTTCGAACCGGTGCCGGCATTGTTGATGAGGATATCGGCGCCGCCTTTTTCGGCCGCCGCTGCAATGATCGCCTCGGTTCCCGCAACCGTCGCGACATCGGCGACAATAGCGGCGGCGCTGACGCCATACTTCTCGGCGATCCGGGCGGCTTCCGCCTCGAGCCGTTCGCCGCCACGGGCCGCCAGCACCAGATTGGAGCCCTCAGCCGCCAGCCCCTCGGAGATCGCCAACCCAATCCCGACAGAGGCGCCGGTTATGACGGCGGTCTTTCCCTTAAGTCCGAGATCCATATTTTCCTCCGCGCAAGCGGCCGGCGGTTCCGGCCTGATGTGCCGAGTGTTCCGTCAATGAAACCGGGCGTCAAGCACCCAAACGCCTCTTGCGGCAGTCACCGATCTGTCGCAGCCTGCATCCACACATAAGAGGAGTTTTCATGCGACGTTATTCAGCCTGTATAGAGTGGCTGTTTGCCAAAGAAGGCGACCGCTTTCCCGATCGCATCGGCCGCGCTCGTGCCAGCGGCCTGACGGCGATCGAATTCTGGCGCTGGACCGACAAGGATCTGGATGCGATCGAGGCGGCGCTGAAGGAAAGCGGCCTTGCCGTCACCAGCCTCGTTGCCGAACCGATGATCGCGCTGACCGATGCCGCCAACCGCCAGGCCTGGCTGAAAGGTCTTGCCGAATCCGTCGCCGTGGCAAAACGTCTCGGCGCGCCGGTCCTGATTGCCCAGGCGGGCAACGATCTTCCAAATGTGCCCCGCGAGGAGCAGCGCCGGGCGCTCACCGAAACGCTGAAAGCCGGCGCCGATATTCTTGCCGGCAGCGGTGTGCGCGTCGGCGTCGAGCCGCTCAACATCCGCATCGATCATGTCGGCTATTTCCTCCATTCGACCCGCGAGGGCCTCGACATCATCGATGACGTCGCCCGCCCGGAGATCGGCATCGTCTACGACATCTACCATTCCGCCGTGATGGACGAGCGCACGGAAGAGGTGCTGAAGGGCCGTCTCGACCGCGTCATCCACGTCCATGTCGCCGATCATCCCGGCCGCAACGAACCGGGCTCCGGCGGCATCGACCTTGCCCACCGCCTCGGCTGGATTTTCGCCAACGGCTACGACGGTTCGGTCGGCCTGGAGTACCGACCGACCAGGCCCGGTGCGGACGCAGTCAGAGCTGCGATCGCCTCGCTCGGCGGTTAAGCTTGAGCGACGTCAGCGCTCGGCGCCACCTTGCATGGGCCGGCCGAGCGGCGCTCGACGATGCGGGAGGCAATCATGACACGCCGCGCCGGCATACCGGGCAGGCGTGGATTCTCGATGCGTTCGAGCAGGAGCCGCAGGCCGACCGCCCCGCATTCCTGCCCTTCCATCCTCACCGTCGTCAGCGCAGGCGAAATCTGCGTCGCCGGCGAAAAATCGCCGAAACCGACGACCGAAATATCATCGGGAATGCGATATCCTTGGCCGAGAAGCTCGGAAACCACGGTCAGCGCCAAGCCGTCATGTGCGCAGAAAAAGGCCGTCGGCCGGATATCTTTTTCTGCCAACGCCCGGAAGGCTGCGCCGAAGCCGGCTTGTTCGTCGAAATGCATAACATGCAGCGCAACATTGCCATAACGTTCTGCGATCTCCCGGGCGCCGTAGTAACGCTCCTGGCGCCCCCTGAACCCCGGCGTGCCATAGACATAGACGATGGAACGGTGTCCAAGATCTACCAGATATTGGATCACCGCCTGCCCCGCCTCGTGGTCCGTTCCGGTCACTTGGTCGGCCTGTTCCAGCGGATCGACCCAGCCGAAACGCACGATCGGAACGCCCGTCGCACTCACCGCCACCATTGCCTCGCGGTCGTGAGGCCCAACGATGATCAGCCCGTCGCAAGCGCGCGCAAGTTCCTCCAACTGTCCGGCATTGTGCGTCCAACGCACGCGCAACGTCATGCCGAGCCGGTGCGCCTCGCGCTGCACCCCGTTCTGCACCTGCATATAGAGCTCGCTATTGACCGCATCGAGATCATGAAAGACGACTGCGACTTCACCAGCGCCCCCCTGTCCCGCGGGCCTGGTATAACCGAGACGCTGTGCCGTCTCGCGAATCAGCGTGCGCGTTTCCTCGCTGACACCACTCTTGCCGGCAAGCGAGCGTGACACGGCATATTTCGAGAGGCCGACCTCCCGCGCGATCGTCTGCAACGTAACCCGGCCCCTACTTCCCACCTGACACCTCGCTCTTCGACTGATCGGCGCTATCGCGCTCGCAAGCCAAAATATTGCACTAACAGAACATAACGCTTTACCTAACAATATCCAAATGTAATCTTTCCTATATCCCAAGCCCGACGGCAAAATTAAGAACAAGGGCGCGGTTTTCGGAGGAGACCCCTATGATCAAGCTGAAACGTCGTGCGTTTCTGGCCGGGACGTCGGCCGCACTCATATTGCCGGCGCTGCCGGTTTTCGCCGCCGACTTCAAGGAAGCGGATATTCTGAAAGCGAAAGTTTCAAGCGGCGCCCTGCCGGCCCTCAAGGACCGGCTTCCAGAAAATCCGCTCGTCGTCAAGCCGGTCGAGAGCGTCGGCAAACACGGCGGCGACTGGAACATGGCGCTGGTCGGCGGCGGCTCGCTGTCGATGCTGTTCCGCTACCAGGCCTATGAGCCGCTGCTGCGCTATACGCCCGATTGGTCCGGCGTGACGCTGAATGTTGCAGAGTCCTTCGAGGGCGACGCCGACTCCAAGGTCTACACGATCCGCCTGCGCAAGGGCATGAAATGGTCTGACGGCCATCCCTACACCACTGAGGACATCAAGTTCTGGTACGACACTGTCTTCACCGACAAGCGTGTCGCCTTCGTCGGCCAGGATCACTGGAAGTCTGGCGGCAAGCCGGCCAAGCTCGAAATCGTCGACGAACAGACCTTCAAGGTCACTTTCGACAGGCCGAACGGCCTGTTCCCGCTGCAGGTCGCCTGGGCGAACAGCGACCAGACGACGCGCACGCCGAAGCACTATCTCGAGCAATTCCACATCGACTACAATCCGAAGGCCGATGAGCTCGCCAAGCAGCGCGGCTTCGAAAGCTGGATCGCCTCCTTCCAGGCGGCCGCCGGTTTCCAGGACGACAATGCCTTCTTCCTGAACTCCTCGAAGAAGCCCTGCGTCCACGCCTGGATGTTCACCGTAGCACCCGGCGAAAACACCGAGCGCGCCGTCGCCGAACGCAATCCCTACTATTGGAAGGTCGATACCGAAGGCAACCAGCTGCCCTACATGGACCGCATCGTCTACCAGATGGTCGCCGACCCGCAGGTTCTGCTGCTGAAGGCCATGCAGGGCGAAGTCGACCTAATGGATCAGTATATCGCCACTCCGAACAACAAGTCGGTGCTCTACGATGCGCGTGAGCAGGGCGGCTATGATTTCTACACGTTGACCTCGACCGAAGCCAATGTGATGAATTTCATCTTCAACCTGAACCACAATGACGAGACCAAGCGGAAACTCTTCCAGAACAAGGATTTCCGTGCGGCACTCTCCACCGCACTCGACCGGCAGGCGCTGATCGATGCCGTGCTCGTCGGCCAGGGTACGCCCGCCCAGCCCTCGATTAAGAAGGAAGATCCGCTCTACAACGAGCAGCTCGCCACGCAATTCACGGCCTATGACGTCGACAAGGCGAATGCCATGCTCGACCAGCTCGTGCCGAAGCGCGACGACCAGAACTTCCGCCTCGATGAGAAGGGTCGCCGCCTCACGATCATCTTCGAGATCGACCAGGCCCGAGCCGTCTTCCTCGATCTCTTCCAACTGGTCATCCCGATGTTCCAGGCGGTCGGCATCGATGCGCAGATGCGCTCGATGGACCGGTCGCTCTGGGAAACCCGCGTCCGCCAGGGCC
The DNA here is from genome assembly GCF_019685115.1 of Rhizobium sp. NZLR11. Lineage (NCBI taxonomy): Bacteria > Pseudomonadati > Pseudomonadota > Alphaproteobacteria > Hyphomicrobiales > Rhizobiaceae > Rhizobium > Rhizobium sp. NZLR11. The sequence goes on along the minus strand of NZ_JABDWD010000011.1, from coordinate 59,576 downwards.
GCGATTTCGATGCGACGGCGCACCAGTTCGGCGCCAATGGCGGCGTCGCCGCCATGCTGGACCCGCGCTACTACGTGCCGACCGATGCCAATGCCATGTACGCACCGGCCTGGCAGCTCTGGTACCGCGACCGCGGCAACGCCAATGCCGAGGAGCCGCCGGAAGGCACGAAGAGCCAGCTTGCTCTTTATGACAAGCTGAAAGCGACCTCCGACGCTGCCGGCCAGCACGAGATCATGAAGCAGCTCCTTCAGGGTGCCGCCGACAACTTCTATGTCTTCGGCATCTCGCTGCCGCCGGATGGCTACGGCATCGTCAAGAACAACATGAAGAACATCACGAAGACCATGCCGAACTCCTTCGGCTGGCCGACGCCCGCTCCGACGATGCCGGAGCAGTTCTACAAGGTCTGATGGCCTTTTTCAATGATGCATGTCAGGCGCCGGCTTCACCGGCCGGCGCCAGCGCATAGCCCCGAAAATCGGAATCGATTTTCGGAAAGGATTATACGCAAATTCAAAGTGTTAGAGCGTCACTAACGCGTCCTTTTCGACGCGCGCCGCTCTAAGGCCCTTCTTTTGCCAATGATTGGATGAAGACGATGCTCGACGCCAGGAAACAGAACACCGATACGTTGAGGACGCCGGAGTGGTTCAAGACCGCGACCCGCTGGACCCAGCTGACCTTCGTGGAGGATGACCCGGAAAAATATGACCCGGCCTTCTGGATCGATGTCTTCAAGCGCACCAAATCGAATGCGGTCTGTCTCAGCGCCGGCGGCTATATCGCCTATTATCCGAGCGATGTGCCCTACCACTATGTGAGCAAATATCTCGGCGACAAGGATATCTTCGGCGCGCTCGTCGACGCCGCCCGCAAGCTCGACATGCATGTCATGGCCCGCGTCGACCCGCATGCGATCCACGACGACGCAGCCAAGGCCCATCCGGAATGGGTGATGATCAATGCCGACGGCACGCCGCGCCGCCACTGGGCCTATCCCGATGTCTGGGTGACCAATGCCTATGGCGATTATAACACCGTTTTCATGCCGGAAGTGGTCAAGGAGATCGTCCGCAAATACGATATCGACGCGATCTTCGCCAATCGCTGGCAGGGCCACGGCGTCGATTACAGCGAAGACAGCGCTCGCCGCTTCAAGGACATGTCTGGCCATCACCTGCCGAAGAAGCCCGATGCCGAGGATCCGGCCTGGCAGGCCTGGGTGCAGTGGCGCCGCCGTGTGCTGACGGACATGATCGCCCATTGGGACGATGCCGTGAAGGCGATCCGCCCGCATGCGAGCTTCATCCCGAACATGGGCGGCGCTTCGCTGATGGAGTTCGACCTCTCGGTCATCGCCAGGCATTGCCCCTTCCTCGTCGTCGACCATCAGGGCCGCAAGGGCCTTGAACTCGGCTGGTCGGCCGGGCGCAACGGCAAGCGCATCCGCGCCACCTTCCCCGACCGCCCGGTCGTGCTGATCACCTCGATCGGCCCGGAGGAGGAATATCGCTGGAAGGACGCCGTCACCTCGGGTGAGGAGATGCAGCTCTGGATCAATGACGGCACGGCCCACGGCCTCTACGCCTGGTTCACCAAGTTCAACGGCGTCGTGCCCGACAAGCGCTGGGTCGAGCCTGTGGCCGACGCCTTCGGTCTGCAGGCAGCCGTCGAGCCGGTACTGGAAAGCATGAAGCCGACCGCAGAAATCGCCGTCGTCGATCCCTCGACGACGCTGCGTCACTGGGCGCCGGAAGAGCGGCACTTTGCCGAGAAGCACGATCTCGGTCTCTATCACGCCCTCGTCGAAGCCCGCCTGCCCTTCGAACTGCTTTCGGATCAGGTGCTGACCGAGGACAACCTCGACCGTTTCAAGCTGATCATTCTCGCCAACGCCTCCTGCCTCTCGGATGTGCAAAACGCGGCGATCCGCGCCTATGTCGATCGCGGCGGCAGCGTCATCGCTTCCTATGAGACATCGCTGCGGGACGAGTTCGGCAAGAAACGTCCGGACTTCGGCCTTGCCGACGTGCTCGGTGCAAAATTCATCGCCGGCCCGCGCGGCATCGTCAAGAATACCTATATCGCCCTTTCCGGCGATCATCCGATCAACCAGGGTTATGAAGACGCCGAGCGCATCATGGGCGGCACCCGCCTCATCCACGCCGAGCCGTATGCCGATGCGAAGACACCCTTCCTCTACGTTCCCGATTTCCCGGATCTGCCGATGGAAGAGGTCTATCCGCGTGAGGACCCGAAAGGAGCGGCCGTCATCGCCCGCGAAACCGGCAAGGGCGGACGCACAGTCTATATCCCCTGGAATATCGGCGAGATCTTCTGGGAAGTCTTTGCTGTCGACCACGCCCGCCTGCTTGCCAATGCCGTCCACTGGGCGCTCGGCAAGACGCCGCGCATCGCCGTCAAGGGCAAGGGCGTCGTCGATCTGGCGCTTCGAGAAAACGATCATGGCCTAGCACTTAGCCTCTTCAACCTCACCAACCCGATGATGATGAAAGGTCCGATCCGCGAGAATTACCCTCTGGCTACACAGACCGTTTCGGTGGAGATTCCAGAGGGCCGATCGATGGCGAAGGCGTGGCTTGTCGTTGCCGACCGCGCCGCAAGCTTCACCCTCGGGAATGGCCGCGCACAGGTGGAGGTGCCGAGCATTGATCGGCTGGAGGTGCTGCACCTCACCTGGAAATGAGGTGATACGCGAGGAGCGCTTTTGGCCTGGAGGGGCCGAAAGCGGATGGAGATCCGGGGGAAGCACCTCACGGTGTTCCCGACGGGAGGAGAAACATTCCGATGCTTGGCTATATCTTCAAGCGCGTGCTCTACATGATCCCGACCTTGTTCGGCATGTCGCTGATCTCGTTCCTGATCATCCAGCTGCCGCCGGGTGACTACCTGACCTCGATGATCGCCACCATGAGCGACAGCGGCCAGACCGTCGATCCCGCGCAGATCGAGCGCCTCAAGGAAATTTATGGCTTCGACGACCCCTTCTATGTCCAATACCTGAAATGGATCTGGGGCATCGTCAGCCGCGGCGACTTCGGCTACTCCTACGAATGGGGCCAGCCGGTCTCCGGCCTGATCTGGGCCCGCATGGGCTCGACGCTGGTGATCTCGCTCTTGAGCTTGCTCTTCGTCTGGATCGTCGCTTTGCCGATCGGCATCTATTCCGCCGTCCGCCGCCACTCCGTCGGCGATCACGTCTTCACGTTCCTCGGCTTCATCGGCCTGGCGGTGCCGAACTTCATCCTCGCGCTGACGCTGATGTACATCGCCTATAAATATCTCGGCCAGAGCGTCGGCGGGCTGATCTCGCCGGAATATGCCGAAGCGCCGTGGAGCCTTGCCAAGGTCGGCGACTTCCTCGCCCATCTCTGGATCCCGATTATCATCATCGGCGCATCGGGAACGGCGGCGATGATCCGCATCCTGCGCGCCAACCTGACGGATGAACTGCACAAGCCTTATGTGGTCACCGCCCGCGCCAAGGGCTTGCCGGAGTACAAGGTCATCCTCAAATATCCTGTCAGAATCGCGCTCAATCCCTTCGTCTCGGCAATTGGCTGGGTATTGCCGCACCTCGTCTCCGGCGTCACCATCACCGCCATCGTGCTGAACCTGCCGACCGCCGGCCCGCTGCTTTTTCGCGCGCTGATCTCACAGGATATGTATCTCGCCGGCAGCTTCATCCTGCTTTTGAGCGCCCTCACCCTCGTCGGCATGCTGCTGTCGGATCTGCTGCTGGCGCTGCTCGATCCGCGCATCCGGTTCAATTGAGGGGAATGCGATGAGCACGCACGAAACCTTCGGAACCCATGCAGGCCCGCTCCATGCCGTCGCCGACGGTCCCTCGATCAGCCCGCTGAAACAGGGCAAGACCGTCTCGACCGCCGCGATTGGCCCCTGGCGGCTGGTCGCGGGCAAGCTGGTCCGCCAAAAGGTGGCGATGGTAGCCGGCGCAATCATTCTCTTCCTCTATCTGGTCGGCCTCTTCGCCGAATTTCTGGCGCCCGCCTTACCGACGACCTCGCGGCCGCAATACACCTATGCCCCACCGCAGGGCTTCAGCTTCTTCGTCGAAAAACCGGACGGCAGCTCGGAATTCAATTTCCACGTGAAGGGCTACAAGGTCGAGATCGACAAGGTGGCGCTGCGCCGCACCTTCGTCGTCGACGACACCAAGGTGGTGCCGATCGGCTTCTTCGTCAAAGGCGCCCCCTATGATCTCTGGGGCTTGATCCCGATGAACAGGCACCTGATCGGCCCTCTCAACCAGAACGACCCGATGTATCTGCTCGGCGCCGACCGTCTCGGCCGCGACGTCTTCTCGCGCCTCGTCTACGGCACCCGAGTCTCTATGTCGATCGGCCTCGTCGGCGTCGCCATGTCGCTGATCCTGGGTGTCGTACTCGGTTCGATCTCGGGCTTCTACGGCGGCTGGGTGGATACCCTGATGCAGCGGCTCATCGAGGTCGTCAGCGCCATGCCGACCATCCCGCTCTGGCTGGGTCTGGCGGCGGCGATCCCGCTGACATGGTCGCCGGTCAACGTCTATTTCGTCATAACGATCATCGTCTCCTTGCTCGGCTGGACCAGCCTCGCCCGCGAGGTGCGCGGCCGGTTTCTTGCGCTACGCAGCGAGGATTTCGTCGTTGCCGCCAGACTCGACGGATCGAGCGAAGCGCGGCTGATCTTCCGCCACATCCTGCCGTCGCTGACGAGCCACATCCTCGCGGTCGTCACCCTTGCCGTGCCGACCATGATCGTCGCCGAGACGTCGCTCTCCTTCCTCGGCATCGGCTTGAAGCCGCCGGTCGTCAGCTGGGGCGTGCTGTTGCAGGACGCGCAGAACATTCGCACGGTCGCCACCGCGCCATGGCTGCTGATCTGGCCGTCGCTCGCGGTCGTCGTCGCCGTGCTGTCCTTCAATTTCTTCGGCGACGGCCTTCGCGATGCCGCCGACCCCTATGAGAGCTGAGGAGGAAATCGTGACCGATCTTTCCGAAGACGTCGTTCTCTCCGTCGAAAACCTCTCGATCGATTTCAGGCTGCGCACCCACATCCTGCACGCGGTCGAAAATGTCAGTTTCGAGCTGAAACGCGGCCAAACGCTCTGCCTCGTCGGCGAAAGCGGCTCCGGCAAGAGCGTCACCGCCCGCTCGCTGCTGCAGATCGTCGACAGCCCCGGCAGCATCGTTTCCGGCCGCATCCTGCTGCGCAACGGCGACGAGGTCACCGGGGGTAACGGGGTCACCGATATCGCCGCCCTGAAGCCGTCGGATCGGGCGATGCGCGCCATCCGCGGCCGCCGCATCGGCCTGATCTTCCAGGAGCCGATGAGCTCGCTGTCGCCGGTCCATACCATCGGTTCGCAGATCATCGAGGCCGTGCGCCTGCACAGCGATCTCGACAAGCGCGCCGCCCGCGAAAGAACCGTCGAACTGCTGCGCCAAGTCGAAATCCCCGATCCCGACAGGATGGCGGACCGCTACACCTTCGAATTTTCCGGCGGCATGCGCCAGCGCGCTATGATCGCCATGGCGCTTGCCGGCAATCCCGATATTCTCATCGCCGACGAACCGACCACGGCGCTCGATGTCACCACCCAGGCCGAAATCCTCGACCTGATCAAGCGCCTGCAGGTCGAACGCGGCATGGCCATGCTGCTCATCACCCACGATATGGGCATCGTCGCCGAAGTGGCCGACGACGTCGCCGTCATGCGCTTCGGCCGCATCGTCGAACGGGGTCCGGTCGACGCGATCTATCACGCCGCCGAGCATCCCTATACCCGCCAGCTGCTCGCCTCGACGGTGAAACTCACTCATCATGTCGAAGGCAGGCTGCCGGCCGTGGCGCTGTCGCCTCAAGCGCCGCAGCCGATCCTTTCCGTCCGCAATCTCGGCAAAATTTACGGCTGGCACGGCAAAGCCAATACGCTACGCGCGGTCGACGACGCCAGCTTCGATCTCTATCCCGGCGAGAACCTCGGCATTGTCGGCGAAAGCGGCTCCGGCAAGACCACACTCGGCCGCCTCATCCTGCGCACCGTCGAGCCAACATCGGGTAGCATCACCTATCGCGGCAGGGACGGTACCGAGATCGACGTCACCAAGCTGACGAAACGCGAGCTGCGCACCTTCCACCGCGAAGTCCGCCTCGTCTTCCAGGATCCGTTCGCCTCGCTCAATCCGCGCATGACCGTCAAGGAGGTGATCGGCGATCCCCTCATCGTCAACGGCCTCGCCAAGGGCAAGGCGCTGGAGGACCGCGTCGCCGAGCTGATGCGGCTCGTCGGCCTCGATCCGATGGGCATGGAGCGTTACCCCCATGCCTTCTCCGGCGGCCAGCGCCAGCGTATCGGCATCGCCCGCGCGCTTGCGCTCGATCCGCGCATCATCATCGCCGACGAGGCGACCTCTGCGCTCGACGTCTCGATCCGCAGCCAGATTCTCGATCTGCTGCTCGATATCCGCCAGCGGCTGAACCTGAGCTTCATCTTCATCTCGCACGACATTTCAGTCGTGCGTTATTTCTGCGATCGGGTCGCCGTCATGCATCGCGGCAAAATCGTCGAACTCGGCGAGGCCGAGCAGATCTGCACCGCTCCCAAGGAGGCCTATACCAAGAGCCTCATATCAGCCGTTCCCAATCCTGACCCCCGCGACAAGCGCATGCTGCATCGGCATCGTTTCGTCGCGCCCGCCATCTAAGGACTGTCCAGTGCCGAAATTCTCCGCCAACCTTTCCTTCCTCTATCAGGACCTACCGTTCCTCGATCGTTTCGCCGCTGCCGCACGGGACGGTTTCGGCGCGTTCGAATATCTCGGCCCCTATGCCGAGCCGAAGGAGAAGGTCGCCGAGACGCTGAAGGCAAGTGGCCTGAAACAGGCGCTCTTCAACGTGCCATCAGGAGACTGGGCCGGCGGTGAGCGCGGCATTGCCTGCCTGCCGGATCGCGTGCAGGAATTCCGCGATGGTGTGACCCAGGCGCTCGATTATGCCAAGGTGCTCAATTGCCGGCAGGTCAACGTCATCTCCGGCCTGGTGCCAAAGGGTGCGGACCTCGAAACGCTGGAAACGGTGCTGGTCGACAATCTGAAATATGCAGCAAAGCGCGCCGCCGATGCCGGCGTCAGGCTGCTGATCGAGCCGATCAACCTGCGCGATATTCCGGGTTTCTTCCTGTCGAGCACCGCCCATGTCGAACGCATCCTCGACAGGGTCGGCTCCGACAATCTCTATATCCAGTATGATTTCTACCACATGCAGATCATGCAGGGCGATCTGATGCCGACCTTCACAAGGCTGCAGGAGAAGATCGCCCATGTGCAGATCGCCGACAATCCCGGCCGCAACGAACCCGGCACCGGCGAGATCAATTACCGCTTCATCCTCTCTGAACTCGACCGCCTTGGCTACGACGGCTGGGTCGGCTGTGAATACAAGCCGAAATCAGGCACCAGCGAGGGCCTCGGCTGGATGAAACCCTACCGGAAGCAAGCGAGAACAGCATGAATATAGGATTCATCGGACTGGGCGTCATGGGTCGCCCGATGGCGGAACACCTGATCGATTCCGGCCACACGCTGCATCTCCACCGTGTCAAGGAGGTCTCGCAGCATCTCGTCGACAAGGGCGGCAAGGCGGCGTTAGGCGCCAAGGCTGTGGCCGAAGCCTCGGACATCATCGTCCTGATGCTGCCGGATACGCCTGACGTCGAGACGGTTCTCTTCAGCGAGAACGGCGTCGCCTCGGGCTTGTCCGAGGGCAAGCTTGTCATCGACATGAGCTCGATCTCGCCGGTGGCGACGAAGAGCTTCGCCAAGCGCGTCGAGGCCCTCGGCTGCGATTATCTCGATGCTCCGGTTTCCGGCGGCGAAGTTGGCGCAAAGGCCGCCTCGCTGACGATCATGGTCGGTGGCAAGGAGCAGGCTTTCGAGCGCGCCAGACCGCTCTTCGAAAAGATGGGCAAGAACATCACCCATGTCGGCGGCAGTGGCGACGGCCAGACCGCCAAGGTCGCCAACCAGATCATCGTCGGGCTGACGATCGAAGCGGTTGCCGAAGCGCTGCTGTTTGCCAGGAAGGCCGGCGCCGACCCGGCCAAGGTGCGCGCCGCACTGATGGGCGGCTTTGCCGCCTCGCGCATCCTCGAGGTGCATGGAGAGCGCATGGTCAAGGAGACCTTCGAGCCCGGCTTCCGCATCCGCCTGCATCGCAAGGACATGACACTTGCCGTCGATGCAGCCCGCGCGCTCGATCTGTCGCTGCCGAACACCGCCGCGACGCAGCAACTGATGAATGCCGCCATCGCCATTGGCGACGGCGAACGCGACCATTCCGCCCTCATCCGCACGCTCGAACTCCTCGCCGGAGGGCCGCGCTAGAAGAAACGCTTTTAAAATAGCCGGACGACATCCTCGATTGCCTATTGCCGGAGCCTCTTCTCCGGACGGCGAAGCCATGTCCGGACATCGATAGAAAAGGACAAGACAATGCTCAATAAAGATATCCAACTGCCCTACGGCGCCGTCTATTTTCGCAAATCAAATCCGCCCCGCGACGATTGGGAGCGCGACTACGCGACCGCTGGGCAAGACGGCCTCAACATCTTCCGCCACTGGTTCATGTGGGGCGCGATCGAGACAGCACCCGGCGTTTACGACTGGGAAGAATATGACCGCCAGTTGGACCTTGCCGCCGCAAACGGCATCAAGACAGTCATCGCCGAACTGATCCATGCCGTGCCCGACTGGGCCGTTCGCAAATACGCCCATGCGCTGCAGGTCAATGCCGACGGCAACAAGCTCGGTTCCTATATGGGCGTCTCGGCGGCGACCGGCGGCTTCTCCAATAATGGCGGCGGTGCCGGCGCCCTGACGCTGAACTGCCCGGAGGTCAAGGAAGCTGCGGGCAAGTTCCTGACCGCGCTCGCCACCCGCTACAAGGATCACCCGGCAATCTATGGCTACGACGTCTGGAACGAGTGCAACTATTCCGCCGATGTCGATTACAGCAGCTACGCCAAATCAGCCTTCCGGAAGTGGCTGGAGAAGAAATACGGGAGCCTGAAGGCCCTGGCGACAGCCTGGCACCGCTACAGCTACGCCGAATGGGAGGATATCGAGCCGCCGGTCCACATGGCGCCCTATCCCGAATGCATCGACTGGCTGCAGTTCAAGCGCGACAACTTCTACGACCAGATGCAGTGGCGCATCGACACACTCCGCGCCGTCGATCTGAAGAACACCATCGTTGCCCATGGCATATCGGGCGCAATTCCCAACATGGCGGCCAACGGCTGCGACGACTGGCTCGCCGCTTCCAAGGTCGAAGTCTACGGCTTCACCTGGATCCAGGCGCGCAAGGGCTCGGAAGCCTGGAAGAACTGGTACGGCGTCGATATCAACCGCGCCGCCGCCCGCGGCAAGCCTTTCTGGCATGCCGAGCGCCAGGGCGGCCCGCTTTGGCTGCAGCCGCAGGTGATCGGCCGCGACAAGGAGGATGGCCGTGTCGCCGAGCCCGAGGATATCCGCCTCTGGAGCATGACCTCGCTTGCCGGCGGCGCCCGCGGCGTCCTAAACCTTCGCTGGCGCCCGCTGCTTGACGGCCCCCTTTTCGGCGCCTTCGGCTCCTACGGCATGGACGGCTCGCGCACGCCGCGCTCCGACATGGCGAGCGCCATGGCAAAGTGGGCAAACGACACGGCGCAAGGTCCCCTCTGGGAGGCAAAGCCGGTGCGCGGCGAGGTCGGCATCCTGTTTATCCGCGAAACGCAGGAGTTCGATTACCTCCTGAACCACGATCGTAAGGAAAAGCCCTACCCCGAAGCCATGTGGGGCGCCTATCGCGCCTTCCTCGAACAGGGCGCGCAACCGGACTGGGTGCATATCGACGATATCGACCCCTATGATTTCCTCTATTTCCCCTACCCGATCATGTTCACATCAGAACAGGCAAAACGCCTGAAAGCCTGGGTCGAAAACGGCGGCACACTGATTGCCGAAGCATGCCCCGGCTATTTCGGCGATCGTGGCCATGTCGGCACCGTGCAGCCGAACATGGGCCTCGACGAGGTCTTCGGTGCGCGCGAGGAAGAAGTCGAATTCATGCCCGATATCGGCGACCGCATCCATTTCGATCTCGACGGCGCAGCTGTCGACGGCGGCGGTTTCCTGCAGTCCTACCGGCTGGCGGGCGGCGCGGCACGTGGGCATTTCACTGACGGCCGTCTTGCCGTCGTCGAAAATACCTTTGGCAACGGCCGCACGCTGCTAATTGGCACCAATCCCTCCGTCGCCTATTACCGCACGCTGGGAAAGGCGAACGGGGCTTTCTTCGCCGAACTAATAACATGGAGCGGCAAGAAGCGGCATGCGACGCTTTCGAATGGCGCGCTCTTCCCGCGCATTCACGTCGGGGAGAAAGGCAGCTTTCTCTGGCTCGTCAACCCGACGAGAACTGCACAGAAAACAGAGGTGACGCTTGCCCGCGGAATGTTGGCGCGAGGCCAACCCGTCTGGCCGATCGACCATATGGACAATGGCGGCATCGAGGTGCCGGCGCGCGATGTGCTGATCCTGCCGCTCGATCGTTGAGTTTCAGGATGCCGGTGAATCGGCGCTTTCGGCAAAGGCTTCAAACTCGGGGTCGAAATCGACCTCGACGACATTGTTGAAGACGGCGGTAGCCAGCATGATGCCGGCGAAAGCGACGAGATCGACCAGCACCCGCGTCTCGTAGCGCTCTTTCAGCTTCGCCCAGAGTTCGGCGGGAACGGCATTGGAATCGGCGACGGTCGCCTTGCCGAAGGCCTCGAGCAGCGCTTCCTCCTCGGAAAGTTCGAGCGCGTCGGGATTGAAACCTTTGTTGATCAAAGCCCGGCGAAAGAAGGTGACGGCGATCTTCGATTTCGCCGCCTTCGAGATTGCATGCGAGAAGATCCAGATCGCCCGGTCGCCGATAGCAGGATCGAGTTCTGCCCGTAGCGTGAACCATTCGGCATAGATGCGATGGGCGGCCGGCGAATGCAGCAGCGTGCGCTTCATGTTGGTCATGCGTCCGCGCAGCCTGACTTCCTCGTCATGCGCCGCACGAACCTCTTGCGAAGCAGTGTCGTAGTCGATCTGTGGGAGGTGGCTCATCGGGTCCGCTCTTTCGTTTTGCGCAGACGTTATCGATGCACCGGCATAGTGTGCAACCCAACTTCGTTCAGCTTTTCGTTTCGATCAGATATTCCGGCCCGCGTGACCGGCAAATCCACTTGGCCCTCGCGCCGCCTCCGCCTAGATTGATCTCATCGAAGGTGGAGGCAAGGCATGAGCGACGATCACGAGCATCATCACGTCGACTGGCGGGAACATGGCGTCAAGGTCATTCCCGGCAATTCGCTCGATCCGAACACCGCGCAGACGCCGGGCATGAACCGCGCCGCCGCGATCAACAATGCGCGTGCCGGGGCCGAGAAAATCTGGGCCGGCACGGTGACGATCCATGCCAACGCCAAGACCGGCGCCCATCATCACGGTGACCTCGAAAGCATCATCTACGTGGTCAAGGGCAAAGCCCGCATGCGCTGGGGCGAGCATCTGGAATATACCGCCGAGGCCGGTCCCGGCGACTTCATCTATGTTCCCCCCTATGTGCCGCACCAGGAGATCAACGCCAGCCGCGACGAGACGCTGGAATGCGTGCTCGTCCGTTCAGGCCAGGAGCCGGTCGTCGTCAATCTCGACATCGAGCCGATCGAGAAACCGGAAGACGTGCCCTGGATCGACCCGATCCATCGCTGATGCATGCCGCCACGCCCGCTGGAAAGAAAGCAACCTCGGCGCGTCCCCTCACGCGTGAACGGCGCCAGCGCTGCTCATCACAGGGTTCTCGATGATCCGGCCGGTATCGGCGGCATAGAGATGGATCGCGTTATAGTCGATCGCGATGCCGATCGGATCGCCGGACTTCACCTTCACGGCTTCGGTCAGCGCCACGGCAAAGGGCAGCCCGTCGAAATCGGCGTGAACGACACGGCTCGCGCCGAGTTCTTCGATGAAATCGGCCGTTGCAGTGAGAGCACCGGGCGCATCCGGGGCCACCAGCCGGGCCGCTTCGGCGCGCATGCCGAGCACGACGCGTTTGCCTTTCAGCGGTGCTGCGCGCTCGCGCGGCAGCGCGATCTTGCGGCTCTGGTCGTAGACGAAGACACCCTCGTCATTGATTGTGCCTTCAAGCAGGTTCATCGCCGGCGTGCCGACGAAGCCGGCAACGAAACGCGACACCGGATGATGATAGACTTCTTCCGGGGTGCCGACCTGCTCGACCCTGCCGCCGTTCATCACCACCAGCCGGTCAGCCAGCGTCATGGCCTCGGTCTGGTCATGCGTGACGAAGATCGAAGTGGCGCCAAGGCGGCGATGCAGCCGGCGGATTTCGGCGCGCATGGCGATGCGCAGCTTGGCGTCGAGGTTCGAAAGCGGCTCGTCGAAGAGGAACACGTTCGGTTCGCGGATCATCGCACGGCCCATGGCGACGCGCTGGCGCTGCCCGCCGGAAAGGGCGGCGGGCCGGCGGTCGAGGAAGGGTTCCAGGCTGAGCGCCTTGGCGACTTCGGCGATGCGGCGCTCACGCTCCACCTTGGAGACGCCGGCCACTTTAAGGGCATAACCGATATTCTCGGCGACGCTCATATGCGGATAGAGCGCATAGTTCTGAAACACCATGGCGCAGCCGCGCTCGCGCGGCTCAAGCCGGTTGACGACGCGCCCATCGATTGCGATTTCGCCGCCGCTGATTTCCTCCAGGCCGGCGATCATGCGCAACAGTGTGGACTTGCCGCAGCCGGACGGGCCGAGGATGACGATGAACTCACCGGACTGGATTTCGAGATCGACGCCGTGAACGACGGGATTCTTGCCGTAGCTCTTCTTCACATCACGGATTGAGATAGGTGCCACAGGACTATTCCTTCATTTCTCGGTAGAGATAAGGCCGCGCACGAACCAACGCTGCATCAGGATGACGAGCACCAGCGGCGGCGACATGATGATAAGTGTACCTGCCATGGCGACGTTCCAGTCTGGCAGGCCGAATTCGGAGGGAATGAGGGTCTTGAGCTGCGTCACAGCAATGCCGAAATTCGGATCGGTAGTAATCAGCAGCGGCCAGAGATACTGGTTCCATGCCCAGACGAACATGATCGTGAACAGTGCGATCATGTTGGGCCGCGAAAGCGGCACCAGAATGTCCCAGAAAAACCGGACAGGACCCGATCCGTCCATCTTCGAGGCCTCGGCAAGTTCGTCCGGAACCGTCAGGTAAAACTGCCGGTAAAGGAAAGTGCCGGTCGCCGTTGCGACCAACGGCAGAACGAGACCGGGATAGGAATTCAGCAGGCCCCATTCGAGCTTGATCTGGATGCCGGTGATCTGCGCCACGAGCCAGCTTATGCCGAGGACATCAAGGATCGTCTGGAACGGCTGCAGCGCATTGGCCGCGATCGAATAGGTCGGCACGATGCGGACCTCCAGCGGCAGCATCAGCGTGATGAAGATGATCCAGAAAATCACATACCGGCCGCGGAAGCGGAAGTAGACGATCGAGAAGGCTGCCATGGCAGAAAGGATCACTTTGCCGGCGCCGACCGCCGCGGCGAAGATGATACTGTGAAACAGCTTGTTGCCGAGATCGGCACGGACCCAGGCGGTCTGGACGTTTTCCCAGAAATGCGAGCCCGGCGTGAGCGGCAGCGGCACACGATTGACCGTCTCCAGATCGAGGGTCGACGCGATGATGACAATGGCGAAAGGCAGGAGCGCGATGACCATGCCGAGCGCGAGAAGCGTATAGCAGATGAAATTGAATATTGGGGTGCGTTCGATCATGTGCAGGGGCCTTACTTGTAGTGCACGCGCCGCTCGATAAAGCGGAACTGAAAGATGGTAAGAAGAACAACGAGCACCATCAGAATGATCGACTGGGCTGCGGCGCCCGAATAATCGAGGCCCCTAAAGCCGTCGAAATAGATCTTGTAAACCATGAGGTCCGTCGCGCGCGCCGGCCCCCCCTGCGTCATGACGTCGACGATGCCGAAGGAATCCTGGAAGCTCTCGGTGATGTTGATGACGAGCAGGAAGAACAGCGTCGGCGTCAGCAAGGGCAGCTGAATATCCCAGATACGGCGCATCGGCCCCGAACCGTCCATTGCGGCGGCCTCGATCAGCGAACGCGGAATGCCTTGCAGCGCCGAGAGGAAGAAGATGAAATTGTAGCCGATATATTTCCAGGAGAATGCAACGATGACGGCGATCATCGCATCCTTGCCGTCGAGCGCCGGATTCCAGAGACCGGGCCAGACGTGATTGATGACCGACAGAAGGCCTGCCTCCGGCGCCAGGATGAAGCGGAAGGCGAGACCGAGAGCGGGCGCGGCAATCGCGTAGGGCCAGATGAAGACCGACCGGTAGATCTTATGGCCGCGCAGTTCACGATCTGTCAAAAGCGCTAGGATGAGCGCCAGACCCATGGCAATGGCCGTCGAACTGAAGCCGAAGATCATGCTGCGGGAAATCGAGTCCCAATAGACCGGGTCGGTAAGCAGCTGTTTGAAATTGTCGAAACCGACCCAGGCATTGCCGCCGCCCCATGGCTGCTCGAGCGTGAACGCCCAATAGAGCGCCTGGGCGCTAGGCCAATAGAAGAATACGAAGATCAGCAGCAGCATCGGAAATGCAAAGAGCAGTCCGATCGTCGTCGAGGAGAAAGTGACGCGCTTTTCCATGAGTGGTCGTTTTCGCCCTGGTTTGACCCACAGCGCCGCGCCTCTTTCAGACGCGCAAAGGACGCTGCAGCTTTTGAATTGCTGCATAATTTATCCCTAAATCGATTCCGATTTAAGGGATTATGCGGTAGGCGCGGGCGGCGAGTTCGCATCCGCGTCCGATTGAAGAACCTGCAAAACGCACCCAGCGCGCCAAACGCGGGCTGGGTGCGGCTCATATCGAATGATCAGGGAAGCTGAACGTTCTTGTAGGTCTGCTGGAAGCGACGCAGGAGCTGGTTGCCGCGTTCGGCCGCGCCGTCGAGCGAAGCCTGGACGTCAGCGTTGTTGACAAAGATTGCCTGCAGGCTGTTTGCGATTTCGGTGCGAACCTGCAGCAGGCCGCCGAGGCGGATGCCGTGCGCAGCCGTGTCGTCAGCAGGCGATGCGGTCAGGCTCTGAATGGCGAGTTCGCGGCCGGCATAGGGAGCCTTGTCGTAGAAGCCCTGCTTCTTCAGGTATTCGAAACCGGAGTTGCGAACCGGGATATAGCCGGTAACAGTCGACCAGGTGAGAGCTTCTTCCGGCTTTGCGATGAAGTTGAAGAAGGCAGCAGCAGCCTTGTATTCGGCGTCGGAGTGACCCTTCAGAACCCAGAGCGAAGCGCCGCCGACGTAGGAGCTGTGGCGGGTTGCGTTGCCGTAGGTGGGGAGCATGGCAACGCCCCAGTTCATGCCCTGCTTGGCGGTGCGGCCAACATTGCCATGGTCGCCGACCGAGGTCAGGATGACCTGGCAATCGCCGGCGGCGAAAGCCTCGACGAAAGTCTGGCCGACGGCCTTGTTCTTGATGAAGGCAAGCTTGTTGTCGTACCAGGACTTGAGGTCCTTGACATAGCTGACGAGCAGCGGGTTCTTGTTGAACGCCAGCTCGGCGTCGAGGCCTTCAAAGCCGTTCTTCTTCGTCGCGATCGCTTCGCCGTTGACGGCTTCGAACTGCTCGATGTACTGCCAGACTTCGTTGTTGGAGATGTCGAAGGCGAGCGGGCAAGCATAGCCGGCGTTCTTCAGAGCCTTGAAGTCTTCGCCGGCTTCCTGCCAGGTGGCGGGAGCATGGTCTTTGCCGATCTTGGCGAAGGCATCCTTGTTCCAGTAGAGCAGAGCGGTCGAGGAATTGAAGGGGAACGAATACATCTCGCCCTTCGACGTCGCATAATAGTTTGCGATGCCGGAGAAGTAATCTTTCCAGTCGACATTGTAGCCCATGTCGGTCATCAGCTTGTTGGCCGGGTAGTAGGCGCCGGAAAGCATGATGTCGAGCGTGCCGGCGTCGGAGACCTGGGCGATGGTCGGCTGCTTGCCGGCGCGGAAGGCGGCGATGGTGTTCTGCAGGGAAGCGTCGTAGCTGCCCTGGCTGGTGCAGACGATTTCATAATCGGCCTGCGACTGGTTGAACCGATCGCACTGTTCCTGGACCCGCTTTGCGATGTCACCGGAATTGCCGAACCAGAAGTCAATCTTGGTCTTATCGGCGGCGGCAGCGGGACCAGCAAGAAACGCTGTAGCGAGAAGGGCGCCTACGGCGCCGAGAAGCTTGGCTTGCATGAGAACCTCGAACGTAAAAGAGACGCGCACTTTCAGCGCACGCCCTATTAGCTGGTTCAAATTGCTGCGGCTAATGAATATTACATGACATGAAACGATCGAAATCGTGCCGTCACAAAACCTTCATTCGGATGTTATTTGCCGCAGCCGAGGCTATATTTAGAGAAGCCTCGCCAGCCTCCCCAGCGCACTGCCGAACAGTTATATTCATATTCGAATAATTATAATTATCAAGGGTTTTCAATATTTGCCTATATTGCGACAGAGCATCCTTATTCGGGGATACCGTCACATGAAACCTGCAGAAACGGCTATCTTTCCGCCACTGCACTCGTGTGCAACGTCTGGTTTTAGCCTTGAAATCAAAGGGAATCCTTCAAAATTGCAGCAAAACGCGGATCGAACGCGTGGCTGATCGGCCCGGCGGCAGCACCGAGTGCGACCGACCAGGGATCGGCCATACCGGGCTGCAGGCGCGGCAGTATGCGACCGCGACGTTCGGCGATCGAGGGCAGCAACCGGCCGATTGCCGCAATCAACTTGTTCACCAGCGCTTCCGGCGCGCTGCCGCAAAGGATAACGGTTTGCGGATCGAACAGGGTCTCGATGAGATGGATGCTCCAGCGCAGGTCGACCGCCGCCGCCTCGACCCAGGCGTCGATGCTTTGATCGCCGCTCAAGGTAAGGTCGTTGATGCGTGCGTGGAGGTCGGGATCGGCGGGATCGGCCGAGAGATGCTGATAGAGCGAGGCGAGGGAGGCACGATGTTCGAGCGGCGTCGATTTGCCGTCGGCAAACAGCAGCGCCATGCCGATCTCGCCGGCATTGCCGTTGGCGCCGCGGTAGAGCTCGCCATTCAGGATAAGCCCGGCACCGATGCCATAGCCGACGAAGAGGCAGATGGCATGGTCGAGCCCATGGGCCGCCCCCACCATGCGCTCGGCGGTCGCTGCCGCCGCCGCATCGTTCTGCAGGTCGACATCGAGCCCGGTGCCGGCAGTCAGCGTTTCCAACAGCGGAAACTTCTGCCAAGCCTCCATCATCCACGGATCGTCGCCGCTACCGGCGACGCCGAAGGGCCCAGGCATGGCCGCGCCGAGGCCGACAAGCCGCTTTTCCGACTGCCGGACGACGCCGGCAAGCTTCGAACGCACGCTGGCGACAAGATTGAGGATCACCTTCGCCCCCTGCGACGGACCTCCAGGTGGGAGCCCGGCCTCGTCGCGCACGAGAACGCTACCGACAAGATCGACCGCAACCGCACGCGTCACATGCCGGTCGATCTGCAGGCCGATCGCAAAGGCGCCTTCCGGCACGAGCCGATAGGGCGTCGAGGGCTGGCCCCTGCCCTTCCTCACCGCCTCCTGCGAACTGACGAGACCGTCGCGTTCGAGTTCCTCAATGATATTGGACACCGTCTGCTTGGTCAGCCGCGTCGCCCGCGCCAGATCGGCGCGGGAAAGCGCACCGTTGATTCTCAGGGCATCGATCATCACGCGCCGGTTATGGGCACTGGTGCCCCCGTGGTTGGTGCCGCTCTTGGCTCGGATCGGACGGCTGTCATTCATGTGCAATTGCCTCTTGACTCCAATAGAATGTTGAAGAAGTAATAAGTCAAGACACTTGACTTAATAAGGAGCCGGAGAGTTCCAGGGAACGCAGGACGCCGACAAGGGCTCCGACGACGCTCCGAGACGACTTCTCGAACACCGATGGCGGAAGCCCTCGGAAATGCGTAAATGTCAAAAACTGGAGGCTGCAATGCTGAAATCCTTTAACAAGACGCTTCTCGGTGCGGCCTTGATCGGCGCATCTCTTGCACCGCACGCTTTCGCCGAGACGACGCTGAACGCGCTTTTCATGGCGCAGGCCGCCTATAGCGAGGCCGACGTGCGGGCCATGACCGATGCCTTCGCCAAGGCGAACCCCGATATCAAAGTCAATCTCGAATTCGTTCCCTATGAAGGCCTGCACGACAAGACGGTGCTGGCGCAGGGTTCCGGCGGCGGCTATGACGTCGTCCTCTTCGATGTTATCTGGCCGGCGGAATACGCCACCAACAAGGTGCTGGTCGACGTCTCCTCGCACATCACCGACGAGATGAAGAAAGGCGTGCTGCCGGGCGCCTGGACCACCGTGCAGTATGACGGCAAATATTTCGGCATGCCGTGGATCCTCGATACCAAATACCTGTTCTACAACAAGGAGATCCTTGAAAAGGCCGGCATCAAGGCTCCACCGAAAACCTGGGACGAGCTGACCGAGCAGGCAAAGACGATCAAGGACAAGGGCCTGCTCGCTACGCCGATCGCCTGGAGCTGGTCGCAGGCCGAAGCGGCAATCTGCGACTATACAACGCTCGTCAGCGCCTATGGCGGCGATTTCCTCAAGGAGGGCAAGCCCGCCTTCCAGACCGGCGGCGGTCTTGATGCGCTGAAATATATGGTCTCCAGCTATTCCTCCGGCCTGACCAATCCGAACTCCAAGGAATTCCTGGAAGAGGACGTCCGCAAGGTCTTCGAAAACGGCGATGCCGCCTTCGCGCTGAACTGGACCTATATGTACAATATGGCCAACGATCCGAAGGACAGCAAGGTCGCGGGCAAGGTCGGCGTCGTCCCGGCACCGGGTGTGGCCGGCAAGAGCGCGGCTTCGGCCGTCAACGGTTCGATGGGCCTCGGCATCACCTCGGCCAGCCAGCATCCGGATGAGGCCTGGAAATACATCACCTTCATGACCTCGCAGGCGACGCAGAATGCCTATGCCAAGCTCAGCCTGCCGATCTGGGCCTCCTCCTATGAGGACCCGGCCGTCACCAAGGGTCAGGAAGAGCTGATCTCCGCTGCCAAGGTCGGCCTCGCCGCCATGTATCCGCGTCCGACGACACCGAAATATCAGGAGCTTTCGACCGCCCTGCAGCAGGCGATACAGGAATCGTTGCTCGGCCAGTCCTCTCCCGAGAACGCGCTGAAATCGGCGGCCGATAATAGCGGTCTCTGATCCGGCTCAGAACCCCGGGCGGCGCCTGCCGTCGCCCGGTTTCCAAAAACTTAAGAATGAAGAAGGGTCGCCTTGATGTCGGGCACTTGGCTGACAACCCGCGCGTGGCTTTTGATGCTGCCGCTTCTCGTGGTCATGATATCGGTCATCGGCTGGCCCCTGATCGATACTGTCGGCCTCTCCTTCACCGATGCCAAGCTCGTCGGCACGGAAGGAAATTTCGTCGGTATCGGCAATTACGCGAAGATGATCTCCGGCTCGAATTTTCAACGCACCCTCATCACCACCGCATGGTTCGCGATCGTCTCGGTTGCCGCCGAAATGGTGATCGGCGTTCTCGCCGCCCTGTTACTGAACCAGCAATTCCGCGGCCGCGCCGCGCTTCGCGCCCTGATGATCCTGCCCTGGGCGCTGCCGACCGTCGTCAATGCCACGCTCTGGCGGCTGATCTACAACCCGGAATATGGCGCGCTGAACGCGGCGCTGACCCAGCTCGGCCTGCTTGATGCCTACCGCTCCTGGCTCGGCGAACCGGGCACGGCGTTGGCAGCCCTCATCGTCGCCGATTGCTGGAAGAATTTCCCGCTGGTGGCGCTGATCGCGCTGGCCGCACTCCAGGCCGTACCGCGCGACATCACCGCCGCCTCGCTCGTCGACGGCGCCGGCGCTTTCGCCCGCTTCCGCTTCGTCATCCTGCCCTATCTCGCCGGCCCGCTGATGGTGGCCCTGGTGCTGCGCACGATCGAAGCCTTCAAGGTGTTCGACATCATCTGGGTCATGACCCGCGGTGGCCCGGCCAATAGCACGCGCACGCTGTCGATCCTCGTCTATCAGGAAGCCTTCTCCTTCCAGCGAGCCGGCTCCGGCGCATCGCTGGCGTTGATCGTGACGCTGCTGGTGACGCTGCTTGCCGCCGGCTACGCCGCCCTGGTGCGCAAGACCGCCGGGAGTGCGGCCTGATGGAACGCCAAAGCCCACTCTTTTCCGCCTTCATCTATGTCTGCGCGCTGCTTCTTGCCGCCGTCATCCTGGCGCCGATCCTGTGGCTGTTCATCATGAGCATCTCGCCCGCCGCCGACCTTGCGGCGAAGCCATTGCGCTGGTGGCCGCAAACGGCGGATTTCTCTCGCTACGCCGTGCTGCTCTCGACGATCGAAAACAGCGCCGGCGCCGCCTTCACCTCGTCGCTGCGCAACAGCATCGAGGTGGCTGGCATGGCGACGATCGCGTCGATTGCGCTCGCCATTCCGGCCGGCTGGGCGGTGTCGCGCACGCCTTCTGTGGGATGGTCGCTGTCGATGGTGATCGGCACCTATATGCTGCCGCCGGTGGCGCTTGCGGTG
This sequence comes from Rhizobium sp. NZLR11, assembly GCF_019685115.1. Classification (NCBI taxonomy): domain Bacteria; kingdom Pseudomonadati; phylum Pseudomonadota; class Alphaproteobacteria; order Hyphomicrobiales; family Rhizobiaceae; genus Rhizobium; species Rhizobium sp. NZLR11. The sequence goes on along the minus strand of NZ_JABDWD010000011.1, from coordinate 38,853 downwards.
CCGCTCTATATGGGTCTCTCCCATCTCGGCATGCTGAACAACGTCTTCGGCCTGGCCCTCGTCTATCTCAGCATCCTGGCGCCCTTCACCACCTGGCTGATGAAATCGGGCTTCGATTCCATTCCACGCGAAATCGAATCCGCCGCAATGATCGACGGCGCCGGCCTGTTCCAGACGCTGAGGATCATTACGCTGCCGCTCGCCGCCCCTGTGGTCGCGACGTCAAGCCTGTTTGCATTCCTGCTTGCCTGGGACGAATTCTTCTATGCGCTGCTTTTCACCTCCGACCAGCGCGCCAAAACGCTGACCGTCGCCATCGCGGATCTCGCCGGTGGCCGCGTTTCCGATTACGGACTGATCGCCACGGCGGGCGTGCTCGCCGCCCTGCCTCCGGTACTGATTGGTCTCATCATGCAACGTGCCCTGGTTTCAGGGCTCACCAGCGGCGGCGTCAAGGGATGAACATGACAACAGAAACAATCCGGCCGGCCGGACTTGCCGCGATCGATCGCGAGATGGCGCGCCAGCATGCCGATGCGATCGCCTCCTATGAAGTTGCCGGGCCGAGCGCGACAAGAGCCGCCGTCTCGCTGAAGAAAACCGGCCGGCTGCTCCTGCTCGGCATGGGCGGCTCGCATGCCGTCAACCGCGCCGTCGAACCGCTCTATCGGGCCCTCGGTATCGATGCCGTCGCCTTGCCGCTTTCCGAGCAGCTTGGCCAGCCGCTACCAGTTAGCGGCAGGACGATCTTCGTCACCTCGCAATCCGGCGAGAGCGCCGAGGTGGTGCGTTGGTTCGATGAAACCGGCGGCACTGAGGAGACCTTCGGCCTGACGCTCGAAGCCAGTTCCTTCCTCGCAAGAACCGCCCCGTCATTGGTGGGCGCCGGCGGCACCGAACTTGCCTTCGCCGCGACACGCAGCCTGACGGTAACCTTCGCCCTGCATCTGGCAATCCTCGCCGCCCTCGGCGAAGATCCCCGGGCCGCACTTGCGATCCTCAACGCGCCTGAAGACCATGACATCGCCGCCGCCCTCACCGCGCTCGAAGACGTCGCAACGGTCGTCACCTCAGGCCGCCGGCTGCAGGGCATCGCCGAGGCATTGGCGCTCGGATTGACCGAATTGTCGCGCCGCCCCTGCTTCTCGCTTGAAGGCGGCCAGTTGCGCCATGGGCCGATGGAGATGCTGGGGCCGGAAATCGGCGTCGTGCTGTTCCGCGGCTTGGACGAGACATCCGGCTTGGTGACCGCAATGGCGATCTCCGCCGTCGAGACCGGCGCCCCCGTCATCCTGTTCGACGCATCCGGGCAAGCGCCGGTCGCCGGCGCGGTGACAATCCGCTTTACCCCGGTAACGGGCCTTGCCGCGATCTTCGCCATGCTGCCGGTTGCCCAGCGGCTGATGATCGCCTTTGCCGACGCCCGTGTGGAGAATGCCGGAACGCCGGTTCGATCCACCAAGATCACCCGGAGTGAATGAATGCGGCCGCTTGCAGTCATCGGCAACGTCAACGTCGACCTGATCCTTGGGCCGGCAGCCGCCTGGCCGAAGGCCGGGACGGAAATCATCGTCGATCACGACGAACTACGGGTCGGCGGAGCCGCCGGCAACAGCGCACTCACCTGGCAGGCGCTTGGCGTCGAATTCGAGATCGCCGCCAATATCGGCAGTGACCAATTCGGCCGCTGGCTGAGCGAAGCCTTCGGCCACCGTTCCGAGAAGTGGCCCATACGTCCTGAGAAAACGACGCTCTCCGTCGGCATCATCCATCCGGACGGCGAGCGCACCTTCTTCACGACCAAAGGCCATCTGCCGCGTTTCAGTCTGGCCGATGTCTTCGCGGTCCTCGACGCAGCGCGCCTTAGCAGCGGTTACGCCCTCCTTTGCGGCTCGTTCCTGACCGACGATCTGACCGAGCAATACGACCCCTTTTTCGACTGGGCCGACAGCCATGACGTTACCGTCGCACTCGACACCGGCTGGCCGCTCGACGGTTGGACGCAGCGGAATTGCGCGGCGACACGCGCCTGGCTGTCTCGCAGCGGCATCGCGCTGTTGAACGAAATCGAGGCGACGACGCTTGCCGGCATCGTCGATCCGATCGCGGCCGCACGTCACATCAGGCTGCATATGCCGCAGGATGCGATCGTCGTTGTTAAGCGTGGCCCGGACGGCGCGATCGCGATCGGGCCGGAGGGCGTGTTGGTTTCGGTGGGCGCACCCGTTGTCGAAGTTGTCGATACGATCGGTGCCGGTGATGTCTTCAACGCCGCTTTCCTCGCGGCTCTCGCTGGCGATGCGCCGCTGCTTTCCTGCCTGATAGCCGGAACGGAGGTTGCCTCGCGCGCCATCTCAACCCTTCCCCGCAATTATGGCGGCCCGACAACTCTTCAGGAGCCGTTGCGATGAGTGCGCTCGAAATCCAGACCATCCGCAAGTCCTATGGTGATGTCGAGACCCTGAAAGGCATCGACATCTCGCTGGAAAGCGGTGAATTTCTCGTTTTGCTCGGCTCGTCCGGCTGCGGCAAGTCTACGCTCTTGAACATCATCGCCGGACTTGCCGAGGCAACGAGCGGCGATGTCAGGATCGGTGGGCGCTCGGTGCTCGGCGTGCATCCGAAGGACCGTGACATCGCCATGGTCTTTCAATCCTACGCGCTCTATCCTAATCTGACGGTGCACAGGAACATCGGCTTCGGGCTGGAAATGCGCAAAGTGCCGGCGGACGACCGCGACAAGGCCGTTCGCGATGCGGCAAAGCTCCTGCAGATCGAAAACCTCCTCGACCGCAAGCCGAGTCAGCTTTCCGGCGGCCAGCGTCAGCGCGTCGCGATCGGCCGTGCGCTGGTGCGCAAACCTGAGGTGTTTCTGTTCGACGAGCCGCTCTCCAACCTTGACGCCAAGCTGCGAATGGAGATGCGCACCGAGATCAAGCGGCTGCACCAGATGCTGAAGACGACGGTCGTCTATGTCACCCATGACCAGATCGAGGCGATGACGCTGGCAAGCCGCATCGCCGTTATGCGCGACGGCCGTATCGAGCAGCTCGGCACGCCGGAGGAGATCTACAACCACCCGGCAACGCTTTACGTCGCCACTTTTGTCGGCGCGCCGCCGATGAACCTTTTGAAGGCCACCGTTCGGGACAACCGGCTGGTGCTTTCAGGCTCCGACACTGGCCTACTCCTGCCCGCCCGTTTCCGCGATACGGCCGGCAATGGCCGCGACCTCGTCCTCGGCATCCGCCCCGAGGCGCTTCGCACAGACGGCCCCGGCCCGTCGATCGAGGCCACCGCTGAGGTCGCAGAGCTGACCGGCCCGGAACTCGTCGTCACAGCCCTTGCCGGAAATCAGCGTCTGATGGCCTGCCTGCCGCCGCGCACGCCGATCCGCGACAACGAAAAGCTGACCCTCTTCTTCGACGAGGAGGCAATGCATCTCTTCGACGCTGAAACCGGTCTCAGCTGCCTCCGCGAGCAATAGGCCGGTCACGCACCACGAGCCACTCGTTCAATTCGCTGCGTCGGCAGGCTTCCGCTTGTAAACATGGATATAGTCGACGAGCAGAATGGAAGGGTTCGGCGTTTCATCGATCGGCCAACCCGAGCCAAGCGCCAAGTTTACCAACGGATAAAATGGCATGTGGAACTCTTTCGGCGTGTCGAAGCTCCAGATGAACTGACGATCGAAGTAAAAACTCGTCTTGTCAGCTTGGATATCGACGCCGTAGGTGTGATATTCGCTGTTCAAAATTCCGTGCTGGACGCTTTGCCAATGGCCACCGGTGCTGTTCTGGCCGCCCTGGCTCTGACGCCAGACATGAAAGCCCATGCTGAATTCGTAGGGCGCGCGTCCATAATATTCCAGCACGTCGATTTCGGAGGTGTATTTCGACCGATCGAGCCCGATGAGCCAGAATGCCGGCCAGACTCCCTTACCCGGCGGCAGCTTCATTCGTGCTTCGAAATAGCCGAACTGCTGCGAGAAACCTTCACCCTTCGGGTTCACCGACGAAAGCAAGCCCGAGCGCCAGGTGCCGTCGGCCTCCTTGCGCGCCTCGATCTTCAGAATTCCCTGATCGGTGGTAAATGGAAAGCCGGGGGCCGGATCGGTGAAACGGGCATCACCGAAATCACCGTTCCAGGGCGTATGGGCGATCCAGCGGGAGCTTTTCTCTCCCCAGGCCGAAACGTCAAGGCTGTCAAAACTCTCCTCGAACGTCAGCTGGTATGCATCGATATTGAGTGGTTCCTGGGCCACGCTGGGCTGGCCCGGCAACGCGCCCAGACCGAGGACGAGGAGCAAACCGAGCCCCTTAGCAGATATCCCGTAACGCATTACTACTCCTCTGGAAACGCCGAACCAATCATTGGGATGCACTCTTCTCGATCATGAGGTGAAGACCTCGTTTCGTCGTGGCATGAGCCTTTGGACGATGATGGTCTCGATACCGTCGGGCCTTCCGATCATCTGCCACAACAGCAAGGCGACAGCCCAGAAAATCCCCGCTGCCGCCCCGCCGAAAAGCGCGACGCCGACGATAAGATTGAGACCGACAGGCATGGCGACAAGCATCGGCTCCGCCCAGAGCAGGAAAGCGATCATCGGCAAGCTCGCGAGCAGAGGCCGGAAAAAGGACATCAATTGCGCGGCAAAACTCGCGCCGATCAGACGCCTTGTGATGACGAGCGATGCGCCATAGGCGACGAGGACTGCCACGAACCGCGCCCCCAGCGCGCCCGCCACCTGAAAATAGGCGATAGCCAGAATGGTAACCGGAGCCCTGACGGCGAACTCGACAAACATCCTGAGAGCGACATAGCGGGTATTGTTCATGACCATGGCCAATGGCGGCATCATGTTCGTGGGAAGACCGAGTAGGCTGACAAGGCACAGCCATTGCAGGATCGGTGCGGACGATGCCCATTTTTCGCCGACGAGGACGCGCACGGTCGGCTCTGCGAGGAGGGCAAGCGCGATGAGAATGGGTGCCGCGACGAAGGTGATCGCATTCGTCGCCTTTAGATAGGCGGCGACCAGGTTGCGGCGGTCTTCGACGGTGGAGAATGCCGCCATCAGCGGGCGTAGCAACGGTCCGACGAAGGTCTGGTACGGAATGCCCGCGATATTGTCGGCGACGCTGAAGGCGCCGAACGTCGACAAGCCCGTAAAACGCGGCAGAAGCAGCCGGTCCAGCTGCCAATTGATCGAATTCAGCACCTGCGACACGGTATTCCAGCTGATCATGTCCTGAAAATGCTTCCATTCGGAAAGGCTGAACGTCGGTCGCATCGGCGCAAAGACATAGGACGTGATCATCGCCGCCGTCGGGCCGGCGACCGCTCCGATCGCCAGCCCCCAGTAGCTGCCTGTTGCCACAGCTACACCCACCCCGAACAACAATGTCGATCCCTTGGCAATAAGATCGAGCGCGAACTCACGCTTGAAATCGAACCGCTGCATGAAAAGAACCATACGCGGGCTGATCATGCTGCGCATGGCAGGCGCGATCGATAGAACGGCGACAAGGGCGAAAAGCCGCGGATCGGCGTAGACCAGCGCCATTGGCCAGGAGATGATCATCATCAGCAGGCTGATAGCCAGCCCTCTCAGCAGGCTGAGGGTGAAGGCCGTGGCGAACATCTCGTCCGAAGGCGACGATTGGCGCATCAGGGCCTGGGTCAACGGCAGGTCCAGGATCGCCTCGACGATGACCAAGACCGACGTTGCGATGGCGACCAGGCCGAAATCCTCAGGGCTCAGCAGCCTTGCCAGGACAAGGAGGCTGACGAAATCGAGCATCCGCGCGAGGAATTTTCCGCTGATGGTCCAGATGCTCGCCGTCGCCGTCCTCTGAGATACGCTTGACATGATCTGTTTATCTATTCCTCGTCGGGGGCTTGAGACGGATTCGGGCGGGGCGCGGCAAGGCAGGCAGCTCCGTTCCTTCCCCCTCAACCGTGCCGTCTTCTGAAGACGTCGGCAGATCCGTCTCCATGGCTGGACAACTGTCGCTCGATCAGGCTGGACAGACGATCGCGGAATACGGCGGCGGAGAATTTCAGCGAGTGCGCGCGGATTGCATGCGGATCGATATCGTCCTCGACCGCTTCGAACGCTGCCATCGTTTCCAAAAGGGCTTCCGTCGTCTGTTGCGCGAAGCGAAAGCCGACCTGTGGCGCGGATACGGTTTCCCGGGCGCCGCCCGCGTCGAAAGCCAGAACCGGCCGCCCCGATGCCATGGCTTCCACCGGCAGGATGCCGAAATCCTCCGTGCCCGGAAACAACAGCGCGCGGCATCGCGACAGATGGTCGCGCAGCACGTTGAATGGCTGATGGCCGAGAAACTCAACGGTCGGGCCGGCGATCGACTTCAGATAAGATAATTGTTCTCCCTCGCCGATGACGACCAGCTTCCGGCCAGCCTCGGTGCAGGCGCGCACCGCGATATCCGGCCGCTTGTAGGTGGTCAGCTGTCCCGCATAAAGGTAAAATTCGCCTTTCCCCTTCCCCACCGCAAAATCGTCGGTCGCAACGGGCGGATGAATGACGACGGAGTCCCGGTCGTAGAAGCGGCGGATGCGGCTTGCGACATAATCGGAGTTGGCGACGAACACATCGACGCGCGAGGACGTCGTCACGTCCCAGGCGCGCAGCATCGGCGCGGTAATCGACATTAAGGCGCGTCCCAGCCAGGGAAGGCCATGGCGATAGACATGGAACTGATCCCAGATATAGCGCATCGGCGAATGGCAGTAACAGACATGGAGAGCGTCGGCGCGCGTGATGATGCCTTTGGCGGGCCCGGATTCGCTCGACAGGACCAGGTCGTAATCCTGCAGATCGAACTGCTCGAGCGCGAAGGGCATCAGCGGCAGCATCTTGGTATAATGCCGCTGCGCGCCAGGGATCTTCTGCAGGAAAGAGGTGCGGATGTTCCGCGTCTTCAGAAAATCGCTGATGCGATCCCGGTTACAGACGAGGGTGAAGATATCGGCCTGCGGAAACATGCGGCACAGCTCTTCAAGGACCTTTTCGCCGCCGCGCATCGAAACGAGCCAGTAATGCACGATGGCGACCCGAAGTTGCCCGGTTTCGCTTGTGCTTCCGCCCTCGGTGACGCGCCTTTTCGCCATGACAGGCGCATCGGTAAGAAAAGCCCTCGCGTCGGGAAGAGAGGTTGTTGCTTTAAGGGTCAACTCAATACTCCTTGTATCGCCACACCGTCTGTCAGCTCGGAAACCGTATTCGTCGAAATCAGGCTATGGTATTCGGCAAGAAGCGCATCGCGCCATTCCTCGTGTGTCGAGGCGAGATCCGGCGACAGCCGGAAAGCCCGCTCGCTCATGGCGCGGACCTCTTGCTTGGGCATTTGGCTAAATCTCGCCAGAGTGTCGGCAAAGGCGCTTTGATCGGCCGTATCGCAGGCAAGTGCCATGCCGGCTCTTTCCATTTCCTCGGCGAGAAAGGCGCTGCGCGACATGATCACGGGCAGACCGCTCCTGGCCGCTTCGATAGCGACGAGACCGAACGGCTCGGGATAACGCGAGGGCATCAACAGCGCACGCGCCTTGCGGATGGTCGGGCCGATCTCCGCATGCGACTGCCAGCCGACGGCCCTGACGTGATTTCCTGACGCGGCGACCAGCGGCATCAGTGGCCCGTCCCCGATCACGCAAAGCCGGACGCCGGCTCTGCGCGTGGCGGCTAGGGCGTCCTCCACGCCTTTCTCCTCGTCCAACCGTCCGATGAACACGAACTCGTCGTTGGCCTCTGCCACAATCCGTTTGATGGAAAGTGGAGCGACGGGATTGCGGATCGTCGTCAGCCTTTCGGGCCGATAGCCGGCGCCGACGAGAAAGCTCGCCATCTTCTCGTGCAGCAGAATTATCCGGCCGAAATTGGCCTGATCCTTCAAGAGCCGGAAGATATTCGAGCCGCGGGCGACACGCCACAATTTGTGCGAATAGCTTCTCTTGTCGCAAGCCGTCGCAATGCAGCCTCCGCCGAGCGGGCGTCGCAGGCAGATCTCCTGCGCCTGATAGTCGAAGAAGGCGCCGTTCGGGCAAGCCGTGAAGAAATCATGCGCGTGAACCACGCATCGTCTGGCGACCGGCACCAACGCCCTGAAAATCGCGGGGGACAGAATCTGGTGCCAGCCATGCACATGGTAGATGGTGTTGGCGGTATCGTTTGCAGCAATCCAGTTCGCGACCATGCGGACGGCGGCGCCATTGTGAATGCCGGTCACGAACGCCTTCGCACGCTCGGCACTGAGCAGGTCGCGGCTTTTCAGTCCGACCATCGAGACTCCGAGCGCGGCAAGCTCCGCATTGGCGGCGTTATCTCCGCAAATATAGGTCACCGGAATGCCGAGCCCGCGAAAAAGCTTGGCAGACAGCACCGCCAGGCCTGTCGCCCCGCCTCTGGCCACCGAGTAGTCGTCGATAATGACCAGGCGATCGATCTTTGTCGTGCCAGGGCCGAGAAACCGGCCGACGCGTGCGGTGGATCGGCTGGCCTCGGAAGGCGACAGGCGCATCATTTCACCGAAACCGCACCGTTGGCACAGGCTTCCAGCGCCTTTCGGTTAAGAATACGGATCTTGCCCTGCCCCCCGTCGATGATCTTGCCTTCACGCAGGCGCCGCAGGCATTGATTGACCTTCTCGCGGGACGCCGGCAGCGTCGCGGCCAGATCATTTTGCGAAATGATCAGTTCGTCCCCGCTGTTTGCCGCATCTTTTCCATAAACGGCGGAGAGCCGCAGCAGTGTGCTGGCCAGCCTCGACTGCAGGCTCGACGCCGCATTCGCAATGATCCGGAGTTCGAGCTCCGAAATACGCGCCAGCGCCCTGGAGAAGACCTTTTCGCGAAAGCTAGGATCGCTGGCATACATGTCGCGCAGCAGGCGGCCTTCGAAGAAGTGCAACTCGCAGTTGGAACCGGCTCGGTATTCTAGGCTCAACGTCTGTCTGCGCAAAACCTCGAGTTCGCCGATCAGGCCCGATTTTGGGATGATCTCAACGATAAATTCTCTGCCGTCGGGCAACATCGTGCTTGCGCTGACCACTCCCGAATGTACGCGAGCGAACATATCGATCAGGACGCCGGCCCCGGCGATGACCTCGCCGCGCCGGAAACGCCGAACGCTCGACCGGCACGAAAGGAATTCGTCGTCGAGCACTATGCGGCTGCCGAGATGAATGCCGCCACTAGCCGATATCGCCGCCTTGCCGACCCCGGCCCTGCGATCTGATGCGTGAGTCACCCCGTCCATGCGCATACTCCAGTACTCGAATAACGATAGGCAATGCTGCACCGCATCATTTATATTACCTTAATACCCAAGTCAAATAACATCCCCGATAGACAGCGTAAAGATTAAGACTACATTTGGGTGAAAAACAAAAATACACCATCATCGACAATCGAAAACTCGGCGTAACCGAAGAACGATTGTATGATTGGAAAGAGGTGCTCATTAAAAAGTCTTTCTAGTTAAAAAAAAGTCATAATCGAAAAGGTGATATCAAAAATATAATTGAATTTCAGTGAATTAATCACCTTTAAGTATGTTAGATTGCTCTTTAGAATGAAAATAATTCGCCCAAAGGTACAATCGGAGTTCTCTTCTGCCGTCTAGTAGCATAAAGAATTTATTAAGGATTATGACCTTGGTAACAGACAACAAGAGTGCGGCGCAGCAAACTTTGAACGGTTCTTAATCGGAAAGTTTTGGAGACCCCCTATGGCATGGGATGCACATAGTTTCGAAGCATGGTCGCGTGTCGGAAGGTCTGCGAAAGGCGGCGATCTGAATGCGTCCCGGCCTCGTGCAGCAGGCAGATCGTCCAAGCGCGCACTCGACCTTCTGATGGCGATCACCGCCCTGTTCCTGCTTTCCCCGCTTCTTTTGGTCGTCGCCTTGATCGTAAAGGTCTCCGACCGCGGCCCGGTCTTCTACTCCCATACGCGCATCGGCTTCAGCGGCGCGCCGTTCGGATGCCTCAAATTTCGCACGATGAAGACCGATGCGAGTGCTCAGCTTGCCGAATTGCTCGAAAACAACCCAGTTGCACGAACCGAGTGGGAGGCGACCCACAAGCTGAAGGACGATCCGAGGATTACGGCCGTCGGCGACATCCTGAGGCGGTCGAGCATCGACGAGCTTCCCCAGCTGTTCAATGTCCTGCGTGGCGAAATGAGCCTCGTCGGCCCTCGGCCAATCACCGTCGAGGAATTGCCGCGCTACGGCGAGCATATCTGGGCGTACATGGCAGTCCGCCCCGGCCTGACAGGCCACTGGCAAACCAGCGGGCGCAACGATGTCAGCTATGAGCACCGGGTTTCCCTCGACGTTCACTATCTCGATAACTGGTCGCTAGGCCGGGACTTAATCATCATTGCCAAGACCATTCCCGCACTGTTTTCGCAGCGGGGCTCGTACTGAGCAATTAGGAGAGAGCTGCCGATCATGCCTGAAATCGGAAGACATACACCTCCTCCGTCCCCTCCAAGCTGCAGGCACCTGGTCACCCGATACCTGGTTACTCCTTGATATCGCCATTTTGGATTAGGACGACATGACCTCGAGCACGATCTTCAGCGGCGTTTCTTCGATACCTCTGCCTGCCGCAACGACTGGGGCGAATTCACCGCTGACTTTGCGGGATATGCTTTTCTTTCTTAGAATGCGCTGGCTGTGGATTGCGGCGACGACGATAGCCTTCCTCGTAATGGCGGGGAGCTATGTACTGACCGCCGAGCCGACATTCGTTGCCAGCACGCAACTTTTGATCTTTCCCCAGGTGAGCGGCTCCGAAACACAGAGGGCCTTTGCGGAAGACGCATTCATAGAGGGACAGCTGGAAATCGCCAGATCCAGCGACGTCGTCGGCGGAACGGTAACGGCGCTGGATCTCGACACCGATCCGGAATTCGTCGATCAGGCGCCTTCGCTGCAGGACAGGGCAAAGAATTGGCTGACGGGCTTTTCTTCGCAACTGGATACGCCATCGCAGGAAGCGACGGGCAAGGGAACGAGAGAAGCGCAGCCGGAGGGGGAGCGGCTCCATGACTGGGCGACCGCCACCCTGCTGAACATGATGGAAATACGCCGGATCGGAAGTTCGACGGTCATCGAGATATCGGCCGCGGCAACGACCCCTCAGAAAGCCGTCGATATCGCCGACACGCTCGCCAGGCAGTATATCCAGAAGAATATCTCCATGAAGGCCAGCGCCGCCCGCCAATACAGCGACTGGCTGGCGAAGTTCATAACCGAGCAACAGCGAGGACTTGCCGAAGCTGCTAGCGCTTTGGCTGGCTTTACGAGCAATCCGCGCGATCAGTTCAAGCTTGCGGAGCTGCAAAGCGCGACGGACGCCCGCCGCACCCTTTATGAAAGCACCTTGAACCAGCTTACCGAAGCCAAGCAGCGCATCACCTACCCGGTGTCCGATGCCACGATCGTTTCGCGGGCCACGCTGCCTCTTTCGAAGGCCAGGCCACGCAGCACGCTTATCCTCGCCTTTGCGGCGGCGGTCGGTCTTGGTCTCGGCCTGGCACTTGCCATGATAAGGCACGCCGGTGATCGCCGGATCATCCGTCCCCATCAGATCGCGGAGGCCGCTGGACTGCCCTTCGTCACTCTGCTGGCGACATCGAAGAGGGCCAGCAATCGACACCCTGCGCGTTTCCTTGCGGCCGGCACTGATAGCAGCACTGCAGCCGCCTATCCTGATATCCCAGGCATGGCGGAACTGAGCGCGACGGTCGTCGGTCTTCGGCGCAAACGCCGGGTTGTGATTGGAATCGTCGCTATCGATCCCGGCAGCGGGGCATCGACCATTGCGTGTGAACTTGCCGTGCTGTCGTCGATATCAGGAGCTCGGACGCTGTTGATCGATGCGGCTGCACAGAAATCGTCGCTCAGCAAATCGATCGCGCCCTATAGTTCCACCGGCCTCGTCGATGTCCTCGACAATGGAGAACTGATTCAGACGGCGGCATTGCCCCTCACCCCGACGCTGAAGTTCCTTCCCCTCGGCGATGTCGAAGCGGTGACGCCGGCCATTCGCCTGAGCTCCCGTCGCACGCAGTTGAGCTTCGCCGATCTGAAAAAGGAATTCGACGCCATATTCGTCGACATTTCCGCATTCTCCGCTTCTCCGGATGCCAATGCGATCGCGCCGGAACTGGACGGCGTCCTCGTCGTCACCTCGCACGGCCGCACCTCGATCGACGATACCATGCGCATCATCGACACGATGCGGAACGTCGGCGCGGAGATCCTCGGCGCGATCATCAACCATGCACCGAAGAGAATGCAGTCATGACCTCATCTTCGGCAGGAGCAACCAGGCAGGACGGGCCAATCGCGCCGGCGCCTGGTCCTTGCGGCACTGAAGCCGCGTCAGGGGCCGCGAGCCGCCCATTGCGGATTGCCATCGGGATTGCTTCGGCAGGCCGCCCCTCGATCCTGCGGGAGACGATCGATTATCTCACCACCATGCCCGGTCAGGCTGAGCGGTTGATCGTCTGCGTGCCTTCGATCGACGATGCCACCGGGCTTGCCGACCGCATCGACGTGGACGTCATCATCGGCAGCCGTGGCCTGACCTCTCAGCGCAACAGGATCATCGAGGCCGCCGCGGCCGATACGGATATTCTGATATTCCTGGACGACGACTTCATTCCCGCAGCAACCTTCCTGTCGCGGATTGCGGCGGTCTTTACGCTAAGGCCCGACGTCGCGATCGCCACTGGCGAAGTCCTGGCTGACGGCATCCTCGATGGCGGCCTTAGCATGTCAAAGGCCCTGCAGGTTCTTGAAACGGCCGGCGAAGCGGCCGAACAGGTGACGGAGGTCTATAACGCCTACGGATGCAACATGGCGGTTCGCCTTTCATCCGTTGTCGAGCATGCGCTGACTTTTGACGAGCAGCTGCCACTCTACGGCTGGCTCGAGGATGTCGATTTCAGCAGGTCCATCGCCCGCTACGGCAGGTCCGTGCATGTCGAAGGCGCCCGCGGCGTGCATCTCGGCGTCAGATCCGGGCGCCAGCCCGGCCGAAGACTCGGCTATTCGCAGGTTGCCAATCCTGTTTATCTGATCCGCAAGGGCACGATGTCGAGGGCCCGCGCAATCGCACAAATCGGCCGCAACATCCTGGCGAACGCCTCGGGCCTATTGTTCAAAGACCGCTTGATTGACCGTTGGGGACGTTTGAATGGCAATTTGCTGGCGCTTTCCGATCTTCTTGTCGGCCGCGCCTCTCCGTCCCGCATTCTCGAACTCGGCAATCCGTCGCCGCGCGAGATGCCTTCGCCGTCGATCGCAACGAAACGGAGATAGATCAATGCAGCCTACATCCTTGTCCGATCGCCTCATCTCCGCGGCACTCTCCTTGCTGGCCTTCTGCTGCCTGACCGGCTGGAGCGTCGCCCATGCGCAGACATTCACCCTCGTACCGGAAGACAAGGTAAGACTGCGCGTCGTCGAATGGCGCTCGTCGGATTCGCGCTATGCCAGCTGGGAGGCTCTCGACGGCGTCTATACCGTCGATGATACCGGCGACCTGTCGATCCCGATCGCCGGTCACGTGCAGGCGACCGGAAAGACGACGGAAGAGCTCGCCGATGCTATCGCCGGCGCGCTGGCCGAAAAGGCGGAACTCCCGGGCAAGCCGTACATCGCCTTGGAGATTGCCGAGCATGCGCCGATCTTCGTCACCGGAACCGTGCAAACTCCCGGGCGCTATCCTTTTGAACCCAACATGACCGTCATGAAGGTGGTCAGCATCGCTGGTGGTTTCCTGCGGGAACGCGAGGATAATACCTACTTCGAACGCGACCGGATCCAGGCTGCCGGCGCCTACCGAACGGCCGTTCTCAACCGGCGCGATCTCTTGATGCGGCAGGCGCGGCTGCGCGCGGAGATCGCTGGCGAGCAGAGTTTTGAAATTCCTGACGAACTTGTGGGAACGCCCGATATAGACAAGCTGAAGGCACAGGAATTGAACCTGATGCGGCTGCGGCGCGTCGATATCGACAGCCAGATCGAAGCGGCGAATGATCTCACCCGCCTCTATGGCCAGCAGGTCGAGTCGCTTGCGGCCAAGATCAATTCGCAAAAACGGCAGATCGATCTTGCCCAAAAAGAATTGGACAATGTCAACAGCCTGGTCAGCAAAGGCCTGGTCAGCAATTCCCGTCAGGTCTCGGTCGATCGCGGGGTCGCGGATGCACAGGGCACCCTGATCGATCTCGAAGTTGCCCTGACCACGGCTCGTCAGGGCCTCAGCGAAGCTGACCGTTCCAAGATCAACATCGTCAACAGGCAGAACAGCGAAAACCAGGACCTGCTCAATCAGGTCAATCTTGCGATCGGCAGGGCGGCGATCGATATCCAGGTGGCCCAGCTTCTTGGCGAACAGGCCGGCTACGACGCTCAACTCGCCCAGATCAGCACGGACGCACCGGGTCTCGGCAGAGCGCAGAAGAACTACAGGATCGTGCGCCGCAATGACGACGGAACCTATCACAACATCGTGGCGGATGAGCAAACCGCATTGCTGCCGCACGATCTGGTCGAGGTCGGTTTAGACACGGCTCTTCAGGGCTCATCCCAGTCGCCGCAGACCGCGCCGCAGAAACAGAGCTCGACGGTCTCGTCGTCCGATGTGGCCGGGGACAGTCGGCCGGCCCCCGGCTGGGTATCTCAGGCGGGATCGAATTAGGTGGCGGTTGTGATCCTCGACGACAGCGGGCAGCTTTCGCCTCGAGCATCATGCCGAGAGACGGATGCCGGTTGTCGGCAAAAGCGGGGTCTTGGCCGCTTACCCTCCGGATCAGGATCTGAAGCATGTCGATAGAACCGATCGGTTTCATCGTTCTGCTGCTTGGTGTGCTCGGCATGATCAACGGCGCGCGCTTTGCTCTTACGACCCTCTGCCTGTCGACGCTGCTAGGAGCCGCAGCGGCTCTCCAATTGCCCGCGCTCGGCGGCAGCAGCATCCAGCCAAGCCATCTTTTGGTGCTCTTTCTCGTTCTGGCCGCCCTGCTGCGCCCGGCTCAAACGCAGACGGTACTGGCCAGCATCGCCTATCCAGGCCCTGGCTTCTGGTTTGCCAGCTACATCCTGTTTTCCGTGGCATCGTCGTTCTTCTTGCCCCGCATCTTTGCCGGCGCGACCCTCGTCTACTCCTCTGCACGAGACGTTTCGGGGATGATGTCGACAGTGGCTGCTCCGCTGGCTCCAGGCTCGTCCAATCTCAGCCAGTCCGTCTATCTGCTTGGCGACCTCGCCTGCTTTGCCGTCGTCTCGGGGCTTACCAGGCTCGGATATGCCCGTTTCATTGCACAACAACTGATCGTGGCGTCGCTAGTATGTTTTGCATTGGCGCTTATCGATATCGGAACCTTCCTGACCGGCCAGTCCTACCTGCTCGATGTCATCAGGAATGCGAATTATACGATGCATACGGCCGAGACGATCAGCGGGTTCAAGCGCATCGTCGGTTCCTTTCCCGAAGCGAGCACCTATGGCGCGGTCGCGCTGGCCTATTTTTCCTTCACGCTGATGCTCTGGCTGGAGCGTGTTCAAAGCCGCATGGCGGGACTTGCAACGCTTTTCATCGGCCCGACGATCGTGCTTTGCACGTCAACAACCGCCTACATCGCCGGCATCTTCGTTGTCAGCTTGTTCGTGCTGTTCTGCCTGAAACGACTGATCGGCGGCCCGGCAACGACCCCGCACGTGACACTCCTGGTGATCACGCTGTTCTTGATTCCCTGTGCCATCGTTGCACTCAGCCTCGTCCCCGATGCGTGGGATTCCATTGCCGGCCTGGTGAACACCACCTTGTCGGACAAGCTCCAATCGCAATCCGGCGAAGAACGGACCGCCTGGAACACGCTGGCATTGATCGCATTCGTTGATACCGCCACCTTCGGCGCCGGGCTCGGCACGGTTCGAGCCTCGAGTTTTATCGCTGCATTGCTTTCCAATGTCGGATTAACCGGCACTCTTCTCTTCGCCACTTTCCTGTGCAGCCTTTTAAGGGCTTCCGGCCGGCGCATATCAGGCGATCGGGAAACCCACGCGATCGGAAATGCCGCGATTATGGCATGCATCGCCCAGGTCGCCTCGGCGGCGATATCAGGAAGCGGCACCGATCTCGGCCTGCTGTTCAGCACCACGGCGGGTCTGGCTGCCGGGTGCCTGGCACCAACCAATATCTCACCGCGACGCGCAGCCCTGTCGCTTGCCAACCGAACCCCACGGGAGACATCGACATCTCTGATGAGAGCGCCGATGTTTTCAGCACGATGATGCCCGCGCTCGAACTCCGCCGCAGCACGAGAAGGAGCCCGTCGGCCAAAGGCGCTCCTACAAAGCGCGCTGCAGACGGATATGCTGAGAGGTCTGTATCAACATCAGCCTTGCGGGCGCTCGCGGCTGGTCGCGACGTTGTCTGCGACCGAATTATTTTCCCGCAACCTGGCACTACGCCGCAAAAGCCCCGACACGAATACGCCTGCCACATAGCCAATTTCCATCAGTATGAGGATAGCAATACCGGAGAGGACCGCCGCAATCACGGAAGACCCATCGGCGAAAGCCACGCTGCCGAATCCGATTGCCACGAGGAATGCAAAAATTGCGAAGCCCCAGGCACGGATGGAAGCCCCGGCAACGATCGAAATCACAGCTGCCACGAGTGTGGTGATCAGCATCGCAATCCCCATTCCTTCTGCATGCCGACACGGCTCCCAGCACCAATCGTTGGTCCGCGAAACAAGATGTCGAAACACAGCCTTGTGACAGGCAAGGCACTCTTCATGGTGAATATCTCAACAATGATCACACAAAAGCCGCCGGCGGACAGATCCGATTCGGTCACCACCGGACTGGACGCGGGCTATATATACCGAACGGGGCCTTCATATGACAGACCCGTCGGCTCAATTCACAACTGTTCTCTCGACTGGAAAGACAATGCCGGTTCATTTGTATCGCGCACAATCGGAAGGGTGATGGCATGAACAATCAGTGCGTCGTCTACGTCACGGATGTCGAGTATTCATTTCCGACTATTCTCTCGGCGCTTCAGGCTCGCAAATTCGCAAGCCCCGCGACTGATGTCTGCGTTCTCATGTCGGAACATCTCGATAATTTCGTAGAATTGAAAGCCCTGCTCGCCACGAGCGGGGTCGACTTGATGGATGTGACCGGAGCGCTGCACGATTCGCTCGGCAAGCTCGACGGGGCGCATTTCCGGGGACGCATCAGCGTCAGCACGATGGCCAAGTTGGTGCTTTGCGAGATTCTGCCTGCCAACTATACCCAGATCATCTACCTTGATGGGGATACGCAGATCGTCAGCGATCTCGGCAGGCTCGAAAACGCCGCTGTGCCCGAAGGCAGGTTTTTCGCGGCGCGCGATTACACGGCGATCCATGATTTCCTCGACACTGGAAAGAGCAGCCACTATTTCAACGCGGGAGTCCTGAAATTCCATCGCAATGGCTGGATCGGGCAGGAGGCGCTTGAGCTTTTTGC
The DNA here is from genome assembly GCF_019685115.1 of Rhizobium sp. NZLR11. Classification (NCBI taxonomy): domain Bacteria; kingdom Pseudomonadati; phylum Pseudomonadota; class Alphaproteobacteria; order Hyphomicrobiales; family Rhizobiaceae; genus Rhizobium; species Rhizobium sp. NZLR11. The sequence goes on along the minus strand of NZ_JABDWD010000011.1, from coordinate 21,281 downwards.
TAAAAATCCTGAGGCCTGCGAGGGCAAACACGATCAGGGCGCATTGAATTATGTCTGTGGCGCATCGCTGATCCTCGTATCGAACCGCTGGAACTTTCCCAAGCAGTTCCTTCATCTCGTCAATATGTCCTCCTTGGCGATCGTGCATTACATGGCGCATCCGAAGCCGTGGCACGGAACCTTCTTTCCATGGACCGACAAGGAAAGCCAAGTTTACGTCGACCTTCGCAAAGCCCATCCGATTTACAACTCGTTGTATCGCGGAATAAGCTTCGATCGTAAGATCCTGTATAAGTACCGGTCGATACGAGCGCGCATCGAACATGCAATTGAGAAAGACGGATCTGATCCGCGGGTCCAAAAGCTGCTGGTTGGCGACTACGCTGTATGAGGACCCATCGTTGGTTCGTCCTGAGGTGAATGTCGGCGTGACCGATCTCAGCATCGCCGGTCGAGCTTTGGATTGCAGGCGCGCGCGCAAGTATTCATCTATTCATACCAGGATAGATAATGTTCAGGACAGAATATGAGTTATAGGGCTTCCGTCGCCAGTATCTCGCATTACGCAAAAGCCCGCCTGCGCCGGTCGCTCAAGGCCCGGCAGGTTCGCTATGACCTGCTGCGCGATGGGCTCACGCAGGCACGTCACGTCGTCATCTGCGTCATCCGCGACGAGGTGCACCGGCTGGCATTCTTCCTGCAATATTATCGTGATCTCGGCTTCGAGCATTTTATCTGCATCGACAACGGCTCGACCGATGGCACGGTCGAGCTGCTGTCCAGCTTCGACGATGTCTCACTTCTTTCTGCCCACGGGTCCTACAAGGCTGCGAGATTCGGAAACGACTGGATCAACGAAGTCATCAATCGTCACTGTCGGGAGAAATGGGTTCTCTATGTCGATGCAGACGAGTTCCTGGTCTATCCCCATTGCGACACACGGCCGATCGATCAATTGACCGCCTATATCGATTCCATGGGCGGCCATTCCCTCCGCTCGGTGATGATCGACATGTACAGCCCCCATCCCGTTCTCGAAAACATATGTGAACCCGGTCGAAATCCGCTCGAAGTCTGCAATCTCTTCGACCGGTCCGGTTATGTCGCGCATTTCGACAAACGCAACTGGACGATTTGGATCAAGGGCGGCGTTCGCGGGCGGGTCTATTTCAACAACCGGCTCTGGGATGGCCCTGCGCTCAACAAGATACCCCTTGTCTATGTCGGGGGTGAACGTCTTTTTCTGAAATCATCCCACCAGGTCTGGCCGCTCTCCCTGAATTTGGGCGACATGAGCGGCGCACTCGGCGTATCTGGCGCGCTTCTGCATTTTAAGTTCCTGTCGACCTTCGTGCACAAGGTTGCCGATGCGGCGCACCGGTCCCAACATACGGAGGAATATGCCGTATATTCCTCGAGCAATAATGTGGATGCCTTCGTCTGTGCCGATACCGGGACCTACAGAAGCTGGAAGGACCTCTCCGATCACGGGCTCATCCAGGGTGAAGGCTGGAAATACTGGAGAAATGCCTCCGAGAGCGAAGTCTGATGCAGGTCACCTAGATGCATATCCCCCGGAAGTGCTCGCGGCGCCGTCTCAAGCGAGGTGCGCCGCACCCTCGGCATAAGCCTCCAACGCCTTCCGATTGAGAATGCGGATTTTGCCATGCGTGCCGTCGACCACTTTGCTCTCGCGCAAACGCCGCAGACACTGGTTGACCTTTTCGCGCGACGCCGGCAGCGTCGCCGCCAGCTCATGTTGGGAGATAATCAGCTCATCTCCGCTATTTTGCGCATCCACTTTGTACACGGCAGAAAGGCGCAGCAGCGTCCCGGCCAGTCTCTGCCTTAGGCTCGATCCCGCATTGGAAATGATCCGCAGTTCGAGTTCGGAAACACGCGCCAGCGCCTTCGACAGAAGCTTCACCTGAAATTGCGGATCGTTTGCACATAAGTCCCGCAGCAACCGACCGTCGAAATAATGCAGTTCGCAGTCGGACGAGGCCCGATATTCCAGGCTGAGGGACTGCTTGCGCAGTACCGCCAGTTCGCCGATCAGGCCGCCTTTTGGAACGATTTCCACGATGAACTCTCGTCCATCTGCAAGCGGGGTGCTTGCACTCACCATTCCGTGCTGAACGCGGGCGAATATGTCGACGACGACACCGGCGCTGGCAATCACCTCACCGCGGCGAAACTTTCGGACACTCGAACGGCAAAACGGGAATTCATGATCCAGATCCCCCCGCCCACCGTATATAATACCTACAGGCCCTGAAGTAACCGCCTCCTCTATTCGCGACGCGCCTCCTTTAGTCTTGTTATCTCTGATGCTAATCGCCCCGTCCATACACACAACTCCACGCAGATTAATTCGTTATTATCGTCGGCGACATTGGAAATACGTTAACTTAGAAAGTCGAATAACGATAGTATAAAGATATCCTGTCGAAATTATACATAAACTATGACGAATGCTCACATTTATATACATAAAGATCTATACTGAATTCCATAAACTGCCATGATCGTAAGCTATGGTTGGATTTTGTACGATCCATGACAATTTCTCAATTACACGACAAATCGGCGCGACAGACGATTAATCCCATTACCACCAATTAATACTAATAACATTTTGTTTACTTAACCGGATGTGCAAACAGTATTTTAAATATGCACAAATACACCTTCGGAGATAAAGAATTTGTTCACCATTATGACCTCGGTCACAGACATCAAGCCTATATTAGAACAAGCTTTCGCTGTAATTTCTGGGCTTCGCCCAACGGAGACGCGGATGGCGGGAAAAAATCAGGGTATCAACCGAAACGATCCTTGGCGGGACTACACCAGGGGACGACAGGAAGGGTATCCATTCAACTCGTCCAAATCCGATACGATCAGCAGGATTCTGAAGCGCGCATTGGACATCACCATTGCGGCGTCTCTCTTATTTCTTCTGTCGCCGCTCCTTCTGTCGGTAGCACTCATCATGACGCTAAGCGATAGGGGGCCCATTCTCAATTCCCATCGGCGGATTGGCTATAGGGGAAAAGAGTTCGGTTGCCTCAAGTTTCGGACGACGAGAGCCGACGCAACGGCCAGCCCGCATGTGACTGTTCTCGGCGACATCCTGACGCGATCGAGCCTCGACAAGCTTCCTAAAGTGATCAACGTGCTGCTTGGGCAAATGAGCCTTGTCGGACCCCGCGCCGTTAGCAAAGAAGAGCTGCCGCGATACGGCGAACATGCCTATGCCTACATCGCGGTCCGTCCTGGTCTGATCGGTCAGTGGCAGACTGGCGAGCGCGCCAACTATCAGAATAGCGTTTGCCTCGACGTCGAGTATCTGAGCAAATGGACGCTCGCATTGGATTTCATGATCATGGCAAAAACTCTGTCGGCCCTGCTTTCCCGGCACGCCTTGCTGCCGAAAGTGGACTGGTAGAGTATTTCCGTTTTCCCCGCCGAAAAGCGTAAGCGGTTTTTGGACGAAATAATGATGCAAAATATCTTATTAAAAACTGGATTTTAGGCAGACCGGCAGCCTTAAACCATCCTGTTCTGGTGGGCGCAAATCGTCATTTTTTGTGGATGTTGCCTTCGTTCCGGACGGCTGAGATACCACACAGAGGCGCAACCTGCCTGTTCAGCCATTGCATTATCCGTGGGGAGGCTTGCCGGTCACTTGTGAGCGCTCGGTGATAGAGTCCTTTTTCCGCCGCTTTTGGATATGCACCCACAATGAGTAGGCGAATAGACCCGCCAGATAGCATATTTCCATCAATACAAGCGCTTCGAGCGAGTAGGCGATCGCTTCGGAAAAGGAGGAGCCTTTCAGCAGGATCACAGCACCCAGGGCAGCGACCAGCAGAAATGCAAAGATTGCAAAGGCCCAGGCGCGAATGGTCGCTCCGGCGGCGATGGAGATGGAAACCACGATGAGCGTGCTCTTCAGCATTTATACTGCTCCTCTCTTCACGCCTCCTTCAAGCCGCCGTCTGCCCTCAATGACATGACAAAACTCAAAGTCGGAACGAAGTCCGATCAAAGTATTTTATCTATTACTGTTAAAATATTGCTAAGAACCGCCTAGCAACCCGATCAACTACGCGAAGAATATTTGGCTATTCCTCAGACAGGGCCATCCATCGTCCAAAATCAAAAGATGCTTGGAGCACGCAGGAAGGTTTAGGTATCGGATTAGTAACGAGGCGCCGCGGTGCTGCCGCGACGTTCCAGCGCCTAACTGAACATTCGTTCGATTGTTCCAAAAAGACAAATCTGAACATAAGCTTGCGTATGGGCACTTATGCACCCGCGATGATCCAAACAGCGCCTGTCAACCCAGCATGAGATGACGACGACGTCAGTGATCTGCAGCAAGCCTGCTCCAAGCTCGGCTTTCACGACGGGATCGGACGCTCCCCCGTGGCGGTCGACCACGTTACAACGAAACAGGGCCCGCCGGTGATTGGTGAGCCCTGCTGATGTCTTTTGCAGGTTAAGCACCGGCGATAAAGTTGCCAGTCTCGCGACCGGCATCGATAAGTCTATTTCGAGACTGCAGCCGCCAATTGCCGTTTTGCGCCGCGTTGGAGACTGAGGTTTTCAAGCCAAGTGACTTGTTTCCTCAATTTCAACGCCGGCTTTTCGATGAATATCCAGGAGAAGGCAGCAAAGCAAGTCGCAACGATGCTGCAGACAATGCCATTCAACAACCAGTTATGCGCCCAAGGCCCGAGCGCTACGAACGCTTGTTGGATGGGATATCCATAGAGGAAGACGCCGTAGGAGTAGTCGGCCCCGCGCAAAACGCCAAGCTTGCGGGGCGAGGTCAGGCCGAGGAAAACCGTGACATATCCCATGGCTGGAATGGCTACGAAATCCCCAAAGGAGGTGAACCAGTAGGCCCAGAATATCATTGCCACAGAGGCAAGGAAAATTCTCACGTCCCAAAGAACCTTGTCCTTGTAGAGATAGAAAGTCACCCCCACGAGAAAAGCGCAAATAAGCAGATTGCCCGATGCGGTCGTGGGCATCGTCGCCCAATCACTTTCATGTTTCCAATACCTTGCGATACCGAAGCTTACGATCAAAGCCGGCGTTGCGATAAGGGCGATCACGCGCCGCCTGACCACGCCAAGCAGAAACAGGGCGGCGATCACAGCATAACACTCGAGCTCGAAGGGTACAGTCCAGAGCTGCCCGTTCACCATCGCGGCGTCGGGATTATCCAGGAATACCCCTGGAAGATTGAAGTGAATGTGCCCTGTGACATTCAGCAGATAGGTAAAGAACTGTGGGTCGGTGAAATAGTCACGCAGGTCATACTCTGTATAGATGGCTCCGAGTATAAAGGCAGCCAGCAATACCTCCACCGCAAGAGCAGGGTAGATCCGGATAAATCGGTTACCGAGAAATGAGATTAATGTCTTCGACCGTTCAAGACTGCCGGCCACCAGGAATCCACTCAAGACAAAGAACATCGGGAGCACTGATTTGATGACAGGACGGAAGGGCGACTCCCAGAGGAAGAGGTCATCGCCGTAGGTGACGCGGGCCGTATGTATCCAAAGCACTGAAAAGGCTAACAGTAATCGCATATAGTCGAATCCTGCCGGTCGCCCGTTCGCTAGATCAAGCTTTTCGCCGAGAAACATCTGTGCCCCTTTCAGAAATATTACTCGATTTGGAATGGCAAGCTGTTGCCGCAGAGCGGCGGCGGCATCATTGCCAGATCGGAGCCGCGTGTCAGTGACCAGAGGTACACCAGGAAAAATTGAACGAGAGAGCTCCCCTCTCCTAAAGACGAGATAGCTGACCATCAACCCAATGGCCCTGTGCTTCCCGAGGTGCCATGCGACGGTCAGATTTTAAATCCAGGCGATCGGGCGGCGGATTGGATGAGGAAACGATGAAATTTCTGGCCACCCTATTCTGTATTGTTCTCGCCTTTATCGGGTTGGGCTTGATGGGAGGCGGCGCCGTGCTGCTCAGCCTCGGCGGCTCGCCCTATTACGCGATCGTCGGGATTGCCTATCTGATTGCAGCGCTCCTGCTATGGCGCCGGAAAGCGTCAGGCGCATTCATCGTCTTTCTTGTTGCCGTTTTCACCCTTCCCTGGGCACTTTGGGAGTCGGGTCTCAATTTTTGGGCACTTTTTGCACGTTTGATGTCTCCCATTGCACTGGCGGGCTTTGCACTTCTTTTTGCGCCCTCGCTTTTGCCAGCCGCCAACCGGAAACTTTTCTATGGCGGCACCCTGCTTGCCGTCGTCCTGTTCGTTGCGGGCTTTAGCCTTGCTTTCACGCCGCATGGGCTGATCCGCCCCTCCGCCGACATCCCCGCCTACAAAATCGCCAAAGGCGACAATGCTCCCTCCGACTGGACATCCTATGGCCGCAGCACGGCAGGAGATCGCTACTCGCCGTTCGATCAGATCAATCGCGGCAATGTTGCCAAGCTAGACCTTGCCTGGACATATCGCACCGGAAAAGGAGAAGGCGCCGATCAGAACACGCCTCTGCAGATCGGCGATACGATCTATAGCTGCACGCCGACGGATGTGATCGCAGCGCTCGATGCAGATACCGGCAAACCCCGCTGGACCTTCGACCCCAAGGCAACGGCGCCTTACTGGCAGCGCTGCCGCGGCCTCGGTTACTATAAGATGCCCCAGGAGGCCCCATCTGCCGACGGTCTTTGCAATGAGCGTCTGGTGCAGACAACGATTGATGCCCGCCTCCTCGAGATCGACAGCAGGACCGGCGCGCCCTGTAAAGGCTTCGGAGACAATGGCACCGTGCAGCTCTCCCAGGGCATGGGCGAAGTCAAGACAGGTTATTATTTCCAAACATCAGCGCCGCTGATTGCCCGCAATCTGATCGTCGTCGGAGGCTGGGTCATGGACAATCAGGAGGTCGGCGAACCCTCGGGCGTCATCCGCGCCTTCAATGTCGTCACCGGCGAGCTCGAATGGGCGTGGGATCTCGGCAATCCTGAGATCACCAAACTCCCGCCGAAGGGCCAGACTTATACGCGAGCCACGCCCAACATGTGGACGACGGCCGCATTCGACGACAAGCTTGGGCTCATCTATGCACCGCTCGGCAATACCACCCCGGATTACTACGGCGTCAATCGCCCGGCCTTCGCCGATCGATACAATGCCACACTGGTAGCGCTCGATGTCACGACGGGACGAGAGAAATGGAAGTTCCAGACCGTGCATCACGACATCTGGGACTATGACCTCCCGGCCCAACCGGTTTTGATCGACCTGCCTGATGGCAATGGCGCCACAATGCCTGCTCTCCTGCAGACCACCAAACGCGGGCAGCTTTTCCTGCTCAACCGGCAGACCGGCGCACCGCTTGCCGAGGTTCAGGAGAACCCGGTGCCGCAGGACGGCGGCGCGCCGGGGGAGAAGCTGTCTCCGACACAGCCCTATTCCGTCGGCATGCCGACAATCGGTGCGGAGCGGGTGACGGAGCAGACGGCCTGGGGCCTGACGATGTTCGATCAACTGGCATGCCGCATCGCCTTCCGAAAGATGCGCTACGATGGCGATTTCACCCCGATCGGCCCGCACTATGCAATCCAGCAGCCGGGAAATCTGGGTGGTCTCAACTGGGGAAGCGTATCGGTCGATCTGCCGAACAACCGGGTCTTCATGAACGATATCCGCGTGCCCAGTCTCTTCGCACTCATCCCACGCGGCGAGTATGTCGATTTTGCCCTCACCACGACCGCGCATGGCCCCTCCGCCCCGCAGCGCGGTACACCATATGGTATGGCTACCGAAATGTGGACCTCGAGGCTCCGGGTTCCCTGCACGCAGCCGCCTTTCGGCACCGTCACGGCAGTGGATCTGAACACCCGTAAGATCGCATGGCAGGTTCCGGCCGGGACCGCCGAAGAACTAGGGCCGTTTAAGATCAAAACCAATCTGCCGATGCCGATGGGCCTGCCGAGTTATGCCGGCACGTCGGCGACTGCCGGCGGTGTGGTCTTCTTCGCCGGCTTTCAGGACTATTATATCCGCGCCTATGACGCCGAGAACGGCTCGGAACTCTGGAAATATCCCCTGCCGGTCGGCTCGAGCGCCACGCCCATGACCTATGTCTCACCTAAAACCGGAAAGCAGTATGTCCTGATATCCGTTGGTGGAGCGCCATATTCGACGGACGTCGGCGACTACGTGCTCGCCTTCACTCTCAAAGACGAACATTAGCCGCTGTCAGCGCACAAGCTTACCCGACCATCTCCACCTCAAACGAACTCATCACGGGACCCGCAGCAAAGGCAATCAGGATTTGGCGACGTTGCCGGCCGCATTGTGTTATTTTGGTCCGATAGGGAACTGAGGCTACGAGCGTGACGCGAAAACTGGCGGCGATCCTGGTCGCGGATGTGGTCGGCTACAGCCGCCTCGCCGGTGCGGACGAGGATCGCATCCTGGCGCGGCTGCGAACGTTGCGCAGCGATCTGGTCGATCCTACCATTGCCGTGCACAATGGCCGTGTGGTCAAGCGTACCGGAGATGGAAGCCTCATCGAGTTTCGCAGCGTCGTCGACGCCGTGCGCTGCGCGATCGAAGTGCAGACTGCCATGGTCGAGCGAAATATCGGCGTGTCCCCCGAGAATCGCATCGAGTTCCGGGTCGGTATCCATCTGGGGGATGTCGTCGAGGAGAGCGACGGCGATTTGATGGGCGACGGCGTCAATATCGCCGCGCGGTTGGAGGGAATTGCCCAGCCCGGCGCCATCTGCCTCTCCGAAGATGCCTATCGCCAGGTGAAAACGCGGCTTGAATGTGCCGTGACCGATCTCGGCAAAATCCCTCTCAAGAATATCGCGGAGCCGATGCGGGCCTATTTGCTTCAGATCGGAACCGCGTCAAAGCCGCTTCCGGCATGGCAGCCGGGAGAGCCGACCCCGATGAAACCGGCATGGGCCGCAGCCGTTCGTGACAAGCCCTCCATCGCCGTACTGGCGTTCAACAACATGAGCGGCGACGCCGAACAGGAATATTTCTCCGACGGGATCAGCGAGGACATCATCACCGACCTCTCGAAGTTGTCCGAATTGCACGTGATCGCTCGCAACTCATCCTTCATCTACAAGAACGTGACAGCTTCCGTGCCTGAGATGGCCAAGGCGCTTGGTGTCCGCTATGTCCTTGAAGGCAGCGTGCGCAAGGCTGGCAACCGCGTGCGTGTTACCGCCCAATTGATCGACGCCAGCAATGGCGGACATATCTGGGCCAGCCGGTTCGACCGCGACCTTACCGACATTTTTGCGGTTCAGGATGAACTGACCCAGGAGATCGTGACAGCGCTCAAGCTGAACCTCACCCATGGCGACCAGAACCGTTTGGGCCACGGGCGCGCTGCCGATGTCGGCGCTTACGAGTTGCTATTGCGTGGTCGCGAACAGGCATCGGCCCATACCCGAGCCGGAAATGGAGCCGCCCGCAGCCTGGCAGCAGACGCTATCACCATCGATCCGGACTATGCAGCGGCATGGGCACTCATTTCCTTCACGCATGTGCTCGACTACGTCAACGCCTGGAGCGACGATCCGGAGGCTTCGCTGCAGATCGGGCTGGATCTCGCGCAGCAGGCAGTGCAAATGGCGGAAGAACAACCCAATAGCCACTTCGCGCTGGGCATGGCCTGCATGTGGAACCGCGAACTGGACCGGGCCCGGGCAGAAGTGCTGCGAGGCCTCGCGCTTTCTCCCAATTCCGCCGAGCTCCTGATGCTGATGGCCCATATCCAGATATTCTCCGGCGATCCCGAAGGCGCCTTGGAAAAACTCGATGCATCGATGCGGCTTGACCCACATCATCCGGAAATTCTTTTCCAATTTCTCGCTGACGCGCGCTTTTCTCTCGGTGAATATGAGCAAGCGATCGTCGCGATCGAGCTGCGGCTCCAACAAAACTCCCAATCGGAAACCGCCTATGCCCTGCTGGCGTCATGCTACGGCCACCTCGGCCGGCCGGAGGAGTGCCGACGCGCGTGGGAAAAGGCACTCCAGATCAATCCCAATTTTTCCGTCGAGCGCCGCCGCCGCGTCCTTCCCTTCCGAAACCCCGAGGACTTTAACCGCCGTGTGGAAGGACTGCGTAAGGCCGGATTGACGATCGCGAATCTCGATCGATGAACCGCCTTCGGCCGCGCTTACGATGCCGATAGCTGCATCCGCCGCAGATATGTAGTTGTGGAGGAAGAGCATGAGCCAGCAATACACTCCGCTCAAGGTAACCGTGGCCAGGTTTTCCTACGCGGTGAAAATCTTCTTGACTTCGCATGTCGGCGGAAGAGCAAAACTCCTCCTCCTTGGCTTGGTAACGCTCTTCTGCGGCATCAGCGCACTGAATGTCCTCAACAGCTTTGTTGGGCGACATTTCATGACCGCCATTGCCGAAAAGCAAACTGCCGAATTCGTCCGCCAGGCGTTGCTTTATACTGGGGTATTTGGCGCCTCGACGATTGTCTCGGTGATCGCGCGTTTTGCGGAGGAACGTCTTGCTCTGCTCTGGAGGGAATTCCTGACACATCGCGCCATCGGGCTTTACATGAGCGACGGCACCTTTTATCGGGTCGGCATATCAGGCAAGCTCTCACACCCGGACCAGAGAATCGCAGACGACATCAAGGCGTTTACCATTGCCACGCTTTCCTTCGTGCTGATGCTGTTGAACAGCGGGTTGACCATTTTGACCTTTTCAGGTGTGCTGTGGTTGATCAGTCCGCTGCTGTTCATTGCTGCAGTCGTCTATGCGGCATTTGGCTCCTACATGACGATCGCGCTCGGCCGACCGTTGATCGACCTGAACTACAACCAGCTCGACTCCGAAGCGGCCTTCCGCTCCAGCCTGATCCATATGCGGGAAAACGCGGAATCCGTCATGATCGCAGGCGGAGAGGAGCGCCACGCCAGATTCCTGATCAAACAGTTCGATCAGCTCGCCAGCAATTTCAGGAGAATAATACTCATCAATCGCAATGTCGGCTTCTTCACCACCGGCTATAACTGGATGATACAGATCATTCCGGTCGTCATCATTGCTCCAGTCTTCATGAATGGCGACATGGAATTCGGCGTCATCACGCAGTCGGCTGCAGCGTTTGCGACGCTGGTCGGCGCATTCTCGTTCATCGTCAGCCAGTTCCATTCGATTTCCAATTTCGCCGCCGTGGTGGCCCGCATCAGCTCTCTGCTGGACGCCATAGAGGAGGCGCAAGAATCCGCAGAATCCGGGATTGAGTTCACCGAAAACGGAGAGCAACTTGCCTATGAGGATGTGACCCTGACGGCACCCTCGGATGTGCCTTTGCTGCGAGAGCTGTCAACGTCGATCCCGCTCGGCACGCGATTGCTTGTCGTCGGCGATGAAGACGCCGCAGGCATTGCTTTGTTCCGGGCCACAGCGGGGATCAATATATCAGGCAACGGACGCATCAACCGTCCAAGGCGGGATTTGATCCGTTTCATTCCCCAGCGCCCCTATGTTGCTCCCGGCACGTTGCGCCAGATCCTCGTACCGCCGGATCGATCCGGGGACGTCTCGGAAGAGCAAATCCTTCGATTGCTGAAAGAGCTCGGTCTTGGACGCGCCATGGATGCCGGGGAAATCGACAAGGAACAGAACTGCGCGACACTGCTGTCGCCACGCGAGCAGCACCTTCTGGCTATCGCGGGAGCGCTCGTTGCCGAGCCGCACTATGTCCTGATGGAGAAGGGCGAGGTCATGTTCGGGCAGGAACTGCTGAATCAGATCCTCGGGCTTCTGGCGGAAAGATCGGTCGCATGCATCAACTTCGCGGAGCCCGATGCAGCGCGCAGCGGCTATGATGCAGTTCTCGAATATCATGCCGACGGATCCTGGATCTGGATCGATCAACTAGGCAATTCCTAATTGCTCATGGTGGGCGAGTGCTGCCGCACTTCCTCCATGCCGCCATTGCCGCTGTTGGACATTCCATTCTAGGTCCGGGTCGTAGCTAGCGTATGGCGGGCGATCATCAGTTCTTCGTCCGTAGGCACCACATAGACCCGCAGCCTGCTATCCGGCGTCGAGATCAGCAGATCTCCCTTGGCGTTCCTTTCCGGATCCAGCTTCGCCCCCAGCCATTCGAGTTTCGCAACGATCCTCTTCCTCATCTCGGGCGAGTTTTCGCCGATGCCGGCAGTGAAGACAAAGGCATCGATGCCGCCAAGGGCTGCTGCCAGCATGCCGGCATGCAAGCCGATGCGATGGACGAAGTGCTCCAGCGCGAAGGCCGCAGACGATTGCCGGCTTTCCAGGAGCGCACGTACATCATTGCTCACGCCGGAAAGGCCCATGAGCCCCGACTCCTTGTAGAGCAGGTCCTGCACTCCGTCGGGCTTCATGCCCTTCTGGTCTAGAAGATAGAGGATGACGCCGGGATCGATCTGACCGCAACGCGTGCCCATCGGCAGCCCGTCGAGAGCAGTGAAGCCAAAAGTGCTTTCCACACTGTGACCACCGAGCAGCGCGCACATTGAGGCGCCGCTGCCGAGATGGGCGACGACAATGCGGCCACCGGCGATCTCCGGTGCAAGTTCGCGCAGGCGATTTGCCACATATTCATAGGAGAGCCCGTGAAAGCCGTAGCGCCTGACGCCTTCGGCATAGAACCGTTCAGGAATGGCATAGTGATCTGCAACCGCACTGTGGCCGCGATGGAAGGATGTATCGAAGCAGGCGACCTGCGGCAAATCCGGACGCCGCTGCCGGATCGCGCGGATCGGCGCCAGATTGTTCGGCTGATGCAGCGGGGCGAGCGGCACATAACGCTCCAGATCCGCGAGCACCGTTTTATCGATGAGCACCGCCCGATCATAATCCGGGCCGCCGTGCACAACCCGGTGACCAACTGCGACAAGCCGATCTTGATGTCGTTCTCGCAGCCAGTCCCCGACGAGCCGCATGGCGGCCGGCAGGTCGGGAACTTCGCTCGGGCTGTGCTGATGATCCGCAAGCATCTCTGAGCCGGTGCCCTTGATGCGTAAACGCGGGGCGGTACCCACGCCTTCCATCTGCCCTTTCAAAAGTTTTGAAAGGCCACCTTCGACCGAAAAGACCTCGAATTTGAGGCTGGAGGATCCGGCATTTACGACGAGAATGACATCCATCACACTATGCACCTGATATGGTCGCCATTCGGCGGCGCGCTTCGGCGAGCAGGACTGCCACCGCACAGGAAGCAAGGCGGGTCCGCACGGAATCGGCACGGGACGTGAGGATGATCGGCACCCTGGCGCCGAGCACGATGCCAGCAGCGTCTGCGCGCGCCAGAAATGTAAGGTTCTTCGCCAGCATATTGCCGGCTTCCAGATTGGGCACGACAAGAATCTGCGCCTTGCCTGCCACCGGCGAATGGATAGCTTTTATCCGCGCAGCTTCGGGGTCGATGGCATTGTCGAAGGCGAGCGGCCCATCGAGCAGCCCGCCGGTGATCTGCCCGCGCTCCGCCATCTTGCAAAGCGCGGCCGCCTCGATGGTGGAAGGGATCTTCGAGGTTACCGTTTCGACGGCCGACAGGATCGCCACCCGCGGCTTGCCGAGGCCAACCTGGGTAAACAGGTCGATGGCATTCTGGACGATATCGCGCTTCGCATCGAGGTCCGGTTCGATATTGATAGCTGCATCCGTGATGAACAGCGGCTCCGAATAGGTCGGCACGTCCATGACGAAGACGTGGCTGATCCGGCGGGCAGTCCGCAATCCCGTGGCTGACGCGGTCACGGCACGCATCAACTCGTCGGTGTGCAGGCTGCCCTTCATCAGAAGCTCGCCTTTCGCCTCGCGGATCAGCTCAACTCCGCGAACTGCGGCGGCATCGCTGTGGGTAACGTCCACAATCTCATAGGCTGCGATATCGAGATGGTGTGCCTCGGCCACCGCCTCAATCTTCTGGGCGGGACCGACGAGTATGGGCGTGATCAGCCCCTCCTCGGCAGCCTCGACGGCGCCGCGCAGAGATGCTTCGTCGCAGGGGTGAACGATGACCGTGTTCATCCGCGGAGCCTGCTTGGCGCGCGCGACGAGCTGTTCATATTTCCGGTGCGCCTCCGGCGGTACAATGCCTGCTGTATCCGTCATGAAAACTCCCATTAGAACAGCTTCTATCGCAGCCGCCGATATCGGGTCGTGATCCTGAGTTCTGGACCTGCCGGTCCGGTGCGATCCTCGCCGTTTTCGGGCAATCGGATGGCGCTCCGGCTAAGCTGCGTGTCTGCAGGCGACATGCCGGGAGCGCCGCGAGCGCACCCACATTGCTTCTTGCCAGCCCCGCTTTGCGGCAGCCGCAATTGAACGGGAAAAACCCGACGGCGTGCAGGACAAGCCGGCGACCGAAGCCATCCTAGTATCCCATTGTGACGGTTTATCGTCTCCTTCCAGCCACTGCACGTATGTTACGGGAACATACACCTTGCCAGATACCCGTAGGGAGTTATCTGATGCCGCCTGTCTGCAACTTTGCCCAGGGGCGATAAACGGTTACCGAGCCTACAGCTAGCTCAATTCGTATCGCCGCCCTGAGGTCCATGCAGGAGTTGGAGCCGAATGCTCGTCAAAGATGTAATGACCGTCAAAATTATCAAGGTGTCGCCTGACAACAATGTCAGGCAGGCGGCAAAAATCATGCTTGATAACCACGTCAGCGGCGTCCCAGTCGTTGATGACGAAGGGCATTTGCTGGGTGTCCTCAGCGAAGGGGATCTGATCCGCAGAACGGAGTTGGTATCTGGAGCGATAGCCTCGCTTGAGGAAATGGCATTGCCATCGGAAGCTCGAGCCAACGCCTATGTCAGGCGCACCTCGTGGCGGGTCGGTGATGCAATGACCCCGGATCCTCTCACCATTGACGAGGAAGCCTCGCTGGCGCGCGTTGCGAAGCTCATGCACGAGTGGAGCATCAAGCGAATTCCTGTCGTGAGAGGTCGCGAGCTGGTCGGCATAGTTAGTCGCGCAGACCTGCTTCAGGCAATTCTGGTGGCGCGGCAAGACGAAACCGGTGGAGGGGATGAGGGCATCCAACGCAGTATCGTCACACGGTTCGGAGAAAACACCGGACTGGAAGGTTTGGATCTAAGCGTGACGGTTACCGACGGGATCGTGCACATCTGGGGGAACGTCGAGACCACCGAATGCCGAAGAGCGGCGCGGGTTCTCGCAGAAGGTGTTCATGGGGTCAGGGGAGTAGTCGAGCACTTCACCGCCCCGGATAGCTGATCAGCACTGCATTGCCGATATAGAGGCCTACTGCCGCTCCGGACTGTCGGAGCTGGCATATTCCGACGGAGGCATCGCATGGTAAAGCTCATGAACGCGGCCGTCGTTCGACAGTTCCGCGCACCGCTAGTTATCGAAGAGATGGAGATCCCAAGTCCGGGAAGCGGTCAGATTCTCGTGAAATACGAAGCGACTGGTGTATGCCACACCGATCTGCATGCGGCCAATGGCGACTGGCCAGTGAAGCCCTCCCCGCCGTTCATACCTGGACATGAAGGTGCCGGCTTTGTCGCTGCGGTAGGAGCGGGCGTGAAGCGGGTAAAGGAGGGCGACCGAGTCGGCGTGCCTTGGCTCCATGCCGCGTGCGGCTACTGCCCCCATTGCCGAACCGGTTGGGAAACGCTTTGCGCGTCTCAGTCCAACACTGGATATTCGGTGAATGGAACCTTCGCCGAGTTCGGGCTGGCTGATCCTGATTTCGTCGGCAATTTGCCAAACGGGTTGGATTTCGGTCCCGCCGCTCCGGTGCTGTGCGCCGGGGTGACCGTTTACAAAGGCCTCAAGGAATCAGAGGTGCGCCCCGGTGAATGGGTGGCGATTTCGGGCGTGGGAGGCTTGGGCCACATGGCCGTTCAGTATGCTAAGGCGATGGGCATGAACGTTGTTGCTGCCGACATTTTCGAAGACAAGCTGGCGTTGGCAAAGCAACTCGGCGCGGATATCACGATAAACGCCAAGGCTGTAGATGCGGTCGCGCAGATACAAGCTGCCACAAATGGCGGCGTTCATGGAGTACTGGTGACGGCGGTCTCACCGCCGGCAATGGAGCAGGCTTTCGGGTTCATGCGGTCAAAGGGCACGATGGTCCTCGTCGGCTTGCCGCCTGGGAAAATCGCACTACCCGTCTTTGAAACGGTTCTGAAACGCATCACCGTGCGTGGATCAATCGTTGGCACGCGCCAGGATTTGGACGAGTCCCTGCAGTTCGCGGCGGAGGGCAAGGTTACGCCTCATTTTTCCTGGGACAGCTTGGAAAACATCAACGACATATTCCACCGCATGGAAGCGGGCAAAATCGATGGTCGCGTCGTCATTCCCCTTTCATAACCGGAGAGCGTCGGAGCGAGCTGCATAGATCTACGGGTTGGCAAATGTCAGTTTGATCGGGAGGTTGAGATGGGTTCGACTGAGATGGCAGCAATGAACGAAACTGTGTCGGGCGGTCCCCCGCCACCAAGTGCGATTTCAGCACAAGAACTTCGTCTGCTGGATGCCTATTGGCGCGCTTCGAACTACCTTTCGGTCGGCCAGATATACCTCCTGGACAATCCTTTGCTGAAGGAGCCGTTGAAGCGCGAGCACGTAAAGCCGCGGCTGCTCGGCCACTGGGGCACGTCGCCCGGCCTCAACATGCTCTATGTGCACCTGAATAGGGTGATCAAGCGCGATGACCTGAACATGATCTACGTGATCGGTCCTGGTCATGGAGGGCCGTCACTGGTCGCCCATGCCTATCTGGAGGGCACCTACAGCGAGTTCTATCCGAACATTAGCGAGGATACGGAGGGCATGCGGCGGCTGTTCAAGCAGTTCAGCTTCCCAGGCGGCATTCCAAGCCATGTTGCTCCGGAAACGCCGGGCAGCATTCATGAGGGCGGTGAGCTCGGATATGCGCTCAGCCACGCCTATGGCGCCGCCTTCGACAATCCCGACATGATCGTTGCCTGCGTCGTCGGTGACGGCGAAGCCGAGACCGGGCCACTGGCGACCGGCTGGCAAGGCAACAAGTTCCTGAACCCGGCGCGCGACGGCTGCGTTCTGCCGATCCTCCATCTCAACGGATACAAAATCGCCAACCCGTGCTTCCTTGCCAGAATCCCGAAAGAGGAACTGCGGAAGTTCTTCGAGGGCATGGGTTACAAGCCCTATTTCGTCGAGGGGCATGATCCCGACAAGGTCCACCGGGAGCTGGCTTCTGTGCTCGACACGGCCGTTGCCGAGATCCGCAACATCTGGGCAGATGCGCGAGCGAACGGCAACCTGAAGCGCCCCGCCTGGCCGATGATCGTCTTTCGAACGCCAAAGGGGTGGACATGCCCGGCGGAGATAGATGGGAAGAAGTCCGAGGGCTACTGGCGATCGCACCAGGTTCCGATGGGCGACATGGACAAGCCCGAACACATCCGAATCCTCGAGCAATGGATGAAGAGCTATCGTCCCGAGGAGCTGTTCGACGATTCCGGCCGGTTCAAGCCCGAACTGGCGGCACTGGCTCCGACCGGGCAGCGCCGGATGAGCGATAACCCCCATGCCAATGGCGGGCTCGTGATGCGCGATCTCAAGATGCCGGATTTCCGGGACTACGCGATCGATGTTCCGAGTCCCGGCGAAACGACGGCCGAGGCGGCGCGCGTCATGGGAACATTCCTGCGCGACGTAATGAAGCTGAACCTCGAAACCGAAAATTTCCGCCTCTTCAGTCCGGATGAAAACAATTCCAACCGCTGGCAGGACGTGCTCGAGGTCACCAACCGTTGTTACATGGCCGAGATCTATCCGGAGGACGACCATCTCTCGCCTGATGGCCGTGTCATGGAAGTGCTGAGCGAGCACCAGTGCCAGGGCTGGCTGGAAGGCTACCTTCTGACGGGTCGTCACGGCTTCTTCTCCTGCTACGAAGCCTTCATCCACATCATCGACTCGATGTTCAACCAGCACGCCAAATGGCTGAAAGTATGCAATGAAATCCCGTGGCGAAGGCCGATCGCGTCACTGAACTACTTTTTGAGTTCTCATGTCTGGCGCCAGGATCACAACGGCTTCAGCCATCAAGACCCCGGGTTCATCGATCATGTCGTCAACAAGAAGGCGGAGGTGGTGCGGGTCTACCTGCCACCGGATGCCAACACACTGCTGTCGGTCACGGATCATTGCCTGCGCAGTCGCAACTACGTCAACGTGGTGGTTGCGGGAAAGCAACCCGCGCCGCAATGGCTGACGATGTCCGAGGCCGTCAGGCATTGCAGCATGGGTATTGGCATCTGGGAATGGGCCAGCAATGACAAGGGCAGCGAGCCGGACGTGGTGATGGCCTGCTGTGGCGACGTTCCGACCGTCGAGACGCTGGCCGCGGTCCAATTGATCCGTGAGCATCTTCCCGAGATCAAGGTGCGGGTCATCAATGTCGTCAACCTGATGAAGCTGCAGCCGGCCAAGGAACATCCACACGGGCTGTCCGATGCGGATTTCGACGGCCTGTTCACCAAGAACAAGCCCATCATCTTCGCGTTCCACGGCTATCCCTGGCTGATCCACCGGCTGACCTATCGGAGGACGAACCACGGCAACCTGCATGTCCGCGGCTACAAGGAAGAAGGCACCACAACCACGCCCTTCGACATGGTGGTTCTTAATGAACTCGATCGGTTCAGCCTTGTCGCAGACGTCATCGACCGGTTGCCGCAACTGGGTGCCCGCGCCGCCTACTTCAAACAGGCCATCCGGATGAAGCTGCTTGAACACAAGGAGTACATCGAGAAATACGGCGATGACATGCCGTCGATCAGCGGCTGGAAATGGGGAGCAAGGGGCACGACGAAGGCACCGAAATCAACCTCCACCGAAGGCGACAACGCCTGAAGACATTGGCGGGCTTTCCAATCAATCGCTCCGCGGGACCGATCTAGTTTGAAGGATCCGTTTATGATGCGATCAAACAAGGATGTTGGCGCTCACGACGCCGAAGGAAGCCATGACCGTATGGGCATGCTTCCAGAGGTAGGCTTGCTCTCCAACGGTCGCACTCTCGTCACCGAGGCAGGCGCGGGCTACGCATCCCGGTTCGACCTCGACGTGACTCGCTGGCGCGAGGATGGCACGCGCGATTGCTGGGGGCAATTCTGCTACGTCAGGGATCTTGCGGACAACAAGATCTGGTCAGTCGGCGGGCAGCCGATCCATCGGACAGACTGCATCTACGAACACTCCTTTCAAAGTGATCGAGCGGAACTCCGCTGCTCTACCGAAGACATTGATATTCGGAGTTCGATATGCGTCGTGACAGATTGCGATGCGGAAGTGCGCCTGCTTCGAATTTCCAATCTTGGCTCAAAGGCAAAAGAGCTCGAACTGACAAGCTATAGCGAAATCTGCCTGAACAACCGTCGTGCCGACAGTGCGCACCCGGCCTTTGCCAAACTTGAGGCTATTCTCGGCATTCGAAGAGAAGGTCAGTTTCTTTCGGTCGATCCCTGCAATCCGGCGGATTGGCCGGGCTACGAGCTCGATTTCGAGCACGGATCAGCAACCCATAAAATCCATGTGGACAACAAGAGCGGGCCGGGGCACAGCCTGCTTTCGCTTGTCGTGGATGGCAAAGGGATCGATGGAAGCACGATAACGCTGTCAGATGACGGCCGCCGTCATGATGTCCGCACTATCCTTGGTTCGCCATGACAGAGCAGCTCTCTACGGATCCCGAACTGAACAGGATGCCGGCCGAGGAGGACCTGGCTCGTCTGCAGTTCACGACCCTGCTCTACTATCTTCACTGCACGAATCCGGACAACGGCCTTGTCCGCGACAAGACGCAGCCGGACGCGCCTGCGAGCATTGCCGCGATAGGCATGGCTCTCGCAACCATCCCCGTTCTCGTGGAGCGTGGCATCATCATTCGAGAGTTCGCGGTGAAGATCGCACGCATGCGATTGAAGTTCTTGCTGGATAGTCCACAAGGACCTGAGCCCGATGCAACGGGATACAAGGGCTTTTTCTACCATTTCCTTGACATCGAAACCGGACGACGCGTTTGGCAATGCGAGCTGTCGACGATCGACTCCGCGTTCCTGTTTGCCGGAGCATTGACCGTTGCCGCCTATTTTGATGGCGATTCCGTGGAAGAGGCTGAAGTTCGCCGCCTGGCCAATGCACTTTACGAGCGCGCTGACTGGGATTGGGCTTGTGATCACGGCCTCACCTTGACCCACGGCTGGCGGCCGGAAATCGGTTTTATCCCCTACCGCTGGCGCGGTTACGACGAGGGATTGCTTCTCTATATTCTGGGCCTCGGGTCACCGACCCATCCGTTGCCCTTTGAATCCTATGCGGCCTACACCGCCAGCTATGAATGGCGTAACATCTACGGACGCGAACTGCTCTACTCCGGACCGCTGTTTACCCATCAGCTTTCGCATATGTGGATCGACTTTCGTGGCATCCGTGACGAATTTATGAGAGAGCACGACAGCGACTATTTCCAGAACAGTCGCCACGCGACATTCGTCCAGCAGGAATATGCGATCCGCAATCCCAAGAATTTCGCCGGATACGGCGAGCATTGCTGGGGTTTCACCGCAAGCGACGGACCGGGCTGGACCAAGCGAAACGTTGGGGGGGTAGAGGTGGAGTTCTTCGACTACATCGCTCGCGGCGCGCCATACGGGCCGGACGATGGAACGGTATCACCATGGGCAGTTGTTGCCTCTCTACCCTTTGCGCCAGAGATAGTCATACCGACACTTTGGAACTTCGCACGCATGGATCTTGGCATGACGCGACTTTATGGCTTCAAGCCGTCTTTCAACCAAACCTATGCCGTGAAAAACAGTGACACCGGACGATGGGTCAGTCCCTATCACTTTGGAATCGATCAAGGTCCCGTCGTTCTGATGATCGAGAACTACAGGAGCGGGTTGCTGTGGAGCATCATGCGTCGCTGCCGGCCAATCGTGGTGGGATTGAGGAAAGCAGGTTTTGCAGGCGGGTGGCTGTGAAAACAACCGAGAGGCAACAGGCCTCGGTTCGAATGTTACAAACAGCGTCAACGATCTCGGGCCTAAAGCGGGTCGCGATCTTTCAGATTTGCTCCTCGCGCTTTAGCAGGCTGCTGAAATTCGCTCTGCGTTGGCGCAGTTGCTTGCTGTGGGTCTGATTTTTTACAGACTGGCTGTCGTGCGGTGGGATTTTGGCCGATTGAGGCGGGTTTTCTGGCCATATCGGCTTA
>NZ_JABDWD010000010.1:0-245919 GCF_019685115.1 Rhizobium sp. NZLR11 | reverse complement strand
ACCTCCACCTCCACCTCCACCGCCGCCACCACCAGCAGCAAAGCCTCAGCCCGAGGTACAACGCCGGCTATCTGCTACTCCTTCGGTTTTTGAATTTGGAGATAAGAATACCGGATCGGTAAAGTCAGACACAGGAAACTCCTCGCAGGGCAAGGCAAACCCGACACCGGTCCCTCCGCCGTCGGCGGCGCCCCAGATGCTGCCTGAGCCTGCCGACAATGCCACGCAGAAGCCTGAGCCGGCCGCGCAGCCTCCCGGTAATCCGCTTCCGAAGGACGTGAATTTGCCTGAGCTTGCTGCGGTGGATAGCCATCCGGAGCGAAATGCGCCTGCTGCCGCGACTACGGAAGAGGCGCGGACGAGCTTCGAACTGGAAAAGCCTTCGGAGACAAAAGAGTCGATGCAGCAGAAAGACGAGGAGCCGAAGGATCAATTGCCTGAGGTAAAGACGCTGTTTTCGCAGAGCGACAGCGATGATCCCATTGCCCTAATGGCGTTAGGCAATATGTCCCGCGGCGAGCGATTGAACGAACTATGCAGGACCGAGCTTAACCAACAGATCGAACACGAATCGCCGAAATATCGAGATCCTGAAATTCCATCTTATCGCCCTCGTGCCGACGCAACGGTACTTCAGGCGCTGACGACTGGCGCTTTCTACAAAGACGGTAATTGGTACAGTGTGCAGTTCAGATGCGTGGTCGATGCCGACGCCACGAAAATACTGTCGTTTTTTTTCAAATTCGGTGGTTTGATCCCTCGCAACCAATACGCAACCTACAGGATCCGCGAGTAATCGATGCAGTCTTAAATACGGCTTTGCAACAAGCCACACGCAAGGAACCGCATCTAGCCTCTTCCCATGGCCGTGATGGTACGGTGAAGAAGGGACAATGATATGTCGAACGAGATCGAGCATTTTCTGGAGTACCAGGACGAAGCCGTGAGCGCGCTGTTTCTGGAAAGCAAGGGCGACGAGCTGACCGATATTCTGGTGGTGGCTCTCGAAGAGGCCTTCGAGATCCTGCTCGAGGCTGCGCCTGCCGAAACGCTTCATTGAAATTTTCAAAGCCATTGCCGGCCGGACCGCTTGGAGACCGGCTGTCCGGCTACCGGATGGAGCGGGACGCGCTCGGCCGTTCGGCGGCAAGCGTCTTCCGGCTGGAAGGCGAGGGCTTGCCGGCGCTCTATCTCAAGGCCGAGCAGGCGGGACCATTCGGCGAGCTTGCCGATGAGGCGGGCCGGCTCGGTTGGCTGAAGACCTTCGGCCTGCCATGCCCGGATGTGATCGCAGAGGAAAGCGACGGCGAACGCAACTGGCTGTTGACCAGCGCGCTGCCGGGAACCGACCTTGCCAGCGCGTCGGCGCTGAAGCCGCTTGCGCGGGTCGAACTGCTGGCGGCAGCCTTGACCGATCTCCATCGCCTGCCGATCGCTTCCTGTCCGTTCGATCACCGGCTGGAAACGCGCCTGCCGATCGCAAAGGCGCGCATGGAGGCGGGGATTGTCGATGAAGAGGATTTCGACGAGGCGTGGCTGGGACGGAGTGCCGAGACCCTGTTCGCCGGACTCCTGCTCACGAGGCCTGATGACGAAAACCTCGTGGTTTCGCACGGCGATGCCTGCCTGCCGAATTTCATCGCCTCCGAAGCAGGGTTCTCCGGTTATATCGATTGCAGCCGGCTCGGCGTCGCCGACCGCTATCAGGATATCGCGCTTGCCTGCCACAGCATCGCCTTTAATTTCGGCGAGGCGCTGGTGCGGCCCTTCCTCGATCGTTACCGGCTGACGGCTCTGGATCCGGCGAGGCTCGATTATTATCAGCTGCTCGACGAATTCTTCTAACCGTTGCGCCATCTCCATCCGGCTGGCAGAGTGGCT
Organism: Rhizobium sp. NZLR11; assembly: GCF_019685115.1. Taxonomy (NCBI): domain Bacteria; kingdom Pseudomonadati; phylum Pseudomonadota; class Alphaproteobacteria; order Hyphomicrobiales; family Rhizobiaceae; genus Rhizobium; species Rhizobium sp. NZLR11. The sequence continues at coordinate 244,038 of NZ_JABDWD010000010.1, read as the reverse complement.
GCAATCGAACCTGCAGGCAGACGATGGCGAAGAACCAGTTCAGGATGCTGCGCTCAGCTCTGGCGGGCGTCGAAGCGGTGGAAGCGGAAACGCATCACAGCTTTGCCCGCCACACGCATGAGCAATTCGGCATCGGCCTGATGTCCGCCGGCGCGCAGTCGTCGCTCAGCGGTCGCGGCATGGTGGAGGCCGAGGCCGGCGACATCATCACGGTCAATCCGAACGAGGTGCATGACGGCGCGCCGATCGGCGTGGGCCGGTCCTGGCGCATCCTTTATTTCGATCCCTCCATCGTCGCCGGTCTGTCGCGAGAGGTCGGTGAAGACGGGGCAGGGAGATCGGAAATCCCGCATCCCGTCATCCGCAATAGCGCGATCGCCGCCCGCTTCGAAAGGCTGTTTGGCGCGGTGACCGGCGGGGGAGCGGCGGACGCCCTGCACTGCGAGGAACTGCTGCTGCAACTCGTCGCCGACGTCATGCGCGAGCGCGGTGGCGCTAAAGAGCGGCCACCGGTGCCGACGTCTATCCGTGCGGCGCGAGAGCTGATCGATGACGATCCTCTTGCCGCCGTCTCGCTTGCCGATCTGTCAAGGGAAAGCGGGCTCAGCCGCTTTCAGGTGCTGCGCGGTTTTGCCAAGGCGACCGGCTTGACGCCGCATGCCTATCTCGTCCAGGCCCGCATCCATATCGCCCGGCGGCTGATCGCCCAGGGCATGCCGCTGGCCGAGGCAGCCTTTGCCAGCGGTTTTGCCGACCAGAGCCACATGACGCGCGTTTTCGTGCGCAAATACGGCCTGTCGCCGCGTCTCTATGCCGGCGCCTTTCTCTGAACACCGGCGTTGCGTCTGCAATTTCGTTCAAGACCGCGGGAAGCCCCTGCTATTTCCTGGACGCTCCCAACAGGAGGCGTTGAATGTCGAGGCAGGTTCAAGGGTATGTCTATCTGGCGCTGGCCATGCTGACGGTGGGAAGCACCGTCATCGCCAGCAAGCTCATCGCATCAGGCTTGCCGCCATTTACCGCCACCGCCCTGCGCTTCGCGCTGGCTTTTCCCGTCTTCCTGGTGTTGATGCGCGCAAGCGGCGTGCGGCTGCCAAAACTCTCCTGGCATGATCGCCTGATCCTCGCCATTCAGGCGGGCGCCGGCAGCGTCGGTTATACGACGCTGCTGATTTCCGGCCTCAGCCTGACCTCGGCGGCCGATGCCGGCGTGGTCATCGGCACGCTGCCGGTGGTCTCGGCTGCCATTTCCATCCTACTGCTTGGCGAACGGCCGAAGCCTGCCTTGCTCGTTGCCGTGGCGCTGGCGACGGCGGGCGTGCTTTCGATCGCCTTCATGCCGGGCGCGGCCGGCGGGTCGCTCGCCGGCAATGTGCTGATCTTCTGCGCCGTCGTCTGCGAGGGGCTGTTCATCCTGCTGAACAAAAGACTGAAGACGCAGATCCCGCCGCTTGCCCAGTCGACTGTCATGGCCGGCATCGGCTTCCTCGTCGCCGTCATCCCGGCGGTTTTCGAGGTGCCTCCCGCAGGGGATATGTCCACAAGCGCTGTCGTTGCCGTCGTCTATTATGCGCTGGTGCCGACCGTCGGCGGCTTCCTGCTCTGGTATGCGGGGGCGGAGAGGGTGAGCGGCACGGAAGCCGCGCTCTTCACTGCCGTCGCTCCGGTCTCCGCCGTCATGCTGGCCGTCATCATCCTCGGCGAGCCGGTCGGGCTCAACCATATCGCCGGCATTACCTGCGTGCTTGCGGCCGTGCTCGGGCTTGCCGTTGCCGGGAGCCGTGTCGTCGCAAAACGCATCGAGGGGAGATAGACCATGCAGTTCAGCCATTCCAATGCCATATGGCAGGCCTTTCCGGAGCTTCGCGCCGGCGCTCTCCATGCCGAAGGCATCCACGCGGATGCCAACGTCGAGGCGGCGATCGCAGACTTCAGCGCGATCGCAAAGGCCCGGCTGGCCGAAGCGCAAGAAGGCGACTTCCCTGAAATCCAGGCCTGGCGGCGCGGCTTTTCCCGGATGGGGCTGAAGCCGACGCAATATCGCTGCGCGTCCGAAGCGCTGTTGCGCCGCTTCCGCCAGGAACATGCGCTGCCGCGCCTGCATCCGCTTATCGATCTCTGCAACGCGATTTCGCTGGCTTTCGCCATCCCGGTTGCCGTCTTCGACACCGAGAAGATCGCCGGCGACCTCCAGGTCCGACGCGCCGGGGGTCATGAGACCTATCTGACCTTCGGCGGCGAGAGCGAACATCCGGAGCCGGACGAGGTGATTTTCGCTGACGGAGAGGAGAACGCGCATGCGCGGCGGTGGACGAACCGGCAGAGCGGGCTTTCGGCGGTGCGGCAGACGACGCGCTCGGTGCTGATCGTTGCCGAGGCCCTGCATGCTTCAGCCGGAGAGGATATCGGCAGGCTGGTCGCAACGTTGGCGGAGGCGCTGGCACGTCACTGGCCGGCGGCGCCGAGAACGGCGATGCTGAGCCTGAGATCACCGCTTTTCGAATTCTAGATGCCGGCGTTTCAGGCCTTGGACGAACCGCATGCCCACCCTATCTCCACGGCATCGACATTTCCTGGAGGCGAACCCTATGTCAGACAAATCGATCAAGATCCCGGGGCCGGATCATCCGATCACCGTAGAACACAATCCCTCCCGCGTCGTCGTCACGCTTGACGGCAAGGTGATTGCCGATAGCCACGATGCGCTGACGCTTCGCGAAGCCTCCTATCCGCCGGTGCAGTATATTCCGCGCAAGGATGTGGACATGGCGCTGCTGCAGCGCACCGACCATACCAGCCATTGCCCCTATAAGGGCGATGCCGCCTATTACAGTATCATTGCGGGCGGCGATCGGTCGAAGAATGCCGTCTGGACGTACGAGGCGCCGAATGCCGCGGTCAGCAATATCAAGGGCCATCTCGCCTTCTATCCCGACCGGGTCGACGGCATCGAGGAAATGGCTTCACCGGAAGCCGGCACCTTCTGATCACGGCAGTCGGAACATGTTGCCCGCGGGATCGTTAGCTTGTTCTAGCAGGGGATGTGTCGTGCCTAAATTCTACTTTGAGCTCCTCGATCGTGATGGTGTCGGGACGACTGAGACCGGATATGAATTCGCCTCCATCGAGGCCGCCAAAGCGGAGGCGCGGCGCGTGCTCGCCGAAATGGCCGCCGAAGGCCTGCCGTCGGAACCTCTGAACATGCTGTCGGTCGAACTCTTCGACGAAAGCCGGCGGCCGCTAGCGGAAATCCGGTTGATTCTCGAGGAAATCGCCAAATAGCCGCAGCCGGAATGCTGCTTGCGATGTTGGTCAGAGCAATGGCGCGACTATGTCAAATTTAATTGCCGGCGGTGGAGGCGGGTCTTAATGCATGTCGCCCGGAGGTGTGCAGCAGTTCCGGGAGAACGACAGCATAAAAAAGAGCCTAAGCGTCGCGGCGACCGAGTGGGATTGATGCGGGAGAGACCGGCGGCAACCCTGAAAGGCTGCCGCTATCGCAAGACGTCGAGCCATTCATTGTTGAAGACGAGGCTGGCAACCGTCACCGGGTCGCCGCTTTCATTGCGAACGGTGACGGCGATGATCGCGCGATCACCCGCGGGCAATTCGTCACGGGCCACATCCAGCAGGATGCGGGTCACCTCTTTCGGAATGTCCTCGCGCGATCTGAGCTCGGTGCCGTGCTCGTCGCGTGTGGGACCTTCGCCGTTATGCAGATCGAAAAAGTAGCGAGCCATGTTCTTTCCTGTGCGTCACAGGGGAAATTACAGATGAAGACAATTGTTCCCGAGGCCAGGCATTGATTCCTATAGAAAATACAGGTCGCATCGTTATGATCCCCTCTTTCGAACTCGGCGGACAAGCCCGTGATTGAAGCCCTGCTGCTCAACCTTGGAAGCCGGGATGTGCTGTCGACCGAGGAGGAAAACCGTATCAGGTCGATCCTGGTCAAGGACCGGCACTTTGCTGCCGGAGAGGATATTGTCGCCGAAGGCAGCCGCCCGCCCTACAGCACGCTGCTGCTCGATGGTTTCGCTGCGCGCTACAAGGTGATGGCCGATGGCAGCCGCCAGATCACCGCGCTGCATGTCGCCGGCGATTTCGTCGACCTGCACGCCTTTCCCCTCAAGAAAATGGATCACGGCATCGTTGCGCTCTCGGCCTGTCATGTTGCTTTCGCCGATCATGGCGATCTCCGGGCGATCACCGAGCGCATGCCGCATCTGACCCGGCTGCTCTGGCTCGATACTCTGATCGATGGCGCCATTCACCGGGAATGGATCGTCGCCATGGGCCGGCGCTCGAAACGGGCTCAGATCGCCCACCTCGTCTGCGAGCTTTTCGTGCGCTTGCAGGTCGTCAAGCGGACGCGGGGCGCCAGCTTCCAATTTCCGTTGACGCAGATCGAGATGGCCGACGTGCTCGGCATTTCCGTCGTCCATCTGAACAAGACGCTGCAGGCGCTGCGGCGCGAGGGGGTGTTTACCTGGGAGAACCGGACGATCACCATCGTCGATTGGGAGCGCCTGCAGGAAATCGCCGAATTCGATCCCGCCTATCTCAGCATCCACAGTGAGCCGCGCTAAAGCGCCCGGGATTAAGCTTGCGTCATGCGGCGCCCCGTATGGCGTAACCGGGTCGCGCCAGCGCATTCCGATTGACAAACAGCGTATCGGGGCAGAACACCGTTCCGACCTTCCCAGAACTCCCAAGAAGGCTGGCGCAGCCGCGGCCTGCCGGTGACATCGCAATGGACATATCCCAAGGCCCGCGGAGCGTTCTTCGCCACCCAGGCTATCTGAACTTCGCTGCCTCCCGCGTGTTTTCCTCGCTTGCATTCCAGTCCATCGGCATTGCCATGGGCTGGATGATCTATGACCAGACGCATAGCGCCTTTGCGCTCGGCCTCGTCGGCCTCTGCCAGTTCCTGCCGATGGCGCTGCTGACCTTCGTCGTCGGCCATGTCGCCGACCGGTTCGACCGGCGGCGCATCGGCCTCGTCTGCCAGGTGATCGAGTCGGTGACGGCGCTGGTGCTGGCGGTTGCCACCTGGCAGCAATGGCTGACGCCAGCCGGCATTCTTGTCGCGGTCACGGTGCTCGGCGCCGTCGTCGCCTTCGAGCGGCCGACCATGGCGGCGCTGCTGCCGAATATCGTGCCGGCCTCGATGCTGCAAAAGGCGGTCGCAACCTCCACTTCGCTGATGCAGACGGCGCTGATCATCGGCCCGTCACTCGGCGGCCTGCTTTACGGGCTGAACCCGGTCGCGCCCTTTGCCGTGTCGGCGCTGCTCTTTGCCGTCGCGAGCGTCAACGTCATCTCGATCCGCATGCAATGGGCGCCTGCCAAGCGCGAGCCGGTGACGCTTGCCTCGGTCTTTGCCGGCGTCTCCTTCATCCGCAGCCGGCCGGTGATGCTCGGCACCATCTCGCTCGATCTCTTCGCAGTGCTGCTCGGTGGCGCAACCGCGCTGCTGCCGATGTTTGCCAGCGATATCCTGCATGCCGGCCCCTGGGGACTGGGCTTCTTGCGCGCCGCACCGGCGGTCGGCGCGCTCGCCATGTCGATCGTGCTGGCCCGCCGGCCGCTCGAAAGCAATGTTGGGCGCAAAATGCTTGCCGCCGTTGCGGTATTCGGCGTCGCCACCATCGTCTTTGCACTCTCCACCAATATCGCGCTTTCCGTCGCCGCACTGCTCGTCGTCGGCGCGTCCGATACGGTCAGCGTCGTCGTGCGCAGCTCGCTGGTGCAGCTTCTGACGCCGGACGAGATGCGGGGCCGCGTCAGCGCCGTCAACTCGCTGTTCATCGGCACCTCCAACCAGCTCGGCGAATTCGAATCCGGCATGATGGCGGCAGCCCTCGGTCCCGTCGCCACCGGCATCGTCGGCGGGCTCGGCACTGTTATCGTCGTGCTCCTGTGGGTGCGGCTCTTCCCCGACCTGACCAAGGTCAAGACGCTGCAGGGCTGATGCATGGCTGGTGCGTTGAAAGCAGCGGCGGCCGCCGTTAGGTTCGCCCGAAACATTATTCGGCGGGGACCGCGCGTGACGAAAGTTTTTCTATCCTGTGTGCTCGCGACCGTGTTCGCATCGGCGCCGGTCGTGGCGCTGGCCGATTGGCAGGCTGTGGAAGAGGTGCGGCCCTATTCGATATCGGGAACGACCGGCGCCGAACTCTACGAATCGATCGGGGCGCGGGGGCCTGAAGCCGGCGCGAGCCGGGCGATCGCGCATACGACGTTCAAGCTGACATGGACCCGGAAATACGAACCGCAGGGCAATGCCTGCGTCATCATCACCAACCGGCCGAAGCTCATCATCACCTATACGCTGCCGAAGCCATCGGCAGCGCTGGCGCCTGCCGTTAGAAGCAGCTGGGATGCCTTCATTACGGGCGTGTACGCCCATGAGCGGGTGCATGGCGACACCATCAAGGCGATGGTCAGGGAAATCGAGGCGATGAGCATCGGCCTCACCGTCGCCGATGATCCCGACTGCAAGAAGATCCGGATCGAGCTGACGCGCCGCCTCGGCGAGATTTCCATGAGGCAACGCCAGAGCGGCCGCGACTTCGACAAGATCGAACTCGGCGACGGCGGAAATATCCAGCAGCTCATCCTCAAGCTGGTCAATGGGCCCTGATCGGGCCGAAGCGTGCCAAGGGAAGGCCGCTATGGCGTGTTGAGTGAGACTCAGGGCGTCCGGATCGTGCCGTCCGGGCTTGCCTGATCGACCGCGGCCGGCAGGTGTTGCGCGAGGATATTCGCCACCTGGTCCGTCGGCACGCCAAGCTTCTGCGCAAGCGAGACGAGATATTCGTTCGATAGTGCGGAACGGATTTCGTCTGGGGTGATCGGCTGGTTTTCGCCACGCCCGAGCCAGGAATTGACACGCGACCCGAGGCCGGCGTCGTTCAGTTTCGTCACCACGCCGTCCAGGCCGCCGAATTGGGAAAAGGCATCGGACATCAGTCCGCCGAGGCCGCCCGGATGGTTGCTGATCGCCTTGCTCAGCATGCCGCCCAAATTATCAAAGAGACTCATCGCATCCTCCGTGTAGATCGTGATCGGCGCCGCCGCGTGGCGACGCCTGTGATAGCCGAGCGAAAAGACGTCAGGACTTGAGTTTGCTGTTGCAGATGCTGTAATAGCCGCCGCCCTTCTTGATCCAGGTGAGGCCGCCCAGGCTGTCATTGGCCTTGTCGGTTTTGTATTGATCGAGACAGGTATGCATTCTCGCCTTACCCGGGGTCTCGCTTGCGTATTTCGCCGAGACCTTGGTGGGGAAGACCACGCCCTTCGGAGCCTTGGTCGTGGTTGCCGGCGGTTCGGATGCATTGTCCGTATTGGCCATCGTCGGCTCTTCGTTCTTGGCATCGCCCGCAGCAGGTGCTGTGGCCGCAGGTGCTGCCGCGGCATCGGTTCCGCACTGCGCCTTACGGAAATCGTTCCACTTCATTCCATTCAGGCTGTTGGCCGCTTGTGCCGCTTTGTATTTGGCGCTGCATTCGTTCATCGTCAGCGCATTCGCGTGAGACGCGAAGGTGAATGCTCCGATACCAAGGGCGACGGCTGTTCCGATAGAAGCAAGTTTGATCATGAATACATCCTCCAAGAGCTGTATTGATGTCGACGCCTGAACGCGGGCACACGCCGCGTAGGCGGGTGCTGTCAGGTAACATTAGATCGCGGAGCAATACTGTCAAATTTTAGGCGTTCATTATATAAGTGGAGAATAAATCAGTAAATTTCGATACAGCCGTGTTGCCAGCCCGCTTTCGATCGGGTGAACGGTCGGTCGGTCTGGAACTACCCGACTGGTCTCCTATTTCTCCCGTCAGCGTGAGATAGATGGAGGAGGCGTGCAATGTCCTATGTCGATGGTTTCATCGTGGCGGTGCCGAAGGAGAATATCGAAGCCTATAAGGAATTCTCGGCCTTCGCCGGGTCGATCTGGAAGGAATATGGCGCGCTCGAATATGTCGAATGCATCGGCGACGACGTGCCCTATGGCACGCTGACCTCCTTTCCTCGCGCCGTGCAAGCCAAAGAGGACGAGGTGGTGGTGTTTTCCTGGATTGTCTATCGGTCGCGGCAGGAGCGCGACGATATCAATGCCAAGGTGATGGCCGATCCCAGGCTCAAAGGCGACCAATGGCAGATGCCGTTCGATGGCAAGCGGATGATCTATGGCGGCTTCGAGACGCTGCTCAGGCTCTGATGCCGGCGCTCCCGCTTTTCGAGGCATTGACTTGGCCGCCATGACGCGCCAACTCGCGGGGATATCACTCCGAGACGGGAGAGCGCCTTGCCGCAGACGGTCCTTACACTAGCCACACGCGGGCAGGGACTTTACGAATTCACCGACCAGGCGGAGGCTTTCGTCAGAGCGGCCGGGCAGGAGGAGGGGCTTCTCACCGTCTTCGTGCGGCACACTTCCTGTTCGCTGCTGATCCAGGAAAATGCCGATCCCGACGTACAAACCGATCTTCTCGCCTTCTTCCGCCGCCTCGTGCCGTCGGCCTCCGATCCCGCGATGGGCTGGGTCGTTCATAGGGCCGAGGGGCCGGACGACATGCCGGCGCATATCAAGGCGGCGCTCACTCAGGTTTCGATCGGCATCCCCGTCGCGAGGGCGCGGCTGATGCTCGGCACCTGGCAGGGCCTTTATCTGTTCGAACATCGCGACCGGCCGCACCGGCGCGAAATCGTCCTGCATCTCAGTGCCTGAAAGGATTAATCCTTCTGAATGAGAACTGAATGCGCGGTTCGAATGCCATTCAGTTTGCAGCGTCTACTGTCGAAACAATCCCTGAAGGGAGAGTTCGAGCATGTCGCGCGATAACGACATGCGTAAAGACAAAGAACAAATCGACGGAGACACCCCATGACGCATTTGCTCGCCAAAGCCTCGCTTGCCGCATTGCTCGCCCTCTGCTCCATTCCGGTCACGGCTTCCACCGCGGCAGCCGCAGCGCCGCAGACGAACCTCGTCGCCGAAGCGCAATACCATCGTCCGATCCGCGGTTGCTCGCCGATGCATGCGGTGCGCAAGGCGCGCGACTTCGGCCTGCGCGATGCCCGCATCACCCGCATGTCGCCGCGCGTCGTCGTCGTTGCGGGGCGTGAGCGTCGCGGCTGGGACAGGATCACCTTCGCGAATGTCCGCGGCTGCCCGCTGATCCGGCGTTAAGCACCCTGCGGCAAGCGTCCAAGCGGCGCTTGCCGGTCGCTTTTGCCTTGACGGCGACACTTTCACTTGTCTCTTCTCTAGCCCGTATGGGTGATTCCCAAATGACGCTTCGGCGGAATGCGGAGTAATAGGCGGGCGGCTCGGCCGCACCGACTTTCAAACGAAAGGTTTTTAGATGATGCAGTTTTTGGCAAAGGCGGGTCTTGCCGCCATGCTGACAGCCGGCACCCTTGCCGGCACGGTGGCGCCTGCCGCCGCGCAGTTGAATATCATTATCGGCGATCAGGATCGTGATCAGCCGCGGGATTACCGCCGTCCGCCGCCCGGCTACGACCGTCCGCCTCTGGGCTACGATCGCCGGCCGCGCGGTTGCGATCCGCGTCTCGCTGAAGATATGGCCCGCGATTTCGGCTTCCGCCGCGCCCGCGTCGTCGACGTCACGCCGCGCCGCGTCATCGTCCAGGGCTGGACACGTCGCGGCCCCGACCAGATAAGCTTCGGCAACGTCCGCGGCTGCCCCGCTCTGCGTCGCTGATATCAACTAGAATACCGACCGCCTTTGCCAGTCTCCCGGATCGGCAAGGGCGGTTTTCCTTTTGTGTAATTCTTTGACAGCGCCGCGCGTCTGAAGGACGCGCGGCGCTGTCATGCTTACTGATCGATGGCGAAGGTCACGGTGACGCTGACATTGTAACTGTTCTCGCCGCCCTGGACGGGAACGGCAGCGTCGGAAGCTTCCTTCATCATCGTGGCGCGATAGGCGGGCTGCGGCATCGGGCGAGGGACGTTCTCGTTGATCTCGATGATCCGGCCGAGCTTGACGCCAGCGGCTTCGCTCAACGTCTTCGCCTTCTTGACGGCCTCGGCGACGGCATTCTTGCGCGCCTGTTCGAGGGCTGCTTCCGGCTTGTCGTTGGTGAACTGGATGTCGCCGCCCTGGTTGATACCGAGGGTGACGGACTGGTCGATCACCTGGCCGAGTTTGGCGAGATCGCGCAGCCTGACGGTGACCGAATTGATGGTCTGGTAGCCGATCAGCTGCGGCTGCTGTTGCTGGCCATCGACCGGCTGCGGATAGTTGTATTGCGGCTGGATGGAAAAGCCTGAGGTTTGCAGATCGCGCTCGGCGATGCCGCCGTCCTTCAGCGCCTTAAGCACCTCGTTCATCGCCTTGTTGTTCTCGTCGAGCGCTTCGCGGGCGGTTTTCGCCTGCTTGACGACAGCGAGATTGACGACGGCCATATCGGGAGCGATGGCCGATTCGCCATCACCGGTCACCGAAATCACCGCCTCGCGCGGCTTTGCTTCCTGCGCCAATGCGGGCGCTGCGCTGCCAAGCGGCAGAGCCAGAAGGGCAGTCATCAGAATAGTTTTGGAGAGAATCGGCGCCATGTTTCATTCCCTAGTTGTCGTTTCCCGGAACCACTTTCTGTCGGTTGATTGTGAAGCTATTGCGGCGGAAAGGAAGGGCGGAGGCGCATCGGGAGAAAAATGTGCGGGATGCGTGGGTGGAACTCAAAACCCGTTCAGCGGTCGGCTGCAACATTCGGCTCAACAGGGAGTGAAAGAGAACGCGTCCTGCGCTGGCGAGTAACGGAGAGTGTGCCGTGTCAGCCCCTCTGCCCTGTCGGGCCCGGGGTCGAGCCGCGGGTCTCGACCCGTCCTTCGGACCCCCACGGGTGGGAAGATCGCCTAGACGCACTGGTTTCCCCAGACAATTGGCGTCGCAGAACGACGCAACGGAAGAGAGGTAGGAAGGCCTAGCCACTTGCCGATCTCCCCACCTGTGGGGGAGATGCCCGGCAGGGCAGAGGGGGGCGACCACGGCATACCCTCTCCATCCTGGGCACGGTTTTCACCGGCTTGGTCTGCAGTTCCACGGTTTCGCAGGCGCCGAAGGCCGGCCTGTCGACTGATCCTAGTTCCGGAAGGATTTGCCTATTTCTTGATCAGAAGCCGCAGACGGCTTCGCGGCGCGCTTTATGCGCCGAAATCATCCATAAACGACGGATGGATCGCAGGCTTGCGCTCTTCGCGCGCGTCGCGAAAACGCTGGGGAACCGCACCGAGACCGGCCACGAAACGGGTCAGGAGATTGCGGTTGAAAAGTTTATGCAGGGCACTCATGGCAGTTCACTCATTCTTTTTTTTGTTAGCCGGCAGCATATATTTTGCCCAAGCTGCCATCGCAATGGGCAATTTTACATGACAGTTATGCGACAGTGCATGGCTCGGAGGCAGGTGAAAGGCGATCACATTGGCGTTAGGCGGGGCGCCGAGGCGGCCAACCGCTCTAAATCCTCACAAACACCCGTCATCGCGTGGTAGATTGCCCTCTTGGGCTGAAACCATGCCCCTTCGAAGGAGACGCTCAGATGAACCGATTTTTCGCCTTTATCGCGACCGGAACGCTGATCAGCCTTGCCACGATCACTTCGGCCTGCACGTCGTCCGGAAGCCTCGACCAGACTTCGTCGATCGGCGACGGTTACTATCACGAGAGTCGCCCGCTTAATCCAGCCTGCGGGGGTGGGTTCAGACCTAGCGACGGGCGTTCTTGCAGTTATTAGAAAAGAGTCCTTGGCACTATGTCGTAGGACGAAGTCAGTCTGATGCTGTCATGGCGGTAGCCAATGTTTCGCCCCACATCTCCCCTATGGCCCAATCCACGACTGGCTTCCCATGGACCGAGCAAGCGGAGATTGTTGGGCAATTACAGCCAACTGCCTGCAGCCGGCGGCTCCACTTTTCCGTCTGACAAGCGTGCCGTGCCGAAAGATGCGGCACCGACCAATGGAGCTATCACGGCGCTGGCGTCCGCATTTTCCAGCGCTAATAGCTGCACGGACGATCGTTGCCGAATCCATTGCGGCAGGCGGGCCGGAGAGCAAAGTCAGCGCTGTGAGAGGTATACCCGACCGAGCCCGTTTGCACCGAGTCATGTGAGCTCGTGGTGCAGGACGATGCCGACATGGAGATGACGAAGACGGTTGTCATGGCTGCCAATAGTTTGCGAGTTTGTAGCATGTGACCATCCAGCATTGCCCAAAGAGTGTCCTTGTATTCCTGACAACTAGGGTCGATGTGGCATTCCGATAACTGTGCTTGTCGATCAAGATTTCGTTATTTGTTGACAAACCTTCGCCAGCTTCACCCGAGGGCTAAGCCTAACCCGGAAAACCTGTTGGGGAGGCCATTGGCTCTCCAAATAGCCACTCTAGGAAACGCCGCCGCCGAGATAGTCGGTTTTCCGGCTTGGGCCGTGCCGCAATGAACATCACCGCCTTGGACGCCTGCTTGGCGTCCAAAATTATCACTCAGTGAAGCCCTTGCAGTCTGTTCCGCCGCTCTGCCAGCAGTTCATTTTGAACCAGATTCCTGGCATTGTCCGAAAGACCATTCGGCCCGAACAGACCAAGTTCGGTAAACCGCGCTTCGATTTCCTTCGGAATGCTATCCGCTTCGTGTTGGCAGAGGCGCACAAGCCACTTCCATTCGTCGCTAGTCATATCCCTGTGCACGACCATGAATTGCTACCCCTCCCGAGAACAACGACATCCATTAATAAGTACCACAACTTCTATCGAAAGGCAGGTGGCTCGGCGATCAGGCTGATCATGCGCGTATCAATCCGCAAAGCGCTGTCGAACGCGAGGTTTCCGATCATTCTCGGTAAGTCTCCACCAGCCGATAGTTGGCAAACCGTAAGTGATAGGCGGTCTAGACGCTGCCTCCGACGAGACAAATCTCTCGCCAAGTAATCGGCTACGGAGGACAGTAACTATGCCCGAGACGGCGGTCCGGCCATTTAAGCTTCTTGACCAATATGTTCGCGAAGTGCGCTCTCCAAGTCCACCGGGAGCGACATTGGAAGGGTGACGCGGGTTGCTTCCCCTATCACCTCGAAATCGTATTCATCCGGGATCCGATCGAACACCGAAGACCTATTGCCAGTATAGTGCGTTAAAACCTCCAATACCTGATCTACCCCGCACCAGGAGGTTTCACCCAGTGAAGGCAACTGATCGTCAAATGGCCGAGGCGCGGCAAACATTTTGTGTGATCCGGGAAACCAGCGACCAACGACCAGCGTATCGTCGATGTGGCTCATGTAGTAGGCAGCGTCAATTTTGCTGAAAGTGTTGCCGACACGCGAAACATTGTCCACATCCTTACGAACGTCATTTTGCTCGCCGACATCCCAATAGTCGCGAAATACGATTAGCACACGATCCAAATTGACGAATGAATGATTCGCACTTCCTATGAATTCAAATGCGCCTCCAAACGCATGGTCGAGATGGCGGCCTTGGCGTTGTTGTCCAAGGAGCAAACGCGCTTGAGTGGCTAATGTGCGTTTAAAGACGGTTAGACCGTCCGTCTCGGCGGCGCTGTCCAAATCCAGGATCTCTCGGAATGTCTGCGCCCCGGAACCCGCAACCGAAATTACGCCGTCCTTCTCCTGGGCGATTTTCTGCATGTTGTGGCTGAATCCTGCCAAACCTCCATCACATATAAATGCGTTGACGAACCAGGCTGATGCTCGATCAGTCGGAAGTCCCGCTTTATTCAAGATAGTTTTTAGATCCTCCAGCGATAAAGGTTTATCGAGCGGCGCCGCGTAAAGATATCGAAGAGCTTTCTCAAAATTTGCCATCGGCCCGCTCCACCCGAAGACGATATGAGGGCCGATCGTGAAAACCTTCCTTGCTAGGCCAGCAACCCAGAGACCACTTCCATCCAGCTGCTCGGTTTCATTGGGGAGGTCTCGTGTGGGTATGGGCGTGTCTTCGTATGTTTTCTTCGGGGTGGTGACCAACGTGTCTCCAAACGCAAAGTAGGTCTGCCTCCACTTGAAGCTCGCGATCAACGTCAACGTTCATACACCCCCAGTGATATTGCGGATTGCCTCTCTGGCCATTCCGTTTCGAGTGGCGATCTATATTGGAAATTGCTGTCTGTGACGATCACTACATGGTCAAACGACCATCGCAATTTTTCGGGGCGGAATGACATTGAGGATGGTTTGAGGCAGCTTCAAACGAGCTTTAAGAGGGCTTCAACAGATGTCCAAAAATTCCGGAACCTCGTGTCAAAATTCCGGAATTTCGCGTCCGGCTACACCTAAAATTTATGAAAATTCAAAACCTTAGGATGGTGGTGGGCCCGGAGGGACTCGAACCCCCAACCAAGCGGTTATGAGCCGCCGGCTCTAACCATTGAGCTACAGGCCCTTGACGCCGGTGGTGGGCGCCTTGGCGCCGGAGGCCGGCGCCTGGATGCCGGGGCAATGGTTCCCACAGCATCGGTTCGCTCTAACGCAAATTGCAGGGAGCCACAAGCGCAGAGCGCAAGCATCTGTGGACGGTGCATATTTCGTGGGCGCCGGTACTGGAACCTTCTCGCGCGGGCGGCAATTACAGAGATTGGATTCGATGAAGAGGGCGGTCGCAGATGGTGGCGTTGAACAGTGCCGTGGTGCTTATCGTCGAGGACGAGCCGCTGATCCGGTTCACTGTCCTCGATGTGCTTGAAGATGTCGGCCATGTGGCGCTGGAGGCGGCAAATGCCGATGAGGCGTTGGTGGTGCTGAAGGGCAGGCAGGATGTCGATATCCTGTTCACCGACGTCAACATGGCAGGTTCGATGGACGGGATCCAGCTTGCCAAGCGGGTGAGGGCGATGCGGCCGAATATCGGCATCATCATCACCTCGGGCATGGTGCGGCTGGACCCCATGGCGCTGCCGGCCAACACCGCCTTCCTGCCGAAGCCCTACATGCACGACGCGCTGATCTCGACGATCGCTTCGCTGATGACGTGACTGGATTGCTTGGTGATAGGACTTCCCCATGACATGACTGGGCGCGCAGCCGCAAAACGGGGACGGTTTTGCGGCTGCGCGCGAGGCGCCGGGAGACATGCTGGTCTTCGGGCGTGCGGAGGGGGTCGCGCCCTCAGCTGAAGCTGCTCTTCAGCGCCTCGTTCTCGTGGTGAGCCTTCTTTTCGTAGATCGTGAACAGCGCCATCGAGAGGAGATAGGAGAGGAAGGGATCCCCTATCTGCGTGGCAATGTCGCGGGAGGCGAGCACGTGGCGCTCCAAGGCGCCGATATCTTTCTGTATTGCGGTTTCAGCGAGGCGGTTCATGCTGCCATCTCCAGGAATTGGGTCACGACCGAGCGGGCCGGCACGTGTCTGATATAAAGGGGTAGGGTCAGGCCGAGGGCGGCGCGCATCTTGCACAGCACGCGGTCCGACACCTCGAAGGCGCCGCAGCAGACGGGATACTTGCCGTAACCGTCTGCGCGGCCGAGTTCTTCCACTTCGGCGCCGGCACGTTTGTAGACGCGCTTGAGATAGGGCTCGTAGTTGGAAATCATCGTGTGGATGCCGTGATCGAGCGCGCATTCGCAAAGCGCCAGCAGCATCATCGAGAAGGCGCGGCCGGCGTCGATATTCGGGAAATCCCTGGCGATCGCCTCCTCATCGATGCACATGCGCGTGCCCTCCCAGATGCCCGGCGCAATGAGATTGGCGGCATCCGGAAAAGTCTCGCGGAAGACATCGTAGAGAAGGGTCGGGCCGGTCGTCGGCATCAGGCGCATGCCGCCATAAAGACGGGTGCGGCTGTCGTTGCACCAGACGAGATAGGCGGGAGCGAGCGCATCGTAGCTGTCGCGCTCGTAAGGGCCGACGACGGGAACGTCCCAGCCGAGCGTATCGGCGAAAACCTGCTTGCGCAGGCGAAACATCTGATCAAGTACGGCAGCGTATTTCTGATATTCGTGAGCCTGAATGATTACAAACATCTTGCCCTCCAGCGTTTGCAAGTTCGTGGAGAGCAGAATGGTTCAGACGGGCCGGATCGGAAATTCCCTCAGATGGGCCCCCTCAGATGAGGGGGGCAGAGCATGTCGCGCAAAACTGTGCCGCGGTTTTGCGACAACGACATGCGCCAAACGACGACCTGGCGCACCGGCCCGAAAATCGGAAACGATTTTCGGAAAGCACGATGCGAGGATTCGAAGTTACAGCATCCTTTGCCCGTCTCAAAAGACGCGCGACGCGCTTCAGGGATTGATGATGCGCAATTGCACGGCCCGCGAGGCGGCGGCCGAGATCGTGGCGCAGCCGAGCTTGAAGCGGGCGGTCTTCAGATAGTCGCGCGTCGTGTGCTCGGAAATGCCCAGGATGACCGAGATATCCTTGTAATCCTTGCCCAGCGCCGTCCAATGCAGGCACTCGATTTCGCGCGGCGACAATGCCGGCACCGGATCGTTCTCACCGTGCAGCTCGTAGACCGCCTTGCGATGGATCAGATGGGCGATCTCGATCCATTCGGTGCGGCAGCGGCGGACCAGCTCGGTCCATTCGTCGACCGGTATGCGGGCATTCACCGACAGAAGCGCGCGGCGCTGCGCCTTGTCGGCGACGGGAATGGAGTAGCCGTTGCCGCCAATGCCGTGCTTCTGGGCGTCGACAAGCATGGCATAGGCCTCCGGCGTCGGCTCGACCTCGCTCCAGTCGAACGGCAGCTGGCGTTCGAAGCCCTGCTTGACGATCGGATCGACCCTCACATAGCTGTTCAGGAGATAACGCGAGACCCAGGCATCCGGATAGGTGGTGCGCACGAAGGGCGAATCGATCTTGCTGGCGATCGTCTGGGCGAGGTGGTAGGTGACGAAATCGAGGCCATATTCCGCCTGCAGAACGCGGATGGCGCCATCTACATTGGCCGCAGCCTTGATCTGTTCGAAAGCCGACTCGAACTTTTCGCTATAGGTATTCTCAGTCATTTCCACTGCCCCAATTCCCTCAATCCTACCGCGAGGACCGTCATAAATACAAGGCATCCCCACATATGCGGGGAATGACAATCCAGGCTCCGTCTGCTAGCGCCTTTCCACGAGGAGACCTCATATGGACAGCAGAAGACCATTCGAGATTGCCGAATGCCAACAGGCCGCCAAGGGCCTGAAATCCAGCTGGCAGGACATGGCAGGCTCCGAAGCGCTGATCCGCGCGCTCGTTGCCGAACGCAATGGCGACACGCCGCTGGCGCTGTTCTGGACCGAGGTCCACCGGGCGCTTTGCGTGGAAAACAACGCTTTCTGACATGGCCTGCCCTGGCGGGCGTTTCAGGCTTTTCCCGATATTACAGGATCGGCCGGGCACCGGAATTGGTGCCGCGGCGAGATAAAATCCGTGTCCCGCGAGTGACCACGTTTCATTCTTATCCGTTTCCGATTTTGCGAAGAAAGTGTCGAGCGGCAATGTCGCAGGCGGGTAAGCGGAAAGCCCGTATTCCATGGATTTGTGTCAATATGCTTGATGAAGCGTTTCCAGTGTCCGGGGAAGCGGTTGCACTGTGCCATTGCGGACCCTCCCGCGCGACAGACGCGCTACACCCTCGTTCCGCTCAGGCAAGCCGCGGCATCTCTCCGCCCTCATCCTGAGGTGTCCCGCAGGGGCCTCGAAGGACGAGGTCGGCCACCGGCCACGCGCGCTCACTTGGCCTCGACTGGCCCGCGTTTGGACAATTCCGGCAAGGCCTCGTAATCCATGGCAATCAACGCCTCCTTCTTACGGCGGGACCAGCCCTTGATCTGCCGCTCGCGGGCGATGGCGTCGATGATGCGGTCATAGGTTTCGGTGAAGACGAGTTCGACCGGGAGGCGCTTGGCAGTGTAGCCGTCATAGGTCCCGGCATTGTGCTCCCAGACACGCGCCTCGATCTCCTGCTTGGTGAGGCCGGTGTAATACGAGCCGTCGCTGCAGCGGAGGATATAAACGGTAACTTCCATGGTGGAAGGCTAGCATGGGGAGCGAGTGGGCAGCAATCGTGCGGCGCCGTGAGTGCCCCGCCACCCGCCCTCGTGGTTCGAGACGGCCCTGCGGGCCTCCTCACCATGAGGGCTAGTTGTTGCGCCCTGCTGCCAGACTATCGGAGGCACGGCGGCCTCCGGTGAGGCAAGCCGCACATCTCTCCGCCCTCCTCCTGAGGTACCCCGCCCGGGGCCTCGAAGGACGAGGCCGGCCACTGGCGATTAATGTGGCGATGTGGATGAGGCTGCGGGCCTCCTCACCATGAGGGCTAGCTGTTGTGCCTGCTGTTAGACTATCGGCGGCAAGCGCCGCGTTCTCCGATGAGGCAAGCGCGCCTCTCTCCGACCTCATCCTGAGGTGCCCCGCAGAGGCCTCGAAGGACGAGGCCGGCCACAGGGGGCTTCTTGGCAAGGGATGCGCTCCGCAGAAAAGATCAGCCGACCTTTGTCGATGGATTGGCCCAGTCCTGGCATGGCATTTCCGGCCGCTGCGGCTTCGGGCGAAACTTCACCAGCACCTCGCGGCCATCAACGGAGGCCTGGGTGCGTTCCAGCGCATTGCGTTCGGCAACCGCCTGGCGCCAGTGATCGTCATCACGCCCTTGCGGGCGGCCCTGTTCTTCCCAGATCGCGTAAGCTCTTTTGCTGATCCATTCGTGGCGTCTGTTGCTCATCTATTCATTCCATTCGTTAAAGGTGTTTATTCCGCAATTCTGTCATGAGTAATTGGTCTGTCGTGGCGAACCGGCAGGCGGCGCTTGGCGGCCATCAGCAGGTCGAGTTCGATCGAGGAGGGGCCAAAGCGGGTGAACAGGCTTTCGGCCTGATCGCTCAGCAGGCCATATTTGGAAGCGAATTCATCAAGGCTGTAGGGCCGGCCGCGCAGGATCCTGCTTCGGCGCTCCGGTTCACGGATTTGCGTCATTGGTGATTACCCCAGACTGTTTTTCAAATGTGAGAACAAAACAGATTACAGCGACAAAAGTTCCGTGAATTTTCAGCGTTTTTTCGCGCGGTCGTGCCATTGCGGGGCAATCTGGAGCTGCGACATAGATTTTCAAGAACGGTCGGCGCGGGGAAAATTTCAACTAAAAAATGCAAGAATATCAGCGCGTTATGGAATTCGCTTCCGGGATCGCCGATAAATGGGCTTTACCCCGGCGCGTTAGTCTATAGAATCAATCGTGTTAATCGGTTCGCAGGGGCAGCAAAAACGTTCCGTTCCCCGCGTTGGCGCGACCGATACCGGAGGACTTTGGCTTCAACCCATCAAGAGGAGACAGACATGATGAATGCCCTGCCGCCACTTCATGACGGCCATGCGCCGTTTACCCTCCAGCAGCTGTTTCGCGAAGCGCTCTATGCCTTCGAGGAATGGGACAGCGAACTGACCGAACCGATCGTGACTTACGAAGGACGGGTCATCCCCATCGGCTTCGTTTTCGAAGCGATGCGCGAATGCACAGATATCGTGCCGATGAATATCGTCGGCGCAGTTACCGAACGGCTGACCAAGCCGTGGGAGGGCGAAGGCCCGCTCGACCAGATGACTTTCTCGACGGCGGCGCGTGTCATGCGCGTGCTGGTGCGCAAGCGCCTTCTTGCCAATGGCACGGTTGATCTCGTCGCCGTTTCGGCTCGCACCGCCGAAGAACAGAACCGCGACTGACTGGATGAGGATCGCGGCCATGGCCGCGATCCTTTTCCGCTTCCTGGCGGAACCTCGCCCATTGCCAGCCGTTTTACCGGCAGGCCCGCCGCCAGTGCGGGTGAGGAATGAGCATCATGCTGAAATCCATCGTTCATGAAATCATCGGCGCTCCGCGGCGCGCGCCGGAGCTTCCGCAATCGCTCGAGCAGTTTCGCGACAGAAAGCGCGTGCTGATCATCTTCGCCGATGCGCAGGACGACCGCGCCGTCATCCAGGACGATCGGCTGCGGAACGCGCATATGCGTCTCATCGAGGAAGATGTCGAGGTTTTCATCATTGCCGGCGGCGGTGCTTTCTCGCTGTTCGACGACGGCTCCGAACTCGATGCCGACGATGTCAGAGAGCGGCTGCAGGGGCCGCCATCCGGCGCGTTCGGGCTGATCCTGGTCGGCCGCGACGGCGCCGTGAAGCTGCGCTCGAGCGAGCCGCGGACCGCCGAGGATATCTTCGCGGCCTTCGAAATGCTGCCGAAGCAGACGCCTTGGTAGTGTTTCGACACTCCGCTTGACGCGACACGGAGTGTGGCGAAAGCCGCGCGTCCGACGTCTTGCCTGGGTATCGCTCGACGGTCACTCTTAAAGTTCGAAGGCTTCCTTGAGGCCGAGGCTCTTGCGTTCGCGCAGGTCGAGATCGCCCTCGATATGGGCGATGTGATGCAGCATCAGCTCGCAGGCGCGGTCCAGTTCGTTGCTTTCGATTGCCGAGATGATCTCGCCGTGTTCGGAATGGCCGCAGCTCGAGGCGGTCGACTGGCCGTAAAGCGCGATCACCAGGGACGAGCGGGCAACGAGCTCCTCCATGAAGCGCTGCATGATCGCATTGCCGGATATGACCGCCAGCATCAAGTGGAAATCGCCGGATGCCTTGATCTCGGCGCGGCGCGCCGTCTGGCCACGCTCGCCCATCAGCCGGCCCTCTTCCAGCAACAGCTCTCTCAGATCTCTGACGTCATCCGGGGTGATCCGCGCCGCTGCCTCACGCAACAGGCCGGGCTCGACCAGGCGGCGGGCTGAGAAAATCTGGCGGGCTTCTTCAGGCGAGGGATAGGCAACGAAGGCGCCGCGGTTCTTTTCGACGTTGACGAGGCCCTCATAGGAGAGCGCCTGCAAAGCGGCGCGGGCGAGCGTACGGCTGACATTGAAAAGATTGCCGACATCGCTTTCGGAAAGCTTGGTGCCGGGCGAAAGCCTGCGTTCGACGATTGCCTCGCGAATGGCGTCGCGGATATGTTGCGCGCCGGTTTCGGCGGGTTCTTCGGCCTGCTGAGCCGTGGCGGCGGATTTCATGAAATCATTCCCTGATGGCGGGCAAACCATATCCGGCTTCGCGGCAAAAGTTAAATGATTTTGTGCCCGAAATGCCGGTTAAATTGTATACGATTTTTTGCAAAAATTGAGCACGATAGCCTAAATCATGTGCAGACACTGTCGTGCTCAAAATTCTCCTCATGGATCTGTCGTCGGCAAAATCTTTGTTTCACAAGAGCTTGGCGCGGCGTGAGGGAATCTGGCACGGCGGATGCATCGTCTTTTCCGAACAGGGGAAGCATGATGTCGAAAGCGGCAGAGATCGATTTAGTATCCGTTTCGAAGGTCTACGGCGCGACGACGGCGGTCGATGAGATCAGCCTGAAGATTCCGGCCGGCTCCTATTGCTGCTTCCTCGGCCCGTCGGGTTGCGGCAAGACCTCGACGCTGCGGATGATCGCCGGCCACGAGAGCATCTCGTCGGGCGATATCCGGCTCGGCCATACAGTCGTCACCGATTTTCCGCCGGCCAGGCGCGGCACGGCGATGATGTTCCAGTCCTACGCGCTGTTCCCGCATCTCGACCTGATCGACAACGTCGCCTTCAGCTTGAAGATGAAGGGCGTCGACAAGGCGGAACGGCGGGCCAAGGCGCTCGAGATGCTGAAGCTGATGCAGATGGAGTCCTATGCCGTTAGGCGCCCGGCCCAGCTTTCCGGCGGCCAGCAACAGCGCGTGGCGCTGGCGCGCGCGCTGATCACTGACCCGGAAGCGCTGCTGCTCGACGAGCCGCTGTCGGCGCTCGATCCGTTTTTGAAGATCCGCATGCGCGCCGAGCTCAAGAAACTGCAGAAGTCGCTCGGCATTACCTTCGTGCACGTCACCCACAGCCAGGAAGAGGCGATGGCGCTCGCCGATGTCATCGTCATCATGAATGACGGAAGGATCGAGCAGGCCGCGGCACCGCGCGAAATTTTCGAAAAGCCGGCGACCGCCTTCGTCGCCCGGTTCATGGGCGATCACAACGTGCTCACCGGCCGGGTAACGTCGAGCGAGAACGGCGTACTCGTCATGAGCGTGCCGGAGGGGCAGAGCTTTTCGGTGCGTGGAACGGGCAGGGAGATCGGAGAGCCCGTCGATATCGGCATCCGCACCGACCGTGTCCGCTTGCAGGTGGCGACCGAATGGACGCTCGGCTTCGACGGGATCGTCTCCAACATCGAATATCGCGGCTCTTCGGTGAAGATCACCGTTATCGGCGCCGGCAGCGACGATTTCACCGTCATTGCCGACGATAGCGACTATTTCGCCCGTCCGGTCGCCGTCGGCGACGCCGTCTCACTCAGCTGGGCGCTCGAGGATGCCGTGCTGCTCGGCCGCGCTTCCGCTTGAACCACCATCGACAACCAACCTTGCCCATCCAACAAAAAGGGGAACTGGCATGACGACTGAAACCACATCGACCAAGGCGGAAAAGGGTCTTTCCCGCCGCACCCTGCTGAAGACGGGTGCTGCCGCCGTCGGCGCTATTGCCGGCTCCGGCGCCATCACCGGCTTCCCGACAATCTGGGCGAAGACGAACATCACGCTTCGCCAGTTCGGCACCGGTGTTTCGAACATCAATGCCATCGCCGAGAAGTGCAAGGCCGACCTCGGCATCACGCTGGAGATGACGGCGACCGATTCCGATGCCGCCGCCCAGCGCGCCGTCACCCAGCCTGACAGCTACGACATCGCCGACATCGAATACTGGATCGCCAAGAAGGTGTTTCCAACAGGCGTGATGCAGCCGATGGACGTCAAGAAGCTGAAATATTACGACAAGATCGTGCCGCTGTTCATCAACGGCAAGCTGAAGGCAGACAGCGTCATTGCCCAGGGCACGGCGCCGCACACGGTCGGCTTCGTCGAAGCGCAGGGTTCCAAGAAATTCGCCAAGGAGCCGACGCAGTGGATGACGATGGTTCCAACCATCTACAATGCCGACACGCTCGGCATCCGCCCCGACCTCACTGGCCGTCCGATCACCAGCTGGGCCGATATTCTCGACCCGGCTTTCAAGGGCAAGACCGCGATCCTCAACATTCCGTCGATCGGCATCATGGATGCGGCGATGATCATGGAAGCCTCCGGCAAGATCAAATATGCCGACAAGGGCAACATGACCAAGGAAGAGATCGACAAGACGATCGAATTCCTGATCAAGACCAAGGCCGACGGCCAGTTCCGCGCCTTCTGGAAGTCGTTCGACGAGTCGGTCAACCTGATGGCCTCGGGCGAAGTCGTCATCCAGTCGATGTGGTCGCCGGCCGTCGCCGCCGTCCGCTCCAAGGGCATCGCCTGCACCTTCCAGCCGCTCAAGGAAGGCTATCGCGCCTGGGGCGGCGGTCTCGGCCTTGCCTCGCATCTCAAGGGCGCCCAGCTCGATGCGGCTTACGAATACATCAACTGGTACACGTCCGGCTGGGTCGGCGGCTACCTCAACCGCCAGGGCTACTATTCCGCTGCCATGGACACCGCCAAGGAATTCATGTCGGCCGACGAATGGGGCTACTGGATCGAGGGCAAGCCGGCCCAGGGCGACATCCTGTCTCCCGAGGGCAAGGTCATGGAAAAGGCCGGCGCCGTGCGTGACGGCGGCTCGTTCGAAACCCGCATGGGCGCCGTCGCCTGCTGGAACTCCGTGATGGACGAAGACCGCTACATGGTCCGCCGCTGGAACGAGTTCATCGCTGCCTGATGTTTCGGGCGGGGCAGCGTCGTCTTTCGCTGATGCTGAAGACGTCGCTCCGCTCCGTCCCCTCATCTGCCCTTCGGGCATCTTCTCCCCGCCGGGGAGAAGAGGGGGTTCGCAGCGATGCTGCGAAACCAAAGCAAGGTTCGCGGTGGCCCAGGCGCTGCCGCGTTTCTCTTCTCCCCTAGGGGGTCCGAAGGGACGGGTCGAGACCAGTGGCTCGACCCGGGTAAAGGTGCCGGCAGGCGGATGAGGGGGCGGCATGCACCTTCGTTCAACCTGCCGTAATCAGAACGGAGAACCGGATAATGGCGACCATCGCAGCAGAAACGGAAGAGGGCAGTCACGGCGCCCGCGGCAAAAGCTCCTTTCGCCTTTCCCCGTCAGCGATCTCCTATCTCCAGGCGATGCCGCTGATCGGCATTCTCGGCTTCTTCTTCCTGCTGCCGATCGCTATGATATCCGTCGTTAGCTTCTGGGATTACGACTTCGCCGGCCTCTATCCCGATTTCCTGACGATGAACTACACCGACACGCTCGGTTCGTGGGTGACGTGGAAGACCTATCTCAACACGTTGAAATTCACGGCGATCGTCTGGGCGCTGACGCTTCTTATCGGTTTCTGGGTCGCCTATTTCCTGGCCTTCCACATCCGCAAGACCTCGACCCAGATGATCCTCTTTCTCGTCTGTACCGTGCCGTTCATGACCTCGAACATCATCCGGATGATTTCGTGGATCCCGGTGCTCGGGCGCAACGGTCTTGTCAATTCGGCGCTGATCAAGATGGGCATCATCCCGCAGCCGATCGAATGGCTGCTCTATTCCGATTTCGCCGTCGTGCTCGCCATGGTGCATCTCTATACGCTGTTCATGGTGACGCCGATCTTCAACACGCTGATGCGCATCGATCGGTCGCTGTTTGAGGCGGCGCGCGATGCGGGCGCGTCGGGCTGGCAGGTGCTGTGGAACGTCGTCATTCCGCTGGCCAAACCCGGCATGGCGATCGGCACGATCTTCGTTGTCACCCTCGTCATGGCCGACTTTTCGACGGTGCAGGTGATGTCCGGCGGCCAGAGCGCCTCGGTGGCATTGATGATGAAGAACCAGATGTCGCTGCTGCAATATCCGGCGGCGGCCGCCAATGCCGTGGTGCTGCTTGCCGTGGTGCTTTTGATGGTCGCGGCCATCCTGCGTGTCGTCGACATCCGCAAGGAGCTTTGAGATGAACCACGAAAAACGCGGCCTCGGATTCTATCTGCTGGCGATCTTCTTCGTCATCTTCGTGCTGTTCCTCTACGGCCCGCTTTCGGCGATCCTGATCCTCTCCTTCCAGGGGCCGGACGGCGGTCTGACCTTCCCGATGAACGGCGTTTCCATCCACTGGTTCTTCAACCTGTTCGAGAAGCAGGCGGTCGGCGATTTCGGCGCCTCCTTCCGGCGCTCCTTCACTCTCGGGCTGATGGTGATGGTGGTGACCGTCACCGTGTCGCTGCTCGCCGGCCTTGCCTTCCGCCGCCGTTTTCCAGGTTCGACCGCGCTGTTTTACGCCACCGTCGCAAGTCTCGTGGTGCCGTCGATCATCATTTCGCTCGGTATCGGCGTCGTCTTCCAGGAGGGAGGGCTCAGGCCCGCCTGGTATTCATCGGCCTTCGGCGCGCATCTCACCTGGACGCTGCCCTTCGGCGTGCTGATCATGTTTGCCGTCTTCAACCGCTTCTCGCCGGCCTATGAAGAGGCGGCGCGCGATCTCGGTGCCAGCTCCTGGCAGACCTTTTGCCATGTGGTGCTGCCGATGATCGCGCCGAGCATGATCGGCGTCGGTCTGTTCGGCTTCACGCTCTCCTATGACGAATTCGCCCGCACGCTGATGACCTCGGGCAGTTACAACACGCTGCCGCTCGAAATCTATGGCATGACCACCAATGTCACGACGCCGGTGCTCTATGCGCTTGGCACGGTGACGACACTGTTTTCCTTCACCATCATTCTCATCGCGCTCGGCATCATGACCATGCTCGGCCGGCGGCAGGCAAAGATAGACTGACATGCGCATCCTCATCGTCAATCCGAACACCACGGCCTCTATGACCGAGAAGGCCGCGACCGCGGCACGCGCGGTGGCTGCTTCCGAAACCGAGATTATCGCCGCCACCTCGCGCATGGGCCCCGTCTCCATCGAGGGCCATTACGACGGCGCGCTGGCGATCCCCGGTCTGCTTAGCGAACTCAAGGAGCGGCAGGCGGCCGGCTACGACGCGGCTGTCATCGCCTGCTTCGACGATACCGGGCTGGAGGCGGCACGGAGCTTTGCCGATGTGCCGATCCTCGGGCTTTGCGAATCCGCAGTCGTGACGGCCGGCTTCCTGGCGCAGCGCTTCACCGTGGTGACGACACTCGAGCGGTCGCGGGTGCTGATCGACAATCTGGTGCGCCGTTACGGGATGGGCGACCGCGCCAGGGTGCGCGCCTGCGATATCCCGGTGCTGGAGCTTGAAGATGCGGCCTCGGGCGCGGTCGGCAAGCTCCGGGCGGAGATCGAGCGGGCACTTGCCGAAGACGGCGCCGAGGCGATCGTGCTCGGCTGCGCCGGCATGACCGATCTGGCGCGCGAGTTGCAGGCGATCTACGGCGTGCCGGTCGTCGATGGTGTGGCGGCCGCCGTCAAGCAGGCCGAGGCCCTGGTGTCGCTTAAGCTTTCCACCAGCAAGCGCGGCTCCTATGCCTCACCATTGCCGAAATCCTTCACAGGGGCGATGAGCGGGTTCTCGCCGGCCCAGAGGGTCGGCTGATCCCATGGCGGTGTCCTTCGACTTCCAGCAGCTCTCTGAGCGCGAGCGTTACAAGCTGATGATCGGTACGATCATCCCGCGGCCGATCGCGCTGGTGACGACGGTCGACGAGCACGGCCGGGTCAACGCGGCGCCTTTCAGTTTCTTCAACTGCCTTTCGGCCGATCCGCCGATCCTTGCGATCGGTGTCGAAAACAATGCCGACATGTCGTTCAAGGACACCGGCCACAATATCCGCATGACCGAGGTCTTCACGGTCAACATCGTCTCCTTCGCCATCGCCGAGGCCATGCACGTCTGCGGCGCCAAATATCCCCGCGGCGTCGACGAACTGAAGGAAGCGGGATTGACGGCGATATCAGGCGAGAAAGTAGCCTCACCCTTTATCGCCGAGGCGCCGGCCGCCTTCGAATGCCGGCGGCATGTGACCCTGGAGCTCGGCCGCTCGCGGCAGATCGTCATGGGCGAGATCGTCTATGCGCATTACCGCGACGGGGTCGTCGACCCGGAACGGCTGCATGTCGATCCGGCCGCGCTCGATGCCATTGCGAGGCTCGGCGGCGATACTTGCGCCACCATCCGCGATCGTTTCGAGATGCTGACGCCGAAGCTCTGACAGGTGAGGTAGGCCCAAGTTTTTGCTTTACATTTTCGCTGTTGGCGAGAATTGTCTGCAGCGGATTATCGCGGCAGAGGAGCGCTTGCCCATGACAATCGAGGACGATCTCAGCCGGATTGCGGAGCAGGAGAAGGCTCTGAGCTTCGACGCCTTCGACCTGACGACGGCATGGCAGCTCGGCAAACTCCTGCAGGAACTCGCCACCGAGCGCGGCCTCGGCATCGCGATCGACGTGACCCTGCATGCAATGCCGGTCTTCTATGCGGCATTGCCGGGTGTGACGCCCGATAACGTCAACTGGGTCCGGCGCAAGCGCAACATGGTGCTGCGTTATTTCCGCAGCAGTTATGCCTCCGGCCTGAAGCTGAGGAAGGATGGCAAGACGGTTGAGGATAACGGGCTTCCCGACGCCGATTATGCGCCGCATGGCGGCAGTTTCCCGATCAACGTCAAGGGCACCGGCTGCATCGGCGCGGTCACCGTCTCCGGCCTGCCGCAACGCGACGACCACAATCTCGCGGTCGAGGCCCTGGCGCTGATGCTCGCGAAGGATCTGGATACGCTGCGGCTCGCTCCGCTCTGAAGGGTAGACTGCCGTAATTTTGACAGAAAAAAGCCATGAAAACTGCAAAATTTCGTCGCCGCTGCGGTGACGTTGCCTTGTCCTGCGGTTAAGGTGCGGCATCGCCCTCCTTAACCTTCCCGGGATGCCATGATCCGCTTGTTCTTCGCGCTTGCCGCCGCCATCGGTCTCGGCCTTCTCCTGGCCTCCTGCAACACGCTTTCCAAGGAGGAATGTTTGGCCGCCGACTGGCGGGTGATCGGCGACAGCGACGGTGCTGCGGGCTACGAGCCGCAGCAGCGCTTCGCCGCGCATGCAAAATCCTGCGAGCGGGTCAAGATCGTGCCGGATCAGACGATCTGGTTCCAGGGCTACCAGGCGGGCCTGGTGCGCTACTGCACGCCGCTCAGCGGGCTGGCGCGCGGCCAGGCGGGCAGCGGCTACGCCAATGTCTGCCCGCCGGAAACCGCGTCGGGCTTCCTGCGTGGCTTCAACCTCGGCGGCAAGCAGCACGGGCTGCAGGAGCGCTTCAACGCGATGCAGAACGACTACAGCTCCAAGGAGGCTAATATCGACGAGCTCTCCGACAAGCTTAAGGATGCGAAGGATGGCGACAGGTCGGAGCTGCGCCGGCGGATCGACGATCTGGAAGACGACATGCACGACATCCGCCGCGACCAGCGCGACGTGCAGGACGAACTCGACCGCGTCAACGAGGATGTCGAATGGTTCCAGCGCAACCCAAACGCCGAATTGAGGGCGCCGGGTTACTGAAGCTCAGAGCTTGCCGCCAGCCTCGGCGATGCCTTTCGTCAGGCTGCCGGTTGCCGGGAAAAGTGGGATGAGGCAGGCCTGCAGGGCGTGGTAGATATCGCCCTTGCCGGGGAAGAGCGAGTGCGAGGGAATGAGGTCTTCCGTCAGCTCCTCGTGCCAGCCGCCGTTGTGGTGGTCGATGAAGGCGCGCTCGATGACGTTCCAGATCTTGCGGTAGCTGTCTTCGTGGAAATCGCTCGGAAGGTGTTCGTTGAGGAAGTGGGCGGCGGCGGCACCCTCGCAGGCCGGCCACCAGAGCTTGTTGCGCTTGGCGGGCTTGTCGTCCCAGTCGAGTGTATAGAAAAAGCCGCCCTTGTCATTGTCCCAGCCGAGCGCCATGGATTGCGCGAAAAGCGCCTTGGCCGCATCCGGCAGCCATTCGATGCGTTTGCCGCCGAGCGTCCAGAGCTGCAGGATCAGGCGGGCCCATTCCAGCCAGTGACCGGGCGTCGTGCCGGCCGGGCGGAACATTTCGTTCGGATGATAATATTGCTTGTCGAGGTTCCATTCGGCGTCGAAATGCTCGGCGACGCGCCAGTCGACCGAACCGGCCTGCCGGCGGATGACCAGATCGGCGATGCTTTCGGCCTTGGTCAGGTACTCTCTGTCGCCGGTGGCTTCGAAGGCGGCCATCAGCGCTTCGGTCAGGTGCATGTTGGAGTTCTGGCCGCGATAGGTGCCGCCATCGAGCGGCTGCCAGTCGGCGGTGAATTCCTCGGCGATGGCGCCGTGCTTTGCTTCCCAGAACTTGGTGTTGAGGATCTCGGTGATGTCGTCAAGCATGCCGTCGGCAAGCGGATGGCCGATGGTCTTGGCGGAGGAGGCGGCCAGCAGCACGAAAGCGTGGCCATAACCCTGCTTGTTGGTGTCGACTGGACCGTCATTGTTCAGTGACCAGAAATAGCCGCCATTCTTCCGGTCGCGATGCTGGTTCCAGAGATAGTTCATGCCGTGATCGACGAGGTCGCTGGCACCCGGGCGGCCGAGCAGCGTGCCGATCGAGAAACAATGCACGGCGCGCGCCGCGATATGGACGCCGCGAACCTGGCCTTCGGCGTCGAGAGGTCTGCCGGTATCGTCGAGATCGTAGAAGCCGCCCTTGGGGTTGCGCGAATTGTGCTGGAAGAAATCGAAGAGGCCATTTGCCTGGTTCAGCAGCCAGCCGCGATGATAGGCGCGGCTCGTCCAGTTTCCAAGCACGGGTGCCATGACATTTCCTCCGATTTCGTGCGCGATGCTTTTGAAATGCCTATATAGAGGCCATTCGAGTCTGTCATGGGGCCAGGCTTGCAAAGCACGAAATCGATAGGCATATATTGACATAAAGATATCTTTATGTGATGTGGACTGTCTGGTCTTACGACGTCAAGGAGCCCTCCCGTGTTTGACAACCTCTTTGGTCCGGAAACGGGCAAACGTGACGGCAATGAAGTTTTTGCAGCTTTGAGACAGGCTGCGAGCGAGCGCATCCTTGTTCTCGACGGCGCCATGGGCACTCAGATCCAGGGGCTCGGCTATGACGAAGACCAGTTCCGCGGAACGCGCTTCATCGGCTGCGCCTGCCACCAGAAGGGCAATAACGACCTTCTGATCCTGACCCAGCCAGATGCGATCGAAGAGATCCATTACCGATACGCCAAGGCCGGCGCCGATATTCTCGAGACCAACACCTTCTCCTCGACCCGCATCGCGCAGGCCGATTACGCGATGGAAGGCGCGGTCTACGACCTCAACAAGGAAGGCGCCGAGATCGTGCGCCGGGCAGCACAGCGCGCCGAGCGCGAGGATGGCCGCCGCCGTTTCGTCGCCGGCGCCATCGGACCGACCAACCGCACCGCCTCGATCTCACCCGACGTCAACAATCCCGGTTTTCGCGCCGTGAGCTTCGACGATCTGCGCATTGCCTATGGCGAGCAGATCGACGGGCTGATCGACGGCGGCGCCGACATCATCCTGATCGAAACGATCTTCGACACGCTGAACGCCAAGGCGGCGATCTTTGCCTGCGAGGAGCGCTTCGAGGTCAAGGGCGTGCGCCTGCCGGTGATGATCTCCGGCACGATCACCGACCTTTCCGGCCGCACCCTGTCCGGCCAGACGCCATCGGCCTTCTGGAACTCGGTGCGCCACGCCAATCCCTTCACGATCGGCCTCAACTGCGCGCTCGGCGCCAACGCGATGCGCCCGCATCTGCAGGAGCTTTCCGGCGTCGCCGACACCTTCATCTGCGCCTATCCGAATGCCGGCCTGCCGAACGAATTCGGCCAGTACGACGAAACGCCGGAGCTGATGGCGGCGCAGATCGACAGCTTCGCCCGCGAAGGCCTGGTCAATATCGTCGGCGGCTGCTGCGGCTCGACGCCTGAACATATCAGGGCAATCGCCGAGACCGTCGCCAAGTACAAGCCACGTGCGATTCCCGAGCATCGCCCCTTCATGTCGCTGTCGGGTCTCGAACCTTTCGAGCTGACCAAGGACATTCCCTTCGTCAATGTCGGCGAGCGCACCAACGTCACCGGCTCGGCCCGCTTCCGCAAGCTGATCACCAATGCCGATTACACCGCAGCGCTCGATGTGGCGCGCGACCAGGTCGAGAACGGCGCGCAGGTGATCGACATCAACATGGACGAGGGGCTGATCGATTCCGAGAAGGCGATGGTCGAGTTCCTCAACCTGATCGCCGCCGAGCCCGATATCGCCCGCGTGCCCGTGATGATCGACTCGTCGAAGTTCTCGATCATCGAATCCGGCTTGAAGCGCGTTCAGGGCAAGCCGATCGTCAATTCGATCTCGCTGAAGGAAGGCGAGGAGAATTTCCTCGCCCAGGCGCGGCTGTTGCACAATTACGGTGCGGCCGTCGTCGTCATGGCCTTCGACGAGACGGGGCAGGCGGACAGCTACGAGCGCAAGGTGGAGATATGCACACGCGCCTATAAGCTTTTGACTGCAAAGATCGGTTTCCCGCCCGAGGACATCATCTTCGACCCGAACATTTTCGCGGTCGCGACCGGCATTGAAGAGCACAATAATTACGGCGTCGACTTCATCGAGGCGACGCGGACGATCCGCGAGCGCATGCCGCTGGTGCATATCTCGGGCGGCGTCTCCAACCTGTCCTTCTCGTTCCGTGGCAATGAGCCGGTGCGCGAGGCGATGCACGCCGTGTTCCTCTACCACGCCATCCAGGCGGGTATGGACATGGGCATCGTCAATGCCGGCCAGCTTGCCGTCTACGACAATATCGATCCGGAACTGCGCGAGGCCTGCGAAGACGTGGTGCTGAACCGCCGTCCCGATGGCACCGAGCGACTGCTCGAAGTGGCCGAGCGCTTCCGTGGCGCCGGCGCCAGGGAGGGCCGGGTCCAGGACCTCTCCTGGCGCGAATGGAGCGTCGAAAAGCGCCTCGAACATGCGCTGGTCAACGGCATCACCGAATATATCGAAGCCGATACCGAGGAGGCGCGCCTGCAGGCTGCCCGGCCGCTGCATGTCATCGAGGGACCGCTGATGGCCGGCATGAACGTCGTCGGCGATCTGTTCGGCTCGGGCAAGATGTTCCTGCCGCAGGTGGTCAAGTCGGCGCGCGTCATGAAGCAGGCGGTCGCCGTGCTGCTGCCCTACATGGAAGAGGAAAAGCGCCTCAACGGCGGCGAGGAACGTCGCTCGGCCGGCAAGATCCTGATGGCGACCGTCAAGGGCGACGTGCACGATATCGGCAAGAACATCGTCGGCGTCGTGCTTGCCTGCAACAATTACGAGATCGTCGACCTCGGTGTCATGGTGCCGGCGACGAAGATTCTCGAAACGGCGATTGCCGAAAAGGTCGACATCATCGGACTTTCAGGCCTGATCACCCCGTCGCTCGACGAGATGGTACACGTCGCGGCCGAAATGGAGCGGCAGGGTTTCGAGATCCCGCTTTTGATCGGCGGGGCGACGACCAGCCGCGTACATACGGCCGTGAAGATCCATCCGGGCTACAACAAGGGGCAGGCGGTCTACGTCACCGATGCGAGCCGCGCCGTCGGCGTCGTCTCGGCGCTGCTGTCGCCGGAGGCACGCCAAGGCTATGTCGACGATATGAGAGCCGAATATGCCAAGGTGGCGGCCGCCCACGCGCGCAGCGAAGCCGAGAAGGTGCGCCTGCCATTGCCGCGGGCCCGCGAGAATGCGCATAAGGTCGATTGGTCCGGCTACCAGCCGACGAAGCCGCAATTCTTCGGCACGCAGGTGTTCGAGGATTACGATCTGGGCGAGCTTGCCAGATATATCGACTGGACGCCGTTCTTCCAGACCTGGGAACTGCGCGGCCGCTACCCCGCCATTCTCGAGGACGAGAAGCAGGGCGAGGCAGCCCGCGCGCTCTGGGCCGATGCGCAGGCGATGCTCAAGAAGATCATCGACGAGAAGTGGTTCCGCCCGCGCGCCGTCATCGGTTTCTGGCCAGCCGGTGCTGTCGGCGACGACATCCGCCTGTTCACGGACGAGAGCCGCAGCCAGGAGCTCGCCACCTTCTACACGCTGCGCCAGCAGCTTTCGAAGCGGGACGGGCGGCCGAACGTGGCGCTCTCCGATTTCGTCGCGCCGGTTTCGAGCGGCGTGCAGGATTATGTCGGCGGCTTCGTGGTGACGGCCGGGATCGAGGAGATCGCCATCGCCGAACGCTTCGCGCGGGCGAATGATGATTATTCCTCGATCCTCGTCAAGGCGCTGGCCGACCGCTTCGCCGAAGCGTTTGCCGAGCGCATGCATGAGCAGGTGCGGCGCGAATACTGGGGTTATGCGAAGGACGAGACGCTTAGCAAAGAGGATCTGATCACCGAAGCCTATGCCGGTATCCGCCCGGCGCCCGGTTATCCCGCCCAGCCGGATCACACCGAAAAGGCAACGCTCTTCACGCTGCTCGATGCGGAGACGGCGGCCGGTGTGAAGTTGACGGAGAGCTATGCGATGTGGCCCGGTTCCTCGGTCTCCGGCCTCTATATCGGCCACCCCGACTCCTATTATTTCGGCGTCGCCAAGGTGGAGCGCGATCAGGTGGAAGACTATGCCAAGCGCAAGGGTATGGCGGTTTCCGAAATCGAGCGCTGGCTCGGACCGGTGCTCAACTACGTGCCGCGCAAGACGGGCGAAGAGATCGAAGACGCGGCGTGAGAAGCTGCCTGCGTTGTAACACTTTGCTTTGGGAAACAATGAAGCCGGACAGTGATTCACTTTCCGGCTTCATGCGTTTGAAAATGAACGTGTAATCAGCGGTGGACGGAATCGCTCCTCCTGGATTTGGCAAGATCAAGAAATTTCGCCTTGATCGTTGCGAAAAGCCCGGGCGGGATGAAGCCGTAGGCGAATATCCCCTCGCTGCCTGGCACGGGCGAAAGCCCGCCATTCGGCCATTCGTCGATGTTATGTTCGGAGACGATGACCCAACTCGGAGCGTCGTCCAGACCGATTGCGTGCTTCACCTTTGGCGGGATTTCTATTCCGACCGTTTCGCCGGACGGCGGCGTGTGCGTGATCGGCAGCAGAATGACGTAGCGGGGATTGGCTAGACTATCGCTTGCCGCGACGAGGCAGGCGGGCCTGTCCTTGCCTTGATCGCGACCCGCCGATGCTTCGCGCAACCACAGGTAATCATAGCGCACGACGAGGCCGGGCTTCGGTTCGGGAATTGACCCCATGATGCGTTATTTCAGTAGTTCATCGAGGGGTGTGTGGGCAGCATCCATCTCCGCTCTTTCGACGGCATCGATGACAACGGACAAGGCATCGGCTGTCCTATGAGTCCGTTGCGCAGCGGCCTTCAGCCAATCATACTGCTCGGCTGACATCAGCACAAATTCACGGCGGCCATGACGCGTGATCTCGACGGGTTCGCGTTGCGCTTGATGCTGAAACTCGCCGAATTTTCGCTGAAATTCCAGAGCCGTGGTCCGTGCCATGAGAAGTCTCCCAACGTTGATCTCCGAACTATACGTATAATTTGGATAAGTTCAAGCCGTCAGGTCACCCCGATCGTCAGCTCGGCGACGAAATCATAGGCGTCGCCGCGATAAAGCGAGCGGGTGAATTCTACGGCGCGGCCGGAGCCGAGATAGGAGATACGTTCGATCGACAGGCCGGCGGCGCCGACGGAGACGCCGAGAAGCTGGGCGTCGGCTTCCTTCATGTTGGTCGCCGAAATGCGCTGCACGGCGCGCACGGGCCGGACCTGCAGGCGTTCGAGCTCGGCGTAGAGCGAATTGGTGACGGCGGACGGATCGGGCAGGAATTCGCCAGAGACGCTGGCATTTTCGATCGCCAGCGGCTGCTCGTCGGCGATTCGCAGGCGAGAGAGGCGCGAAACCTTCACGTCCGTGCCGAGGCCAAGGATCATCATCTCGTCCGGCGAGGGGGTGTGAACGCCCTTGTGCAGCCATTCGGAGCGGGAGGACATGCCGCGCCTCGCCATGTCCTCGGTGAAGGAGGTGAGCTGCGACAGGCGCTGCTCGACCCTGGAGACCGGCTTGGCGACGAAGGTGCCCGAACCGTGGCGGCGCACCAGCAGGCCGTCAGCGACGAGCTCGTCGATCGCCTTGCGCACGGTAACGCGGCTGACGGCGGCGAATTCGGCGATATCGCGTTCCGGCGGCAGCGCATCGCCGTGACCGAGCGTTCCGGTGCGCACGGCTTCTTCGAGCCTGCGGCGCAGCTTGACGTAGAGCGGGCCCGTGCCTGCTGCCTGCAGGCGCTCCAGGGACAGTAGGGTGGCGAGGTCGTCGGTCATGCCGCACCTCTCTGCCTGTCGTTGAGGAGCTTCACCGCAAGTTCCACCGCACCCTGCAGGGCATCGCCCTTCGGCCTGGCAAGCCGTGACCTATAGCGTTCGGAAAGCCACGGTTCATAAGCTTCCGCAAGCCCGCCAAGCAGGCAGATCGACGGGCAATCCGGCCAGAGCAACGCGTCCAGGCTTTCGCCGATTGCCGTTGCCGCATCCGTGACGATGCCGATCGCGACGGCATCGCCCTTGGCCGCATGGTCGAATACGATGGGCGCGTAACGGGCAAAATCCGTCGGTCTTGCCGAATGTGCGAATTCGACGATGCGTACGGGATCGTTGCCGTATTCGGCCATGACCGCTTCGGTGAGCGGCGACGCCGGGCGCACGCTGTCATGGGCAAGTAGCGATCGTTCCATGAGATCGCGGCCGAGACGGGCGCCGCTTGCCTGGTCGCCGACAATAAAGCCCCAGCCGCCGATGCCGTTCAGCCGGCCGTTCCTGCGGGCATTATAGACCGTACCTGTGCCAAAGGCGCCGACGATGCCGTCGGCATCGCCGAGTGCCCCCTGCAGGGCAATCAGCGCATCGGTGACAACTAGGCCTTCGGCAAAGGGCAGGGCTTCTTCGATCCGCCTGCCGTAATCGCCGACATTGGCGCCGGCGACGCCGACGACCGATGCAACGGAGGAGATGGTTTCAGCGGCCAGGCCCGCGTCGCGCAGCGCCTGCCGGGCGGATTCGACGATATTGAGAAGGGAGTTTTCCAGATCGGACAGGATGTTGGCAGGGCCTGATTTGCCACGGCCGATGATATTGCCATCTCTGTCCGCGACAGCCGCCCGGCAGCTCGTTCCGCCGCCGTCTATGCCGATTGCAAGCTCTGTCATCGGGCCTCCGAATACGCCGTTCCCCATGTTTTTTATTACAATACCAAAAAAATACCATTTACCAAGTGGGAATGGTAGAAAAAATATGTCTTTTTATCATATTGATATTATTGAATAAAATTTTTTAGTGATTTTAATCTAGCCGAAAAGTTAAATTCGGCTGGACAATTGGTATTTTGTTGGCCTTAATTCGTCAAAAGGGAACAGCACATCGAAGCCCACGAAAACCGGCAGCGAAACCAAGCCGGAACCGCTTCGAGGATGATCGAGAGAACAACCCGTCGGCCGACAGGCTGGTGGCGAAGCTCAGACATCCATCGGCTTTCCCATCAATTTGCCGCGCCCGATGCAAGTCGCCGGAGGCGGCCCGGCCGCAGGCAATCGCCTTCGCGGTCATCGAGCTTTCGGGGCCGGCAGTCGCTGGCGGTCCTCCAAGGGGCATTGGGTGTTTCCTCGGGCACACCAACTGCTTGTTTCAGATCGAAAACAGCGCCTTCCGGCGCTTAAAACACAGGAGAGGGAAATGAAAAACACTGCTCTGAAAAGCTTGCTACTTGCCTCCAGCCTGCTGAGTTCAGCGGGCCTCGTCCATGCCGCCGACGTCACGCTGACGGTCGAAAGCTGGCGTAACGACGACCTGCAGATCTGGCAGGAGAAGATCATCCCGGCCTTCGAAGCGAAGAACCCGGGCATCAAGATCGTCTTCTCGCCGACCGCGCCGACCGAATACAATGCGTCGCTGAACGCCAAGCTCGATGCCGGCTCCGCAGGCGATATCATCACCTGCCGCCCGTTCGATGCCTCGCTTGAACTCTTCAACAAGAAGCAGCTCGCCGACATCACCAGCCTGCCGGGCATGGAAAACTTCTCGCCGGTCGCCAAGGCCGCCTGGAGCACCGACGACGGCAAGTCGACCTTCTGCGTGCCGATGGCTTCGGTCATCCACGGCTTCATCTACAACAAGGATGCCTTCGACAAGCTCGGCATCTCCGTGCCGAAGACGCAGGACGAGTTCTACGCGGCGCTCGACAAGATCAAGGCCGATGGCACCTACATTCCGCTTGCCATGGGCACGAAGGACCTCTGGGAAGCCGCCACCATGGGCTACCAGAATATCGGCCCGAACTACTGGAAGGGCGAGGACGGCCGCGCCGCCCTGATCTCCGGCAAGGAAAAGTTGACCGACGCCGACTGGGTCAAGCCCTATGAAGAGCTTGCTAAGTGGAAGCCTTATCTCGGCGACGGTTTCGAAGCGCAGACCTACTCCGACAGCCAGAACCTCTTCACGCTCGGCCGTGCGGCGATCTATCCGGCCGGTTCGTGGGAAATCTCGTTGTTCAACAGCCAGGCCCAGTTCAAGATGGGCGCCTTCCCGCCGCCGATTCCGAAGGCCGGCGACACGGGCTACATCTCCGACCACCCCGATATCGGCGTCGCGCTAAACGCGAAGAGCACCCATGCAGAAGAAGCCAAGAAGTTCTTGAGCTGGGTCGCTTCGCCTGAATTCGCCGATATCTATGCGAATTCGCTGCCGGGCTTCTTCAGCCTGAACTCCAACCCGGTGAAGATGTCCGATCCGCTTGCTCAGGAATTCGTTTCCTGGCGCGGCCCGTACAAGTCGACCGTGCGCTCGACCTACCAGATCCTGTCGCGCGGCAAGCCGAACCTGGAAAACGAGACCTGGGTTGAATCGGCCAATGTGATCAACGGTACGGATACGCCGCAGGTCGCTGCCGAGAAGCTCCAGAAGGGCCTCGACAGCTGGTACAAGCCGGCCAAGTGAATGGTGTGGAGGGGCCGCGTTTGCTGCCCCTCCCATCCGGCCTGCCTTCCGCTTTCTCCGCACTTCAGGGGAGAAGGAGACTCGCAAGGACCTTCCAGCCCGACATGGCATCCAAGCAGGGCGCGTTGCCCCTTCCCTCAGGCGGAGAGAGGGTTGGGGAAGGCGAAACGTTTTCCATCTGTGCTGCCCTTGCAGCCAGTCGACAAGAACAGGCAAAAGCCATGAGCGAAAACCACAACGCGGTCGATATCGTTCCGATCAAGCGCCCGGTGCGCTGGCATATTTTCGTCTTTATGCTGCCGGCGATCATCGTCTATTCCGCCATCATGGTCCTGCCGCTCATCGAAACGCTCCGGCTTTCACTCTACAATACGATCGACGGGCAGCCGGCCTTCGTCGGCCTTGCGAATTTCGAGGTTCTGTTCGGCGATCCGCGCTGGGCGCATGATTTCTGGAACGCGCTGGTCAACAACCTTGTCTTCTTCGTCATCCACATGTGTGTGCAGAACCCGATCGGCGTGGCGCTTGCCGCCCTGCTTTCGGTGCCGAAGCTACGCGGCGTCGCCTTTTACCGCACGGCGATATTCCTTCCGACGCTGCTCTCCTTCGTGATCGTCGGCTTTATCTGGAAGCTGATCCTTTCGCCGATCTGGGGCGTGGCGCCCTGGATGCTCGATCTCATCGGGTTGAAATTCCTGTTCGCGCCCTGGCTCGGCAAGCCCGGCTCGGCGCTGATTGCCGTGTCGCTTATCTCGAATTGGCAATATATCGGCATTCCGATGATGCTGATCTATGCCGCATTGCTCAGCATCCCCGAAGAGGTGATCGAGGCGGCCGAATGCGACGGCATCACCGGCTGGGCGCAATTCTGGAAGATCAAGCTGCCGCTCATCCTGCCGGCGATCGGCATCATCTCGATCCTGACTTTCGTCGGCAATTTCAACGCTTTCGACCTGATCTACACCGTGCAGGGCGCCCTCGCCGGGCCTGACATGTCGACCGACATTCTCGGCACGCTGCTCTACCGCACATTCTTCGGTTTCCAGCTTCAGCTCGGCGATCGCTCGATGGGCGCGACGATCGCCACGGTGATGTTCCTCATCATCCTCGCCGGCGTCTCGCTTTATCTCTTCGTCATCCAGCGGCGCATGCGTCGCTACCAATTCTGAGGAGCGGGCATGTCCAAGGCACGCACATCTCCCATTCGCACCGGCCTCATGCATCTGGCGCTTGGCGCCTATACGCTGGTCGCGCTGTTTCCTGTTTTCCTGACCATCGTCAACTCGTTCAAGGATCGCGCCTCGATCTTCCGCGAGCCGCTGATGGTGCCGACGCCGTCAACCTTCAGCCTCGTCGGCTATCAGACGGTGCTCGGCCAGGGCGATTTCGCCACCTATTTTCAGAATAGCTTCATTGTCACGATCGTCTCGATCCTGCTGGTGCTGCTCTTCGGTGCGATGGCGGCCTTTGCGCTCTCTGAATACCGTTTCCGCGGCAATATGCTGCTCGGGCTCTACATGGCGATCGGAATCATGATCCCGATCCGTCTCGGCACGGTGGCGATCCTGCAGGGCATGGTGGCCGCCGGCCTGGTCAATACGCTGACGGCGTTGATCCTCGTCTATACCGCGCAGGGCATACCGCTGGCGATTTTCATCCTGTCGGAATTCATGCGCACGGTTTCGGACGATCTCAAGAATGCCGGGCGCATCGATGGGCTTTCCGAATATGCGATCTTCTTCCGGCTGGTGCTGCCGCTAGTGCGGCCAGCCATGGCAACGGTCGCGGTCTTCACCATGATTCCGATCTGGAACGATCTCTGGTTCCCGCTAATTCTGGCGCCCTCCGAGGCCACCAAAACGGTCACGCTCGGCTCGCAGATCTTCATCGGCCAGTTCGTCACCAACTGGAATGCGGTGCTGGCGGCGCTGTCGCTGGCGATCCTGCCGATCCTCGTCCTTTACGTCATCTTCTCGCGGCAACTGATCCGCGGCATCACGTCAGGAGCCGTCAAGTGAGCCAATCCGATAAACCGATCCGGGTCCTCGTTGCCGGCCTCGGCAATATGGGCCGCAGTCATGCGCTCGCCTATCACAACAATCCCGGCTTCGAGATCGTCGGTATGGTCAACCGCTCGACGCCGAAGCTGGAGCCCGAGCTGCAGGCCTATAGGATCTATCCCGATTTTACGACGGCGCTCGCCGAGCTGAAGCCGGACCTCTGCTCGATCAACACCTATTCCGACAGCCATGCCGATTATGCCGTCGCCGCCTTCGAGGCTGGCTGCGACGTCTTCGTCGAGAAGCCGCTGGCGACCACCGTCACCGATGCCGAGCGCGTCGTGGCGGCCGCCAGGAAGGCAGGCCGTAAGCTGGTGATCGGTTATATCCTTCGCCATCACCCTTCCTGGACGAGGCTGATCGAAGAAGCGCGCAAGCTCGGCCCGCCTTATGTCTTCCGCATGAACCTCAACCAGCAGTCCAGCGGCCCGACCTGGGCGACCCACAAGTCGCTGATGCGCACGACCTCGCCGATCGTTGATTGCGGCGTGCATTATGTCGACGTGATGTGCCAGATCACTGATGCCATGGCCGTCGAAGTGCGCGGTATGGGGCTGCGGCTATCCGAGGAAATCGCCGCCGATATGTATAATTACGGTCAGCTGCAGGTGCTGTTCGAGGACGGTTCGGTCGGCTGGTACGAGGCAGGCTGGGGCCCGATGATCTCGGAGACCGCCTT
This sequence comes from Rhizobium sp. NZLR11, assembly GCF_019685115.1. NCBI lineage: Bacteria > Pseudomonadati > Pseudomonadota > Alphaproteobacteria > Hyphomicrobiales > Rhizobiaceae > Rhizobium > Rhizobium sp. NZLR11. The sequence goes on along the minus strand of NZ_JABDWD010000010.1, from coordinate 203,373 downwards.
CTTCGTGAAGGATGTGATGTCGCCGAAGGGCGCAGTGTCGATCGTCATGGATCCGAACGCCAAGTCCGACGATATCGACACCCATACTAAGACCTCGGTGATCCGTCTGCATACCGCCGAAACCGGCCCGGACGGCAAATTCATCCGGCCCGACCAGGACATGAGGATGACGGGCGAGCCCGGTCATCAGGCGCTCTGCGACCTGGAACAGGCCTTCGTGCTGAGGGCGATCCGTGAGGATCTGAACCTCGATCGCCATATGGCGGATGCGGTGGCGTCGCTGCGCATCTGCCTTGCCGCCGACGAGAGCGTGCGTACCGGCCAGCCGGTCAGATTGTAAGGGAAAATCAGTGGGATCGCTTCAACTCAAATCCATCCGCAAGACCTATGGCACGCATGAGGTGCTGAAAGGCATCGACCTCGAGGTCAAGGACGGCGAATTCGTCATCTTCGTCGGGCCGTCGGGCTGCGGGAAATCGACGCTGTTGCGTAGCATCGCTGGCCTCGAAGACGTCACCTCGGGCGCTGTCGTCATCAACGGCCGAGATGAGACGCTGACGCCGCCGGCCAAGCGCGGCATCGCCATGGTATTCCAATCCTATGCGCTCTATCCACATCTGACGGTCAAGGACAATATGGGGCTCGGCCTCAAACAGGCCGGCACCGCCAAGGACGAGATCGAAAGGCGCGTCGGCAAGGCGTCGGGCATGTTGTCGCTGGAGCCCTATCTGGCGCGCCGGCCGGCGGAGCTTTCCGGCGGCCAGCGCCAGCGCGTCGCGATCGGCCGCGCCATCGTGCGCGAACCGGAACTTTTCCTGTTCGACGAGCCGCTATCGAACCTCGATGCGGCGCTACGCGTCCAGACCCGGCTCGAAATCGCCCGGCTGCACCGCAGCCTGAAGGCGACGATGATCTACGTCACCCACGATCAGGTCGAGGCGATGACGCTTGCCGACAAGATCGTCGTCTTGAACGCGGGCGCGATCGAGCAGATCGGTTCGCCGATGGAACTCTACAAACGACCGGCCAATGTTTTCGTCGCCGGCTTCATCGGCTCGCCGCAGATGAATTTTATTGCGGCGGAGAAGGTTGGCGATCACAGCGCCAAGACGATCGGCGTGCGTCCCGAACACATGACGCTGTCGCGCGAGCAGGGGACTTGGGCTGCGAAGGTCGTGCATGTCGAGCATCTCGGCGCCGACACGATCATCTATCTGGAATCCGACCAGTGCGGCCTGCTGACGGCCCGTCTCTTCGGCGAGCACCAGTACGAGCCGGACGAGATCGTCTATGCGACGCCGGACCAGGCGCATGTGCACCGCTTCGATGTGGACGACCAGGCGATCCGCTGAGCGCATGACAGAATGAAAGCCCTGCCAGCGTGCGGGCTTTTCATTTCCAGTGGCCGTGTGCCGGTTCGGTCAGCCGAGCAGGGGCCGCATGAAGCTACGTTCATAGCTGACGATACTGCGGTTGCGTTTGTCGAGCTCGAAAGCGGCCTGACATTCTGGATCGCTTGCCATGCGCGTACGGTAGTCCTCGTAGGCGGCCAGGCTCGGGAAGGAAAACAATGCAACGGCAATGTTGTTGGCGCCTTCGGATGGCAGGAAATAACCGTGATGGGTGCCGCCCATCCTGTTGACGATCGGAATCCAGAGCCGGGCATATTCCTCGAATTCGGCAAGCTTGTACGGATCGATCACATAACGCAGGTGGCAGGTAATCATTGACATATCCCATCGCGTAAAATGCAGTGCGGAGTGCCGCGCGGTTCATTTGATTTGCTCAACTTCTGGCAGCGAGCTTAAAGAGTTCAAGTGCTTTGTGGTGATGGCTGCATCACGTTTGTTGACAATTCGGCAGGACTGAAATGAAAAAGGCGCCGTTTCGCGGCGCCTTTTGCTTGAGCTGTTTGGCGAACTCAGTCGCGGATGATCAGCAGGTCGGCTGCCATGAAGCGCAGTGTCACGGTTTCGCCGGCCTGCGGCGGGGTGGTGCCCGGGCTGTTGAACATGTCGAAGGAGATGACGTTGCCGCCGACATTCATGCGGGTGCGGATGACCGACCCCAGGAAGTGGGCCGAGACGACGTGACCGGTCAGCGCAGTATCGCTTCTGACGCTGTCGGAGAGCGAGCCGGCCTCCGGGCGCAGCGCCAGCGAGATGGTTTCGCCGGCCTTGTGGGCTGCGACCGACTGTTTCAGCGTGATGTTCTGATCACCGATCTGGATGCGGTTGGCATCGGGGTCGACGACCTTGGCCTCGATGAGGTTCAGCGTGCCGACGAAAGAGGCGACGAAGCGCGTTGCCGGCGCATTGTAGATCTCGAACGGCGAACCGATCTGGTCGGCTTTGCCGGCATTCATGACGACGATGCGGTCGGAGATCGACAGGGCCTCTTCCTGGTCATGGGTAACGAAAACAGTGGTGATGCCGAGCTGCTGCTGGATCTGGCGGATTTCCTCGCGCAGCGACACGCGGATCTTGGCGTCGAGTGCGGAGAGCGGCTCGTCGAGCAACAGTACCTGTGGCTTGACGGCAAGCGCGCGGGCAAGGGCGACACGCTGCTGCTGGCCGCCCGACAGCTGATAGGGAAAGCGGTCGGCCAGGTGATCGAGCTTAATCAGGCCGAGCATTTCCTTGACGCGGGCATCGATCTCAGGCTTCGGGGCGCCGGCGACCTTGAGGCCGAAGGCGACATTGTCGTGCACCGTCATGTTGGGAAAAAGCGCGTAGGCCTGGAACACCATGCCGATATTACGCTGGTTCGGCTTCAGCGCGCTCTGATCCTTGCCGTTGATGGTCAGCGTACCGCCGGTCGGCGTTTCGAAGCCGGCGATCATGCGCAGGACGGTCGTCTTGCCACAGCCGGACGGTCCGAGGAAGGAGACGAATTCACCTTTCTCGATGTTCATGTTGAAGTTTTTGACGACCTGAACCGGGCCGAAGGATTTTTGAATGTTGGTCAGCGTGAGAAAAGACATGAGCCAATTACCTTAAGCCTTTGCCGGGCGGGCTTTGCCGAAGCGGGAAACGAGGTTGAGCAGGCCCATGCTGAGCCAGGTGATCGAGAAGGCGATGACGGCGAGCGCCGAAGGCTCATAGGCCTTGTTGGCGCCGACGAGCTGCAGGTAGGGGCCGAAGGCCGGACGGTTGAGCAAGGCAGCGAATGTGAACTCGCCCATGACGATCGCAAGCGTGATGAAGGCGCCAGACAGCACGCCGCTCATGACGTTCGGGAAAATGCACTTGAACATGATGGTCGTCCAGCGGGCGCCGAGGCTCTCAGCGGCTTCCGTGAGGGTGCGGACGTCGATGGCGCGCATGGCGGTATCGACGGCGCGGTACATGTAGGGCAGCGACAGTGTGATGTAGGAGAAGACCAGCAGGATGTTGGTGCCGGTCGTCGAACCCGTCAGCGGTAGGTAGGACGATGAGTTGTACATCCTGAGGTAACCGAAGACGATGACGATCGCCGGAATGACCAGCGGCAGCAGCGTGATGAATTCGACGACCGGGCGCATCTGCGGCAGGCGCAGCCGCACCCAATAGGCCGTTGGAACGACGAGCAGCATGCCGAAGACGATGGTCAAAAGTGCCATCATCATGGAATAGCCGAAGGTCTCGCGGAACTGGGCGTCCGAGAAGACCGACTGATAGGCGTCGAGGCTGTATTCGCCGCGGCGCATGCGCAGCGAAAACTCAATGGTGCCGATCAACGGAATGATGAAATAGGACGCGCCCAAAATAATGGCGATCCAGGCTCCGAGACGTTGCGCTTTCATTTCTGCCACCGTTCGGCGCGCATGCGCAGCATGAGGTACAGGACGTTGGAGACGCCGGTGATGACGATCATTCCGAGGGCGATGGCGTAGCCGAGGTTGGCATTGTGCAGAACGTCGCCGCGGATCTGTGCATAAAGAAGGATCGGTACGATGTTCAGCGAGCTGCCGGTCAGCGCGAAAGCGGTGGCAATGGCGCCGAAGGCGTTGGCGAAGAGCAGCAGCGTCGTGCCAAGCAGGCTTGGCCAGAGGATCGGGAGCGCCACCATCGTCCAGTACTGGCGGTTGGTGGCGCCGAGGATTTGCGAGGCTTCGCGCCATTCCTTCTTCATACCGTCGAGGGCAGGCGTCAGGATCAGCACCATCAGCGGGATCTGGAAATACATATAGGTGATAGTGAGGCCGACGAAGGACAGCAGGTTGAAGCCGGTGCCGTACAGATTGAAGCCAAACCATTCCCGCAGGAAGATCGTTACAAGGCCGGTGCGGCCGAGCGTTGCCAGAAAGGCGAAGGCAAGCGGCACGCCGGCGAAATTCGAGGCGACGCCGGAGAAGGTCAAAAGGGTCGAGCGGACGGAGGCGGGCAGGCCACCAAGCACGACGGCCCAGGCGAGGAAAAAGCCGATCAACGCACCGCCGAGAGCCGACGCCACCGAGACACGGATACTGATCCAGTAAGCGCTCATGATCGAGGGGGTAAAGAGATCGCCGATATTCTTCAGCGTGAGGTTGCCCTCAGGGGTCAGGAACGCGCCCGCCACAAGATAAAGCGTGGGGATGATCAGGAACAGCAGGGAGAAGATAATGAAGGGTGCAATGCCCAGCCAGTCGATCACGCGATCTCTGTTGATCAAGGGGGCACTGCTCACCATAGGCGTTGAAACCGTGCTCATGGAAAAAGCTCATCCTGGGGCGTCGGAGTGAGAAAACCTCCCCGCCTATGCGGCGGGGAGGCAGGATCAGAGGTTACTTGACGCTGGCGCCGACCACGGAATCCCAGTTCTTGGTGATGGTTTCCTTGCCGGCGGCCTGCTCTTCGAGCGTCGGGAAGACGGCCTTTTCGTAGGCTGCTGCCGGCGGCAGCTTGTCGAGCAGGTCCTTCGGGATCTTGTTGTTCTTGGCAAGATCGTTGAAGCGGATCGGGTGGCAATAGCCCTTCAGCCAGCCGAGCTGACCCTCGTCGGAATAAAGGTATTCCATCCAGAGCTTGGCAGCGTTCGGATGCGGAGCGAAGGCAGAAATCGCCTGGACGTAGACACCGGCAACGACGCCCGTTTTCGGAACGACAACCTCGAACGGAGGGTTGCCCTTGAGGCTCTGGCCCCAGGAGAGCGCGTTGTAGTCCCAAGCGACGATGATCGGCGTTGAGCCCTGTGCGAACGGAGCCGCCTTGCCGACAACAGGCACGAAATTGCCGTTCTTGTTCAGTTCGGCGAAGAATTTCAGGCCTTCTTCGCCCGCCTTGGCCGCGTCACCGCCGGATGCGGAAAGACCAGAGGCATAGACGCCCTGGACAGCCTGGTTGGCGCTGCGCGGATCGCCGGCCAGCGCGACGCTGTTTGCGTAATCGCTCTTTTTCAAGTCGGTCCAGTCGGCCGGCGATTCCTTGACGAGATCCTTGTTCACGAGGAACGAGAGAACGCCATAATAGTCGCCGTACCAGTAGCCTTCGGCATCCTTGGCCGAGTCCGGGATCGAATCCCAGGTGGAAACCTTATAAGGCTGAATCAGGCCGTCTTTCTTGGCAGACGGACCGAAGGAGAGACCGACGTCGATGACGTCAGGAGCCTGCGGGCCGGTGTTGCCCTTGTTCGCCTTGATGGCTTCGACTTCGTCGCCCGACCCTGCGTCCGGGTTCAGTTCGTTGACCTCGAGGCCATACTTGGCCTTGAAGCCGGCAATGACGTCGCCGTAGCCGCACCAGTCGTGCGGAAGAGCAATCGTCGTCAGAGTGCCTTCCTTCTTGGCGGCGGCGATCAATTCAGCGCTCGGCTCGGCGGCGGCAATCGCGGTAGAAGCCACGATCATCGCAGTAGAGAGCGACAGAAGTCGAGAAATGTTAGAGATCACTGTTGTTCTCCTTCGGGTTTTCAGTGTCTGGCGATGCTGTTAATGAGCTTACATGAAGCTTGTGTGACGGCTGGATGACGTTAATTTTCTATGGATAGCAGGCGTTTGCGACACGTGTTTTATTTGCGACGGCACTGCTTTGTTTCCGCGAAAATCCGTCCTTGTTTTTTCTCTGTTTTAGTCTTGTCCTCCTAACCCGGTTTGCGGAAAAGCTTGGTTTGCTCGAACAAGCCCTCAAGCGTCTTCATGCGCTCCTTCGTCTCGTCCCAGGTCGAATTCTGAACGGCCTCGATCAATGCTTCGACGATGAACAAGGTGACGACGGAGGAATCCCAGGCCGACGGCGCCTCGATCCGGACGCGGAAGGCATGCCGGGCCAGCTTGGCGGCCGGCGAGCCCCACTGGTCGGTGAAGACAACGATTTCGGCGCCGCGTTTGCGGGCGGCGGTGGCGAGGCTCACCATCTCCTGCTCATAGCGGCGGATGTCGAAGATGATCAGGATGTCGCCGGCGTTCATGTTGAGGACATATTGCGGCCAGCTGCTGGAATTCGACGACAGCAGCGTCGTTGCAGGACGGATCACCTGCATGTGGGTGAAGAAATACTCGGCAAGCGCGCCGGTGATGCGGCCGCCGACGAAATAAAGGCCGCGCTTGCGGTCGGAGAGTAGCGAAGCGACACTGTCGAAGGTCGCGGTATCGAGATCACTCAGCGTTTGGCGCAGATTGCCCATGATGGCATCGGCGAAACGATTGAGGATATGAGTGCCCGGCGCATTTTGAGCCCAGCGATCATGCTTGGTGATCGGGTTGGAGATCGTCGCCTCGAGCTCCAGATGCAGATGCGCCTGAAAGTCCGGATAGCCTTTGAAGCCGAGCTTTTGAACCATGCGCACGACGGTCGGCGTCGAAACGCCGGCATTCTCGGCGATCGTGGTGATGCTGCCGAGACCGGACACCGGATAATTGTCGAGAAGGCTTTCGGCCAGTTGCTTTTCGGCACGCGTCAACACCCCCAAATGCGAGTGTATGACGTCCGAAACCGTCTTCGACGCAACTGTCACGTGACTATGCTCCCCGGGATGGTCTGGCGCCACTTTCCCACTCAAATTAAGAACGCTGTCATAATCCATGTCAACCACTGTCGTGAAAAGAAATTTTCAGTCGACGCTTGACAGTGATCGAAACCTGAAGAATTCTTTTCTTCATAAGGAATTTGTTAAGGGATAAGGAGTGGCGCCTTTGGTGCTGGCCGGGCCGAAAATCCTCAGCGAAGCGGATGGCGACTGTGTCGGGATCGAGCGCGTCCGTGGCCAGAGCCCGGTGCTGCTAATCTGCGAGCATGCCTCGAATGCGCTTCCGGCGCATTTTGGCGATCTTGGCCTGCCCAGCGAAGCACTCGCGAGCCATATTGCCTGGGACCCGGGCGCCCTTGCGGTTGCCCGCGGCATATCGGAAGGGCTCGACGCGACGCTCGTTCACCAGCGGTTCTCCAGGCTTATCTACGACTGCAACCGGCCGCCCAGTTCACCTGGCGCCATGCCGGAGACGAGCGAGATTTACGCCATTCCCGGCAACAAGGAATTGACCGCCGAAGAACGCCTTGCGCGCACCGACGCGCTCTACGTGCCTTTCCACGACGCGATTCGTGGGCTGATCCGCGATCGCCGGGCGAGGGGACAAGACAGCATCATCGTGACGATCCACAGTTTCACGCCGGTCTATCACGGCCGCGAGCGACCGGTGGAACTCGGCATATTGCACGATGAGGACAGCCGGTTCGCCGACCTTATGCTGAAGGCAGCGGCCGAGGCGCCGCTTTACAGGACAGAACGCAACCAGCCTTACGGGCCCGAGGACGGCGTGACCCACACGCTGATCCTGCACGGGCTTTCGAACGGCTTGCGCAATGTGATGATCGAGGTCCGCAACGACCTCATCGCAGACGATGTCGGCCAAGGGGTCATGGCCGACTATCTAACAGGGCTGCTCCAGCAAAGCCTGGACGCCTGACATAAAAAGAAGACCCGAGGGAGCAGTCTAACTGCGGACGTCCGTACGGCGAGAAGGCCGCGGACAATTTGGCACTGAACCGGCCCGCAATCCCGCGGCCGATCGTGAACAGGGGGAAGTCATGTCGGATTATTCCGAACTGGACAAGAAACAGGATGTGCACATCCTGCATTCCATGGGTTATGCCCAGGAACTCGAACGGCGAATGAGTTCATTCTCGAATTTTGCAGTCTCATTCTCCATTATCTGCATCCTCTCCGGCGGCATCAATTCGCTGGCGCAGGCGACCTCCGGTGCCGGCGGAGCGGCGATCGGCATCGGCTGGCCGCTCGGCTGCTTCGTCTCGCTCGTCTTCGCCATCGCCATGGCGCAAATCAGCTCGGCCTATCCGACAGCCGGCGGGCTCTATCACTGGGGCTCGATCCTCGGCAATCGTTTCACCGGCTGGCTGACTGCCTGGTTCAACCTGCTCGGTCTCGTCACCGTGCTCGGCGCTATCAATGTCGGCACCTACTATTTCTTCATGGGTTCGTTCGGCACCACCTATCTCGGGCTGACGGACACGACGACGGTGCGCATCATCTTCCTCGTGATCATCACCGGCGCGCAGGCGCTCGTGAACCACATGGGCATCGGATTGACTGCGAAGCTGACCGACTTTTCCGGTTATCTGATCTTCGCGAGCTCGATCGCGCTCGCGGTTGTCTGCCTCGCCGCCGCCCCCTCCTATGAGGTCGGACGCCTCTTCACCTTCGCCAACTATTCCGGTGAAGCCGGCGGCAACGTTTGGCCGGCCACGTCAGGAACATGGGTCTTCCTTCTCGGCCTGCTGCTGCCGATCTACACCATCACCGGTTATGACGCTTCGGCACACACTTCGGAAGAGACGGTCAAGGCTGCCGAATCGGTTCCGCGCGGCATGGTCGCCTCGGTGCTTTGGTCGGCGCTTTTTGGCTACATCATGCTGTGTGCCTTCGTCCTGATGCTGCCGAACATGGACGATGCGGCAAAACAGGGCTGGAATGTGTTCTTCTGGGCGATGGACAGCCAAGTGAATCCCATCGTCAAGGATATTCTCTATTTCGCCATCCTGGTGAGCCAGTGGCTGTGCGGTCTTGCGACGGTCACCTCGGTCTCGCGCATGATCTTCGCCTTCTCGCGTGACGGCGGTCTGCCGGCATCGAAGGCGCTGTCGAAGGTCAGCCCGCAGTACCGCACGCCGGTGGCTGCGATCTGGACCGGCTCGATCCTGTCTGTTCTCTTCGTCTGGGGTTCTTCGCTCGTTTCGATCGGCGACACGCCGGTCTATACAATCGTCGTCGCGTGCACGGTCATCTTCCTGTTCTTCTCCTTCGCGATCCCGATCACCCTCGGCCTGTTCGCTTGGGGCACGTCGAAGTGGGACAAGATGGGCCCGTGGAACCTCGGTGAGGGCGTCTTCAAGCTCTTTGCCGTACTGACTGTCATCGCGATGATCCTGATCTTCGTTCTCGGCATCCAGCCGCCGAACGAATGGGCGCTTTACATCACTGTTGGCTTCCTCCTCGTTACTGCGATCGTCTGGTTCGGCTTCGAAAGCCGGCGCTTCAAGGGGCCGCCGATCGGCGCCGAAGTGGCAAAGCGCCAGGCCGAGATCGCGGCGGCCGAAGCAGCCGTCGGCGAAAGCGGCGAACACTAAAGCGCGGGGCGATCTTTCAGATCGCTCCTCGCACTCTAGGTCTTTGTTTTTCCGCATGTCGTTAGCGCAAAACCGCGGCACACTTTTACGCGACATGCTTTAGGCATCGAGGCTTCCCTCTCAAATGGCGGGGCCGCATCCTGCGGCCCCATCACCGGTTCAACGAAAAGGCATCAGGTCCACATCCGGCCGTGCGCATGCGATTTCGTTGCCCCGATCTTCTCAATTCCAATGTCAGGCGGATCAATCATGAGCAGCAGCTACACAATCGACGATCTCAGGAAGGATGTTGCCGAAGGGCGCATCGATACGGTTCTGGCTTGCCAGGTGGATATGCAGGGCCGGCTGATGGGCAAGCGCTTCCAGGCGGAATTTTTCCTCGAGAGCGCCTGGAAGGAGACGCATAGCTGCAACTACCTGATCGCCACCGACATGGAGATGGAGACCGTCTCCGGCTACAAGGCGACAAGCTGGGAAAAGGGCTACGGCGACTATACGATGAAGCCGGATTTGGCGACGCTGCGCCGTATCCCCTGGCTCGACGGCACGGCGCTGGTGCTCTGCGACATGCTCGACCATCATACCCATGAAGAGGTCGCCCATTCGCCGCGCGCGATCCTGAAGAAGCAGGTGAAGCGCCTTGAGGATATGGGCATGAAGGCCTACATGGCCTCCGAGCTCGAATTCTTCCTGTTCGACCAGAGCTACGAGACGGCGCAGGCGTCCGGCTACCGCAACCTCAAGCTCGCCAGCGCCTATAACGAGGATTACCACATCTTCCAGACCACCAAGGAGGAAGAGGTGATGCGGGCGATCCGCACCGGGCTGCAAGGCGCCGGCATTCCGGTCGAGAATTCCAAGGGCGAGGCTTCCGCCGGCCAGGAGGAAATCAACGTGCGTTACGCCGATGCGCTGGCGATGGCCGACCGGCACGCGATCATCAAGAACGGCTGCAAGGAGATCGCCTGGTCAAAAGGCAAGGCAATCACCTTCCTGGCCAAGTGGAATTACAACGCCGCCGGGAGTTCCTCGCATATCCATCAGTCGCTCTGGAGCCTGGAGGAGAAGCCGCTATTCTTCGACCATACCGGCAAATACGGCATGTCGCCGCTGATGCACAACTACGTGGCCGGGCTTCTCGCCCATGCAAGCGAGATCACCTATTTCCTGGCGCCCTACATCAACTCCTACAAGCGCTTCATGGCCGGCACCTTTGCGCCGACCAAGGCGATCTGGAGCAAGGACAATCGCACCGCCGGCTACCGGCTCTGCGGCGAGGAGACCAAGGGAATCCGTATCGAGTGCCGCGTCGGCGGCTCAGATCTCAATCCCTATCTCGCCTTCGCCGCACTGCTTGCCGCCGGCATCGACGGGATCGAGAACAAGCTCGAACTCGAAGCCCCCTTTGTCGGCGACGCCTATGGCGGCAAGGGCGTTCGCGAAATCCCGCGCACGCTGCGTGCCGCTACGATCGAAATGACGGAATCGGCAATGCTGCGCAAAGCCTTCGGCGACGACGTGATCGACCATTATACCCGTGCCGCCGAATGGGAGCAGGAAGAATATGACCGCCGCATCACCGACTGGGAAGTGGCGCGCGGTTTCGAAAGAGCCTAATAGGCATTTACGGATTGCTTGTCCTGCACCCCAACCCTCTTCCCGTTCTGACGGGGAGAGGGGACGTACCATGCGAGGGGTGGGCTGGGGACGGAGAGGCATCGGCATGCCCCCTTCGCCAAGCGAGCGGAGAGACGGTGCCGGCAGGCGGATGAGGGGCTATGGCCCTCGACGAAATTTTTGATCATACGAGGACGGAAATCGATCATGGCAATGATCCAATGTATTTCACCGGTTGACGGGTCGGTCTACGCCGAGCGCGCCGCACTTTCTCTCGATGCCGCCAAGGACGTGGTGGCGCGGGGCCGCAAGGCGCAGAAGGCTTGGGCGAAACGGCCGCTCGAAGAGCGCGTGCAGCTGGTGCTGAAGGGTGCGGCGCGGCTGAACGAGATGTCAGATGTCGTCGTGCCGGAGCTTGCCTGGCAGATGGGCCGGCCGGTCAAGTATGGCGGCGAATATAAGGGCTTCAACGAGCGCTCGAATTATGTCGCTTCGATTGCGGCGGATGCATTGGCGCCTGTTGTCGTCGAGGAGAGCGAGCGTTTCGAGCGCCGCATCGAACGCGAAGCGCATGGTGTCGTCTTCGTCGTCGCGCCGTGGAACTATCCCTATATGACGGCGATCAACACGATCGCACCGGCGCTGATGGCCGGCAATACGGTGGTGCTGAAACATGCCTCGCAGACGCTGCTGGTCGGCGAGCGGCTGGTTCAGGCCTTCGTCGAGGCCGGCGTTCCCGATGACGTGTTCCAGAACGTCTTCCTCGACCATCAGACGACGTCGGCGCTGATTGCCGCCGGCAGCTTCAATTTTGTCAATTTCACCGGATCGGTCGAAGGCGGACGCTCGATGGAGCGGGCAGCCGCCGGCACCTTCACCGGCCTCGGCCTCGAACTCGGCGGCAAGGATCCGGGTTACGTCATGGATGACGCCGATCTTGAGGCTGCCGTCGATACGCTAATGGACGGCGCGACCTATAATTCCGGCCAATGCTGTTGCGGCATCGAGCGCATCTATGTGCATGAATCGCTCTATGACGCCTTCGTCGAGAAGTCGGTCGCCTGGGTGTCGAATTACAAGCTCGGCAATCCGCTCGATCCCGATACCTCGCTCGGGCCGATGGCGCATAAGCGCTTCGCCAAAGTGGTGCGCGAACAGATCGCCGAAGCGGTTTCCAAGGGTGCCAAGGCGCTTGTCGACCCTAAGCTTTTTCCGCAGGATGACGGTGGCGCTTATCTGGCACCGCAGGTTCTCGTCGATGTCGACCATTCCATGGCCTTCATGCGCGAGGAGACCTTCGGTCCGGCGGTCGGCATCATGAAGGTGAAGAGCGACGAGGAGGCACTCGCTTTGATGAACGACAGCCAGTACGGACTGACGGCCTCGCTCTGGACCGGCGATGTCGAGCGGGCAGCGCGGCTCGGCCGCGAGATCGAAACCGGCACCGTTTTCATGAACCGTGCGGACTATCTCGATCCGGCGCTCTGCTGGACCGGCGTCAAGGAGACCGGCCGCGGCGGCTCGCTGTCGATCATCGGCTTCCAAAATCTCACGCGTCCGAAATCCTTCCATCTGAAGAAAGTCACAGCATGAGCAGCAACATCACCGCAAACTGGAGCTACCCGACATCGGTCAAGCTCGGCCGGGGCCGCATCAAGGAACTGGCCGACGCCTGCAAGAGCCTCGGCATCAAAAAGCCGCTGCTCGTCACCGACCGCGGCCTCGCCTCGATGGCGATCACCAAGAACGCGCTCGATATTCTCGAGGATGCCGGCCTCGGCCGGGCGATCTTTGCCGATGTCGACCCGAACCCGAACGAGAAGAACCTCGATGCCGGCGTCAGGGCTTTCAAGGATGGCGGCCATGACGGCGTCGTCGCCTTCGGCGGCGGCTCCGGCCTCGACCTTGGCAAGTGCGTCGCCTTCATGGCCGGCCAGACGCGGCCAGTCTGGGACTTCGAAGATATCGGCGACTGGTGGACGCGCGCGAGCCTCGAGGGCATCGCCCCGATCGTCGCCGTGCCGACAACGGCCGGTACCGGTTCGGAGGTGGGGCGCGCCAGCGTCATCACCAATTCGCAAACGCATGTGAAGAAGATCATCTTCCATCCGAAGTTCCTGCCTGGCGTCGTCATCTCCGATCCGGAACTGACGGTCGGCATGCCGAAGATCATCACCGCCGGCACCGGCATGGATGCCTTCGCTCATTGCCTGGAGGCCTATTCCTCGCCCTTCTATCACCCGATGTCAGCCGGTATCGCGCTTGAAGGCATGCGGCTTGTCAAGGAATTCCTTCCGCGCGCCTATAGAGAGGGCACCGATCTCGAAGCCCGCGCCAACATGATGTCCGCTGCCGCTATGGGCGCGGTCGCCTTCCAGAAGGGGCTCGGCGCCATTCATGCGCTGTCGCACCCGATTGGCGCCGTCTACAACACCCATCACGGCATGACCAATGCCGTCGTCATGCCGGCGGTGCTGCGCTTCAATCGCAAGGCGATCGAGGAGAAGATCGGGCGCGCCGCTGCCTATCTCGGGATCTCGGGCGGTTTCGACGGCTTCTACGATTATGTGCTGAAACTCCGCTCCGAGCTCGGCGTGCCCGAGACGTTGTCGGCGATGGGAATCGCGGCTGACCGGATCGACGAATTGTCGGCGATGGCGATCGAAGATCCAAGTGCCGGCGGCAACCCGGTTGCACTGACGCTCGAAAATACCAAGGCCCTTTTCAGGGATTGCTTCTGACCATAACAGCGGACCTTCAGACTGGCCCGGAAGCTATTGGCTTCCGGGCTTTTTTGTCTTTTTTGTACTGGCGGCATCCGTGCTTCAAGTCTTGGCCCGATGCATATTGTTGTCCCAACACCGCTGAACACTTTTGGGCGACATGCATGAATTTTAGGGATGTGAAAAATACCAACTGCAATTTCGGCGGGCGTGTTCGGGATTTGTTAACCATGATTGTAAAGAATGGATTAACCGCACGATGCTCCGACGGTGCGTAAAAGAGCGATTCCGGCTCGCGCCATTTCCTTCCGAGGACCGAACATGCCTGTCATTACATTCGCAAATACCAAGGGCGGGGCCGGCAAGACGACCGCTGTTCTGCTGCTCGCCACCGAGTTAGCCCGCAAGGGTTACCGCATCACCATTCTCGATGCCGACCCGCAGCATTGGATTTCGCGTTGGCACGAAATATCGGGTCATGTGCCCAATATTTCGGTGATTGACTTCGTGACAACCGCTTCGCTGCCGCTGCATATCAGCGAGAACAAGCACAATACCGACTATTTCATCGTCGATCTGCCGGGTGCGCGCAATCCGCTGCTTGCCACCGCCGTCGGCCTTTCGGATCACGTGCTGATCCCGATCCAGGGCTGTGCGATGGATGCGCGCGGTGGCGCACAGGTGCTTGAACTGCTCCAGTATCTGGACGAGAAGGCGGGCATCAAGATCGGCCATTCGGTGGTGCTGACCCGCGTCAACTCGATGGTGACGACAAGGGCGCTACAGGTCGTCAAGTCGCTGCTCAGCGAGCGGCATGTTCCGGTGCTGGATACCGCCATCATCGAACGCTCGGCCTTCCGCGACATCTTCGACTGTGGCGGCACACTGCACACGATCGAGCCCACACGCGTCAGCAATCTCGACAAGGCGCGTGAAAACGCCACCTGTTTCGCCGAGGAAATGATGAGCAAGCTGCCGGTCAGGCTGATGGAGTCTGCCCGTATGGCGACGGCGGCCTGAGCATCCTCCTTATGAAACGGAAAAGGCCGTCGGAGTGATCCGGCGGCCTTTCCGTGTGCACCAGATATCCTCAGTCGACGAATTCGACCGTCACGCCCGGCTTGACCATCTTGGCAAGTTCGGTCGCATCCCAATTGGTCAGGCGGATACAGCCATGGCTCTGGGTGCGGCCGATCTTGGAAGGCTCGGGTGTGCCGTGAATGCCGTAGGTCGGCTTCGACAGCGCCATCCAGACGGTGCCGACCGGGCCATTCGGGCCGGGCGGAATGTTGAGGATCTTGTCGTTGCCGGCCTGCTGGAAATTGATCTTCGGATTATAGGTATAGCCGGGATTGAACGCGACGCGCTCGACCGTCACGGTGCCTGACGGGGAGGGTGTGTCGGTCGAGCCGATCGATGCCGGGTAGGCGGCAACGAGATTGCCGGCGCCGTCATAGGCAAAGACCTGCTTGCGGCCCTTGTCGGCGATGATGCGGGCAACCTCGCCGCTCTTCAGCTCGCCCGGATTGACGACCTTGATGATCGTGCCGGCAACGGTGAAATCGGCGCCGGGGTTCATTTCCTTGAGGAAGGCTTCATCCATGTGGAAGCGCTCGGCCAACATTTCGGTGGTCGAGGTAAAAGCTAGCGACGGCAGCATCGCCTTCTGCGAATAGTCTTCCGGGATCTGGGCGACGAAGGGGCCGGCGGCATCGGCCGGGGTGATCGTGTAACTGACGACCGGCAGGCCGCCGTTCATGCGCAGCTCTTCGAGAATGGCGTCGGTGTCGTTCGGGTCGAGTCTGGAGCCGGTCATCTGGTCATAGGCATAGACCGATTTGGTGACGTTCGAGCCCATATGGCCGTCAATGACGCCGGGGGAGATGCCGGCGCGATCGAGGAAGACCTGCAGCGCGACGATCTCGGGCTTCGACTTGTTCTTCAGCGTGATGACGGGCTCATCCGGTGCGGCGCTCGGCGCGTCAGCGGGCGGGAGCTGCTGGTCGGGATCGATCGAGGCATAATCGTCGCCGGGCTGCGGATTGCCGATGCTGTTGTCATTGGGATAGGGTTGACCGTCGAGCGGTTGGCGTTCGATCGCCGCATCGCGCGGAATACCGCCGGTGACCGCACCGCGCTCAGAATAACGCGTATCGCCAGAGGCGTTGTCGTCGGCGTAATAGGGATCGTTGCCGTTCTGGTCGGCATAGACCTCGCGCGGACCGGGCCGTGGCGGATAGTAGCCGCGGGCGCGCATCTCGGTGGCGACGACATTGCCATAGGCATCGATCATCACGCGATTGCCGCTGCGGTCGCGGGCATAGATATAGCCGCGGGGGACATAGTCGAGAATTTCGCCGTTCGGCGTAACCAGCACGACATCGCTCTGCCGGCGGTCACGGAACTGCTGCGCGCCTGCCCCCGGTGCTGCAGCCGCGATGGCCGCCAGCACGGCCGCAAGCGAAAATGCCGACTTCAAAAAGCGATTCACGTCTCATACCTCGGAACTGTGACTGGCAGACACACACCTGCGAATTTTGACGCTAGTGTGGAATTTATGAAACCGTGCTGAACAAAATATGAAAATCACTAAGATTTCCTTTTACTCATAAACGTTTGCGTCTCTGTGTCAGTTCCGCAAAATCCATGGTTGCGGCAAAAACACAGGATGGGGACTGCGCCGATTGACGAATGACGGCGCGAAACCTAACGCTACGGCCGCCGACAACCTCCTGAGGAGACTGCGATGATCGAATTTGCTGCCGCAAGCGGGCCGCGCCTGATGCTGGATGAAACGTCGGTGCTGGATATCGGCGGATGCATCGTCGAAGGCGTCGACATTGCGCCGAAGCGCGCCATTCCCGACGACGGCGATCCGCGAATCGATCACTCGCTCGAAGGCTTCCTGTTCACTTGCGGCCCGGACCATATCCGCCACCGGCAGCCGATTGCCGGCCGGGCCGACGGCAAGGTCTATCCGCTGCACGGATCGGCCTCCGGCCATGCGGCCAAGGTGCTGTGGACGAAGTACGAGAACGGCAATGCCGAATGCCGCGCCGATATCGACATCGCCACTGTCGAGGGACTGCCGCAGCGCATCGAGCGGCTGTGGCGGATCGACGGGGCGACTGGCGAGGTGCAGCTCGAGGACCGGGTCGTCAATACGAGTGATCACACGGTGCCGACCTTCCTGATGTATCACATGAATACCGGGGGCAAATGGCTGGACGAGGGCACGCTGCTTGAAGGCCGGATGCTTGAGAATGGCGGTTTCCCATGGACATTCGGTGAGGAGCCGGGCGGCATCTTCTGCGTTCCGGCGCCAGCGACGGAGGAAGGCTTCGCGGAGATCCGGCTTGGACCGATTGCCGCGATCGGCGGCAGGACGCTCCGCGTGCGCTTCCGCGCCAATACGCTGCCCCATCTGCAGGTGTGGCGGAACCAGAAAGCGCCGGCCCATATCATTGGCATCGAACCGGTCTCGCATCGCTGGGTCTCCCGCGACGAGCTCGAGGCGGCCGGTGAGTTCAACATGCTGGCACCCGGCGAGAGCCGCAGCTATGCGCTGACCTTCGCCTTCCTCTGAGCGAAGTGTTGTTGACGCTCGCGGGCCTCCCGTCGTAGACCTTCAGCCCACGATTTTGAGGAGACAAGACGATGGATATTCGCCAGATCGACGATGAATATTCGGTTTCGGGCCAGATCACGCTTGAAGAACTCGACGAGATCAAGGCGATGGGGTTCAAATCGATCGTCTGCCACCGTCCCGACCATGAGAGCCCCGACCAGACGTCGTTCTCGGTCATCGAGGCGCGCGCCAAAGAGCTTGGTCTCGATATCGCCCATGTGCCGGTTGGACCGATGGGCGTGACCGAGGGAGCCGTGCAGGGCATGGTCGACGCGCTCGACGAATTCCCGCGGCCGATGCTCGGTTACTGCCGCTCCGGCGCCCGCTCGACAGCGATCTACCAGAAGACCCACCATATCCGCGGCTGAGCCCCGTTAACCGCGCCCGTCCCGGCGCCCGATTTTCCGGCGCTGTGCCGCAGCGCCGCCACCTTCCATTCACTCAGGAGACTATGATGAGCATTAAGCGTATCGACGTCGGCGCGCGCATGAGCGGCGCCGTCATTCACGGCAACACTGTCTATCTCGCAGGCCAGGTCGGTGAGGGCGACAGCGTTACCGATCAGTGCAACTCTTCGCTTGCCGAAGTCGACCGCCTGCTGGCTGAAGCCGGCAGCAACAAGTCGAAGATCCTGCAGACGATCATCTATCTCTCCGACATCGCCGATTTTGCCGAGATGAACGCTGTCTGGCAAGGCTGGATCGATCCGGCCAATCCGCCGGCCCGCGCCACCAGCGAAGCCAAGCTCGCTGCGCCAAAATACAAGGTCGAGTTCATCGTTACGGCCGCGATCGACTGAGGTCACTGCGGGATTGCGTGTCGAAGCCGGTGGGGAGACCTACCGGCTTTTTGCTTGCGCGATTTCCGAGAGTGTGCGCGTCGGCGTGATCGCCTCGGGATCGAGTTTGATCTCGATGATCGCCGGCTTACCGCTGGCACGCGCCCGCTCGAAGGCCGGGCCGAATTCCGCCGTTTGCTCCACCGTCTCGCCGTGCCCGCCATAGGCGCGGGCAAGGGCTGCGAAGTCGGGATTGGTCAGGTCGGTGCTGCTGACGCGGCCGGGATATTCGCGCTCCTGATGCATGCGGATCGTGCCGTAGATACCGTTATTGACGACGACCGCGATGATCGCCAGGCCGAAGCGGATGGCGGTGGCGAATTCCTGGCCGTGCATTAGGAAACAGCCGTCGCCGGCAAAGCAGATGACCTCTCGCTCGGGAAAGAGCCGCTTGGCAGCGACGGCGGCCGGCAGGCCGTAACCCATCGAGCCGGAGGTGGGGGCGGCTTGAGTGTTGAAGCGGCGAAAACGATGGAAACGATGCACCCAGGTGGCATAGTTGCCAGCGCCGTTGGTGAAGATCGTTTCCGGCCGGGTATTGGCCTCCAGCCACTCCATGATCGGCCCCATATGAACCGGGCCAGGACCTGTCGCTGGCGGCTTCGACCAGGAAAGATAGGCCTGATGCATATGCTTCGTGCGCTCGGCCCAGCGCGGCTCGGCCGGCGCTTCCAGATCGGCGAGCGTTGCGACGAAATCGGCAGGTGCGGCGCAGATGGCAAGATCGGGACGATAGATACGGCCAAGTTCGGATGCGTCGGGATGGATGTGCATCAGCGATTGCTGAGGGTAGGGTATGTCGATCAGCGTATAAGACGAAGACGGCATTTCCGACATGCGGGCGCCGAGCAGGATCAGCAGGTCGCTCTCCTTGATCTCCTTCGCCAGCGCCGGGTTGATGCCGATGCCGACATCGCCGGCATAGCAGGGATGGAGATGATCAAACAGCATCTGCCGGCGGAACGAGCAGCCGACCGGCAGTCGGAAACGCTCGGCGAAGCCTGCAAAGTCGGCGACGGCGTCGGCATCCCAGCGCGTGCCGCCAAGGATCACCATAGGCCGTTCGGCCTTCAGCAGTCTCACATAGAGATCGTCGATCTGGCGGCGGCCGGGATGCGCCTCGACGCTGACATAATGCTTGGCGCGGGGAGCCTCGACCTCATCGCGCAGCATGTCCTCCGGCAGCGTCAGCACGACTGGGCCGGGCCGGCCCGAGGTTGCGACCGCAAAGGCGCGGGTGACGAACTCGGGAATGCGGGCGGCATCGTCGATCTCGCCCACCCATTTGGCGAATTCGGTGAAGGCGCGGCGGAATTCGACCTCCTGGAAGGCCTCGCGCTCGCGGGCTTCTCGCTGCACCTGGCCGATGAAGAGGATCATCGGGATCGAATCCTGTTTGGCGATATGCAGGCCGGCAGAGGCGTTGGTAGCGCCGGGGCCGCGGGTCACCATGCAGATGCCGGGTTCGCCGGTCAGCCTGCCCCAGCAATCCGCCATCATCGCCGCTCCGCCCTCCTGGCGACAGACGACGACGTCGATCTCGCTGTCGCGCAGGGCGTCGAGAACGGCGAGAAAACTCTCACCGGGCACGCAGGAGAGACGCTTGACGCCGTTCGCCTTCAGCGCCTCGACGATCAGTTGCCCGCCGGTCCTCTTCATGCCTATACCTTCCTCTCGCGCTCGGCGAGTTCCGCCAGAATTTCTTCGCTGTGTTCGCCGAGACGCGGGCTCGGCCTGATGTAAGACAACGGCGTTTCCGACAGCACCACCGGCGTCCTGACCCCGGGGATCACGTTTCCGGCCGCATCCGCAAGGTCAATGCGCAGGCCGCGGGCCTGTACCTGCGGGTCGGCGAACATCTCTTCGATCGTGTTGATCGGGCCGGCGGGAACCGCATTCTCCTCGCAGGCCTTCAGCAGATCCGCCTTCCGCCATTTCAGGGTCTCGGTCGAGATGAGGCTGCGCACCTCGCCGCGATTGGCGACGCGGGCCCTGTTGGTGGCGAAACGCTCGTCGCCGGCGATGGCGTCAAGGCCGAGGATGGTGCAGAGGCGACGGAACTGGCCGTCGTTTCCGACCGCCAGAATGAGATAGCTGTCTGCCGCCGGCACGACCTCATAGGGTGAGATATTCGGATGGGCATTGCCGAGGCGGGTGGGTGCCTTGTCGGAGACGAGGTAATTCATGTTCTGATTGGCGAGCACGGCCGATTGCACGTCGAGCAGGGCCATGTCGACGAGCTGGCCTTCGCCTGACTTGAGCGCGTGGATCAGGGCAGCCTCGATTGCCGAGACGGCATAGATGCCGGTGAAAATATCGGCGATGGCAACGCCTGCCTTCATCGGCTGGCCGTCCGGCTCGCCAGTGATCGACATGAAACCTGACATGCCCTGGACGATGTAATCATAGCCCGCGAGGCTGGCATAGGGGCCGGTCTGGCCGAAGCCGGTGATCGAGCAGTAGACGAGTTTCGGGTTCACCTGGCGCAAGCTGTCGTAATCGAGCCCGTATTTGACGAGGCCGCCGAGCTTGAAATTCTCGATCACTACATCGGCGGTGGCGACAAGGCGGCGGACGAGATCCTGACCTTCGGGGCTCTTCAGATCAGCAGTAATGGAGCGCTTGCCGCGATTGGCGGCGTGGTAATAGGCGGCCGAGAGATTTTCGCCATCGGCGCCTTCGACGAAGGGCGGCCCCCATTGGCGGGTGTCGTCGCCGCCGTCGGGATTTTCGACCTTGATGACATCGGCGCCGAGATCGGCGAGCATCTGTCCCGCCCAGGGACCGGCGAGCACGCGGGCAAGCTCGATCACCCGGATGCCGGCAAGCGGCGGCTTTTTCGTCGTCATATTTCCTCGTCCGTTTCTACGGCGCCAGTGTCGCCTCAGATGTATCGGATACAGGCTTTGAAGCAAAGCGGCGCTCGCGCCAGAGGATGTAGAAGCCCGACGCCATGATGATCATGATGCCGAGCCATTTGACCGCATCCGGAAAGTCGCCGAAAACAAGCCAGGCGAAGATCGTCGCCGAGACGATCTCGAAATATTGCAGCGGCGCCAGCGTCGAGGCCGGTGCTGCACGATAGGCATAGACGCCGAAGATGCCCGCTATCGCGGCCATGGCGCCGACCCCGGCGAGGTAGAACCAGGCGCTGCCTTCAGGCATGACGGGATCGAAGAGATCGGAACCGCTTCCTTCGCCCGCAAAAAGCAGGATGGCGCAGAAGATGAGGCCCCAGATGCCCATCTGGAACTGCATCGCCCAGGGATCTTCCCGGTGCGAGAGGACGCGGGTCATCAGTACGAAGATCGCGATGCAGAGCGCGCTGAGGACGGGCAGGAGCGCGACGTAGCCGACTTCGCTGAAACTCGGCTGGATGATCAGCATTGCCCCGAAGAAGCCGACGCCGCAGGCGGTATAGCGCCGCCAGCCGATCGTTTCCTTCAGGAAAATGCCGCCGAGAATGGTCAGCACGATCGGCTCGACGAAGAAGATCGCAATCGCGTCGGCGACGGCCATATATTTCAGCGTGGTGACGAAGGAGATCATCGAGACCGTTATGATCGCGCCGCGGATGGCATGGAAAAGGCTCTGGCGCCAGGAGAAGTCGGTGAAGCTGCGCCGCCATATGACGATCGGTAGCATGCAGAGCGCCTGTAGGGCAAAGCGGGCGGCGGTGATCTCGGCGGACGGGATCGTGACGACGGCAAGCTTGGCGAAGATGTCGATGAGCGGCGAGACCATTACCGAAAGAAACATCAGCGCAAGCCCTGTGGTCACGTCGGGGTTGGACGATATGGGGCGGGCAGTGGTGTTGCTCATGATGAAATCCTTGTTGCTCAGGATCTGGCCGCTCGGGGTCTGGCGACGGCCTCGTCGCACCAGTCCGCGAAGGCTGCGGTTGCCGCTTCTGCGCCGATCTCGTTCAGCGTCTCATGCCGCATGCCCTGATATATCTCAGTGCTGATACGAGAGAAGCCCCGGGCTTTCAAATGGTTTGACAGCCAGACGATGGCTTTTCCACGCGCCGTCGCCGGGTCTTCACCGCCGCCGACCAGATGGATTGGCATGTGGCGCGGCAGCCGATCCAGATGGCGCTTCTGCGGGGCGCGAAAAGTCAGGTCGAAAAGATCGAGCCAGAGAGAGACCGAGGCGTCGAAGCCGCAGAGCGGATCGGTGATATATTTGTCGACTTCGTCGGGAAGGCGCGAGAGCCAGTCGAACTCGGTGCGGCATCCCGGAATCGACTTTCCCCAGGCGCCGAAGGTGAGTTTCGGCAGGAGGCCGCTCGGCACGTCGGAGCCCTTCAGCATGCGCTCGGCAAGCAGGATCGCCTGGGCGGCGCGGCCGGCGAGACCGACGGCGAAATTCGAATTCCAGACGGCGACGGCGTCGAAATCGACAGGCGCCGTGACGGCGGCATTGAGGGCGATCAGGCCGCCCATCGAATGGCCGAAGAGGATCACCGGCAGGCCAGGATGGCGCAAGGCAGCGTGAGCGCGCATGGCGATGACGTCGCCGATCACTCTGTCGACGCCGTCCCGCCGGGCGAAGCGGCCGATCGGCGCGTCGGGGGCCGTCGTCTCGCCGTGGCCGCGGTGGTCATGGGCATAGACGTGATAGCCGCGCGCCGTCATAGCCTCTGCGAAAGCGCGATAGCGTTTCGAATGTTCGGCGAGGCCGTGCGATATCAACAGGATGCCGCGCGCCGGGCCGGCGGCCTCGATATGGTGATAGGCAAGCGACACCCCCGGCACGGTGAGCTTTTGCGTTTCAGAAAACATCTGGATCCTCCTTGCAGGAACAGACCAGATCGCACTGCATAATTCCTTAAATCGGAATCGATTTAAGGAATTATGCAGCAGCAATGTGCTGCAGCGTCCTTTGCGCGTCTGAAAAGACGCGCGGCGCTGAGGACAAATGCAACACCGAGCCTTGAGTTATCCGATAACAAAATGCGGGAACGCTACGATTCAGGGTTGCGGGCTTTCGATCTTCGTGCTTATTTGTTCCTGTATTGTTCTTTTTTGGGGGTTGAAATGAGCAGCATGCAGTTGCGTACATTGACGTTCGCCGTTTCGATGGTTGTTGCCGGCGCCGCCGTGGCGCAGGAGGCCGGCGGGCGCACCCGTTTTATTCTCGCGGCGAGCTGGCAGCCGGCTTTTTGCCAGACGAACCAGAAGAAGGCCGAATGCGCGAGCCAGACCGGCGAGCGCTCCGATGCGACGAATTTCTCGTTGCACGGGCTCTGGCCGATGCGACAGGATTATTGCGGCGTGAGCGCCGAGCAGAAGGCCGCCGACAAGGACGGCAGCTGGAACACATTGCCGGCGGTCACGCTTTCGGCGGAGACGCAGGCGGCGCTGGCAAAGGCCATGCCCGGGACCCAATCCGGCCTGGAACGGCATGAATGGACAAAACACGGCACCTGCACGAAAATGAGCGCCGAAGATTATTTCGGCGTCGGCGTGCATCTCCTCGGCGCGCTCAACACGTCGGCCGTGCGCGACCTCTTCGCCGCCAATATAGGCAAGCCGGTCAAGGCCGAGGCGATCAAGGCAGCTTTCGACAAGAGCTTCGGGCCGGGTGCCGGCGAACGCGTCAAGATGAGCTGCCGGCGGGCCGGCAATGTCAAGATGATCAGCGGGTTGACCATCGGGCTTTCGGAGGCCGCCGGAGCGGCGTCGGCGAAAAGCGCCGGGCTTGCCGATCTGATCCAAGGGGCGGGAAAAACCTCCTTCGGCTGCGACGAGGGCGTCGTCGATGCTGCGGGCTTTTGACCGGAAATCCTGAGTAAACCGGGTTTCGGCGTTGCTCGCAGGCGCTGTTTCGCCTACATAGCGGCACGATCGAAGTTTCCCGCCCGGAGCAGCGCAGCATGGCACGTCAGTTCATCTATCATATGTCCGGCCTCAACAAGGCCTATGGCAACAAGAAGATCCTGGAGAATATCCACCTCTCCTTCTACCCCGATGCCAAGATCGGTATCCTCGGACCGAACGGCGCCGGCAAATCCACCGTGCTGCGCATCATCGCCGGACAAGACACGGAATTTACCGGCGAAGCCTGGCTGGCCGAAGGAGCGACAGTCGGCTACCTCGAGCAGGAGCCGCACCTCAATGCCAACAAGACGGTGTTCGAGAACGTCATGGAAGGCGTTGCTTCGAAGACGGCGGTGCTCGAGCGCTACAATGAACTGATGATGAACTATTCCGACGAGACGGCGGAAGAGGGATCGAAGCTTCAGGACATTATCGACAGCCAGAACCTTTGGGATCTGGAAAGTCAGGTCGAGATGGCCATGGAAGCCCTGCGCTGCCCGCCGCGCGACGCCGATGTCACCAGCCTTTCCGGTGGTGAGCGCCGCCGTATCGCTCTCTGCCGGCTGCTGCTTTCGCAGCCGGATCTGCTGCTGCTCGACGAACCGACCAACCACCTCGACGCCGAGACGATTGCCTGGCTCGAAAAACATCTGCGCGACTATCCGGGCGCCGTTATGATGATCACCCATGATCGCTACTTCCTCGACAACGTCACCGGATGGATCCTCGAACTCGACCGCGGCCGTGGCATTCCCTACGAAGGTAACTATTCGGCCTACCTGCTCGCCAAGGCCAAGCGCATGCAGCAGGAAAACCGGGAAGAGGCCGGCCGCCAGAAGGCGATCAGCCGCGAACAGGAATGGATCGCCTCCAGCCCGAAGGCGCGTCAGGCAAAATCCAAGGCGCGTATCAAGTCCTACGAACAACTGGTGGAGGCGGCCGAAAAGCAGCGTCCCGGCGACGCGCAGATCATTATCCCGGTCAGCGAGCGCCTCGGCCAGGTGGTCATCGAGATGGAAGGCATCACCAAGGGTTTCGAGGGCCGCACGCTGATCAACGACCTGTCGATCAAGCTGCCGCCCGGCGGCATCGTCGGCATCATCGGCCCGAACGGCGCCGGCAAGACGACGCTGTTCCGCATGATCACCGGCCAGGAGACACCGGATGCGGGATCGGTCCGCATCGGTGAGACAGTCCACCTCGGTTATGTCGATCAGAGCCGCGATGCGCTTGACGGCAGCAAGACCGTCTGGGAGGAAATTTCAGGCGGCGCGGAAATCATCAAGCTCGGCAAGTTCGATATGAACTCCAGAGCCTATTGCGGCGCCTTCAACTTCAAGGGCGGCGATCAACAGCAGAAGGTCGGCAATCTCTCGGGTGGCCAGCGCAACCGCGTTCACCTTGCCAAGATGCTGAAGGCCGGCGGCAACGTTCTGCTGCTCGACGAACCGACCAACGACCTCGATACGGAAACCCTCGGTGCACTGGAAAGCGCGCTGGAGGCGTTTGCCGGCTGCGCCATCATCATCAGCCACGATCGCATGTTCCTCGACCGTCTGGCGACCCACATTCTGGCTTTCGAAGGCGAGGGCCATGTCGAATGGTTCGAAGGCAACTTCGAAGATTATGAACAGGACAAGGTTCGTCGCCTTGGCCCCGACGCGCTCAACCCGGGCAGCCAGGCCCATAAGCGCCTGACGCGCTGATCGCAGCCGTTTTTCCAGTCAAAAAGCCCCGGTTCGGCCGGGGCTTTTTCACGTCTGGCCTGTCGCAATTTGAGCAGGCAATTTCGCGGGAGCGCGAATTGACGCTTGTCACCGTCTTTCAAATCACATAAAGATATCTTTATATCTTGATTGGACCGAAGATGAGTGAACCCTTGAAGCTTGGACTGGATGCGCTGGTGGACGTCTTGAAGGCGGCCGGCGAGCCGACGCGTCTGCGGCTTCTGGCGCTTCTCGACGGCGGCGACTTGACGGTGACCGATCTTACCGAAATTCTCGGCCAATCCCAGCCCCGCATCTCCCGCCATCTGAAGCTGCTTGGCGAGGCCGAACTGATCGAACGCTACCAGGAAGGCGCCTGGGCCTATTTCCGCCTCAAGCAGGACGGCAAGGCGGCAATGCTCGTTCGGGCATTGCTGAAGCATGTCTCCGAAAACGATCCGACCGTTCTTCGCGACGGCGAACGGCTGTCGCAGGTCAAGCGCCAGCGCGCCGAGCGGGCACAGGCCTATTTCAGCCGCAACGCGGCGGAATGGGACGAGCTTCGCCGCCTGCATGCGGCCGACGAGGAGGTCGATGCGGCCGTCATCCGGCTGCTCGGCGGCCAGCCGATCGACTCGCTGCTCGATCTCGGCACCGGCACCGGCCGCATCCTCGAACTGCTTTCCGGGCTCTACCGCCGGGCGGTCGGCGTCGATGCCAGCCGTGACATGTTGAGTGTGGCGCGCGCCAATCTGGACAAGTCCCGCATCACCAAAGCCACCGTGCGCCACGCCGATATCCTGAACCTGCCGTTCGAGGGCCAGGATTTCGATCTGGTGACGATCCATCAGGTGCTGCATTTCTTCGATCAGCCGGAGATTGCGATCGCGGAAGCGGCGCGCATGCTCCGGCCGGGCGGCCGACTCGTGGTCATCGACCTTGCGCCGCACACGCTCGAATATCTTCGCGACGAGCATGCGCATGTCCGTCTCGGTTTTTCGCACCAGGCGATATCCGACTGGCTGCGCAGGGCCGGGCTCGACGTCGAGCAGATCGTCGATCTTCATCCGGGTCAGCCAAGCGGGCAAGGGTTGACGGTCACCGTCTGGCTCGCGCGCGACCCGAGGCGCCTCATGGCTTCGCAGACAAGCGAAGGCGCCGAACCTACCTTTGCCGGGAGAGTATGACATGGCTTTGAATAACGAGGCACGCGGCCGCAACATCGGGATCTCTTTCGAATTCTTCCCGCCGAAATCCGAAGAGATGGAAGGTCAGCTCTGGCAGACGGTCAGCGAACTGCAGGACTGGGACCCGGATTTCGTCTCGGTGACCTATGGCGCAGGCGGCACCACCAAGGCGCCGACGCTGACTGCCGTCTCGCGGTTTCTGTCGAAGACGCCGCTCGCCACCGCTTCGCATCTCACCTGCGTCGGCGCGACGAAGGAAGAGACGCATCAGGTGATCGATACATTCCGCAAGGCTGGCGTGACGCATTTCGTTGCGTTGCGCGGCGATGCGCCCGGCGGCGCCGGCGCGCCCTATCAGCCGCATCCCGGCGGTTACGCCAACGCAGCGGAGCTGGTGGCCGGCCTCAAGGAGATCGGCGATTTCGAGATTTCGGTTTCCGCCTATCCGGAAAAACACCCGGAAAGCCGCGATACGACTGCCGATATCGAGATGCTGAAGCGCAAGGCAGACAATGGCGCCGACCGGGCGCTGACGCAGTTCTTCTTCGACAACGACAATTTCGAACGCTACCTGGAACGAGTGCGTGCGGCCGGCATCTCGATCCCCGTTGTGCCCGGGATCATGCCGATCCAGAACCTGACGCAGTTGAAGCGTTTCGCCGGCGCCTGCGGCACCGTCATCCCGAACTTCCTCGATGAGCGCTTCGCCGGCTTCGACGACAAGCCCGAAGAGCGGGCGAAGGTCGCAGCCGATGTCGCCGCCGAGCAGATCGAGGATCTCGTTCGGCGCGGCATCCGTGACTTTCATCTTTATACGATGAACCGTGCGCCGCTGGTTTCCGCCGTGCTCGACAATCTCGGCCTTTCCCGCGGGGCGGCAAAAAGTGCTGGCGCGGCCGCCTGATTTTTCAGCTCGAAAGTGAAAAGCGCATGTCGGGCGGGACATGCGCTTTTTTATTGGCGGATTGATCAGGGGAGTTCAGGTGCTACCAGTCATTCCGCTTTCCTCGGCCGGCTCAGATGAAGAGCATGGACAAGACGAAAGCAAACGCTGCACTGACCAACAGAACATTCAAGGATTGCGTGAGTCCCATGTCTGTCTCCTCGCGTTAACCGGCCAATAATATGTCTGAAATATGTCGGTTGGGAAGCAGATTCTATGCTGCGCTGCAGAACGATGCGGTGGATAAGCTGAGCAGAATTTAATCAAGCGATTGAAAGTATTATATTATTTTCGATGAAATTTTGTTCACAGATTTTAACATGCCGTTAAATCCGGCGAGTGCGGATTTACCTATGCGCCCAAAACATGGCAACCGGGCAACCGGTTGAAAACATGCGGAATTCGCAACCGGTATCAGGTGGTCTTCGCCAGCAGGCGATAGACCCGGCCGTCGAGAATGACGAGGCCGAAACCGATCAGCGCCATGCCGGCGAATTCGCCGAGTGCCAGGCTTTCATCAAGGAAAAGAACGCCGAGGAGGATGGCGCTCGGCGGCACCAGCAGGGTGACGAGCGAGGCGTTGGTGGCTCCGGCCGCCGCCATAATCCGGAAATAGAGGATATAGCCAAAAGCGGTCGACAGCAGCGCCAGTGCCAGGATGGCAAGCAGCGCTTCGAGCGGCGGGGCGGCCAGCGCCCAGGGGCGATCTGAGAGCAGCGACAGCGGCAGCGCGATCAGCGAGGAGGCGGTCAACTGGCCGGCAGCAGTGACCGGGGCTGGAACATTCTTGAAACGTTTGCCGTACGTGGCGGCAAAGCCGTAGGAGATCGCGGCAAGCACGGGGAGAAGCAGTGCCCAGAGCGGCGCCTCGCCGCCAGCCGACATGCCGGGGCCGATCAGAACGATCGTTCCGGTGAGGCCGACGAGGCAGCCGGTGATCTTTGCCGGTGATAGCTTCTCATCCGATGTGAAGGAGTTGGCGATGAGCACCGTCCAGATCGGCGTCGTCGCATTCAGGATCGCCGCAAGGCCGGCGCCGATGCGGGTCTGGCCGAAGAAGATCAGCGCATGCGGCAGGGCATTGTTGATGAGCCCAAGGATCAGGAATTCGCGCCAGCGGGCTTTGAGGGTCGAATAGACGTCGAAACGGCCGGCGATATAGATATGCAGCGCCAGTGCTGCGAGCAGCAGCCTGAGAAAGACGAGGGTCAGCGGCGGCACGTGATGGACGGCAATACGGGCAAAGAAGAAGGAGCCGCCCCAGATCAGACCGAGCAGGACCAGCAGGCCCCAGATCCAGGCATTCATTCTGCTGTCCACGCCGCTTCCTCCACCGTAAGCCGGTCGTTTACGAAGACCGGCACCCGCTTCAGATCTGATGCTTAGCGCAGACGGCGGACCGCGCCACCCGTTTCTTGCGAAGTGGGCGGCGTTAGGTGTCAGCGGTGATCAGAGAGCGTTGAGAAGGGCAGGTGTGGCCCAGCCGTCGGCCGGCATGCCGAGGCGCTGCTGCTCCTTCTGGATAGCGACACGCGTGCCAGAGCCGAGGATGCCGTCGATCTCGCCGACATCGTGGCCAAGGGACTGCAATTTGGTCTGCAGCGCTTTCATCTGGTCGCTGGCGAGTCCCTGTTCCGGCACGCCCTTGAGATAGGGCTCGGCGCCCGAAAGACGCGTCCCGAAATAGGCGGCCGATGTCGTGTAGATGAACGACTTGTTCCATTCGAGATAGATCTTGAAATTCGGGTAGGCGATGAAGGCCGGTCCCATGCGGCCCTGCGGCAGCACCAGATCGCCTTCGAGATTGCCAAAGGCGGTATTTCCGTCGCGCGGCTTGACGCCGAGCGCGAACCACTCGCCGGCCTTCATCGTGCCGCCGAGGCCCGATTTTTCCCAGGGCAGGTTATCCGGCACGGTCACTTCCTGCAGCCAGGGCTGGGCGCGTTCGAAGCCGAGATGTTGGATGAATTTCGCTGCCGTCAGGATGGCATCCGGGCCGCTCTGCTTCAGGCGGATATGGCCGTCGCCGTCGCCGTCCATGCCATAGGCGATGATGTCGCGTGGCAGCATCTGCACCTGGCCGATTTCGCCGGCCCAGGCGCCGGTATTGGTAGCGGGGTCGAGGTCGCCGTGCTGAACCATCTCGACGAGGGCGATCAGCTGCGGGCGGAAGAGTTCGGGGCGGCGGCAATCATGCGACAGCGTCACCAGAGCATTGCGGGTATTGAAATCGCCCTGGACGGCGCCGAAATCGGTTTCCATCGCCCAGAAGGCAGTGATGACGCCGGAGGGAACGCCGAATTCCTGTTCGGCGCGGGCAAAGACCTCGGCATATTGCTTCATCTTCTGGCGGCCGATGTCGAGGCGGGCCTGGCTGACGGTGCGCTGGGAGAATTCGAGGAAGGTCTGCTTGAAGACGCCCTGGGCCCGATCCCGGCTCAGAACTTTGGGATCGATCTCGGCGCCGGCGAAGGCGGCGTCGGCGGCTGCCGCACTTGCACCAGCGGCAACCGCATCCTTCTTGACGCCTTCAAGGAAGGCGGAGAGATCGCCGCCGCAGGGCGCCGCCGCGGCTGCGTCCGGCGCCTGCTGGGCGGCTGCTCCGCCGGCGAGGGCGAGGGCAAACAGAAGAGCGAGTGCAGAGCGGCTTGTGAGCGAGCGGTGCATGGATGCGGTCCTTATATCAAAAAGATTGCCGTCGCTTTCACAGAGGAATGTGACGGAAGCAAGAAACATCGGAAGACGTTACTAAGAATTTCTATCCTTGGAAACGGCCGCAACCCAATTGTTCCAGTTCTTTGCACTGCCGGCAAAGACATTGATATCGGTGGGACCGCTGATGCCGGGAATGACGCCGGTCGAGGTATATTGCCAGAAGGCCCAGCGGCGGTCGGAATAGGTCACCTCGGGGTGTTTTGCCACCGAACGGACCCAGAAATGATAGTCCTGGAAGTAGCCGGCCAGATTATCCCGGTGGAAATCGACCGAGGTGTAGATGATCGGGCGTTTGCCGTAATAGGCCTCCAGCCGGTCCATGAATCGCTGCATTTCGGCGCGCACGGTTTCCGGATCGGGACGATAGCGGCAGGTCTTCGATTCTGCGTTCCATTCGACATCGAGCACCGGCGGCAGGCGCATGGCCTCCTTCGGCACGTTGCGGATGAACCAGTCGGCCTGCTGATCGGCCGAGGAGCAGAAATAATAGAAATGATAGGGCGCATGCGGGATGCCAGCGGCGCGGGCCTCGCGCCAGTATTCGTCGAAACGCGGATCGATCCTGTCCTTGCCTTCGGTCGCCTTGATGAAGGCGAAGGCGACGCCGGAATTCTTCACCGTCGCCCAGTCGATATCGCCCTGCCACTTGGAGATGTCGATCCCATGGACCTGGTTCTGTTGCGGATGCTTGGGGCCGAAATCCTGCGGATCAGTATCCTTGAAACGCATCTTCGGCTTGATCGATGCCGTTTCGAGATAGTCATACCCGGAGGAGGAGCAGCCGGCCAACAGGATGGCCAGGGGCAAAACGCAAAACAAAAGCCGGCGCATGGGCGTCCCGTCGTAACTCGAATGATCTCTTTGCCCCACAGCCTGACCTTCGAAAAAGACGAGTCGGCAGAGGATAACCCTCTTTTCACCATATCAACGTAAAAATTCGGTTAGTTTCAAGTGAATTATGAGCGCTTGCTGATAATAGCCGCCCGCCAGGCATAACCGCCGCCGACGGTACCGAACAACAATCTCGCGTTGTTTTCATGGGCTTGCGCTTCCAGGACGTCGCGCAGATCGAGGCGCGGGGTGACGTGGAATTTCGCAAGCCATGACTGCAGCATGTGGCGGAACCAGCCGGGCAGGCCCTCCTGCTGGCCGAAATCGACGATGTGCAGCTGGCCGCCGGGGTTGAGTGCGGCGATCGACGCATCGACGGCGCGCTCCCAGTCGGGGATCATCGATAGGGTATAGGAGATCAGGATGCGGTCGAAGCCGCTGACGCCGAATTCGCGCGGCGTGAACGCCGTGGCGTCGGCGACGCGGAATTCCGGGATGGTCGCCTTGGTGGCGAAGGTCTTGCGCGCCGAAATCAGCATTTCCTGGGAAATGTCGAGGCCGAACAGCTTCGCGGTCGGGAAATGCCGATGGGCGAAGGCCATGTTACGCCCGGTGCCGCAGCCCACTTCAAGCAGGGTGCCGCCCTCGGGCACGTCGAGATTGCGGATCGTGCTGTCACGACCGAGAAGGTAATATTTGCGGGTCAGGTCGTAGATATGGCGCTGATAGCGGTACATGCCATCCATCAGGCTGGCATGTTCGCCGCTCTTTCCTGCCGTCTCGGTGTCGACCTTGCTCACGCCTTCTTCCCGTAGATGTGGAAACCGCCGTAGATTGCCGAGCGATCGAGCGCCGTCAGCTCACGCGATTTCTCCTCGAAATAATCCCACTGGTCGCGGATCGAGGAAGACAGGCGGCCTTCGATGATGCTCTTCTCGGCCGCGGTGCGGAAGATTACGCGGGCGCCATCACGCGCCGTGCGGGTGATTTCCCGCCAGACGTCGTTCAACTGCTCGTCCGTCATCCAGTCCTGCGCGTCGAGCAGGATGTAGCGGTCGCGCGAGGCGGCCGGCTCGCGGGCCAGAAGCTCGGTGAAGCTTGCATGATGGACGTTGACGCGGTCGATATTGGCGCGGATCACCTCGTAATGCTCCGATTTCAGATAGGTCGGCAACGGACCTTCCTCTTCGGTACCGTAGCGACGGCCGAAGGCCTGCCAGGCGAAATAGTTGTCGCGCATCGGGAAATGACAGGCGAGTTTTTCCAGGCGGTGCTTCAGCACCGCTGCGATCGAATGGTCAGCGGCGAGGCTGGCGAGCTCGTCATATTGCTGCGGTGGAATGCCGAGGCCGAAGAGCGAGCTCTTGCGGCCGGTGATCCAGCGCACGACCGGCTTTTCGAACAGCGGCGCGATTTGCTCTTCGAAGAACTGGCGCTGCTCTCGGATCGAGCGGGTCTTGGTCATCTCGCGCAGCTTGACGCCATGCAGGCGGGCAAGAAGGTGGGCTGCGCCGATGAAGCGGCCGAGCAGGCCGGTTTCGTAGATGTTGCGGTCGAAGACGGTAACGCGGCGGCGGCCGAACTTGCGGCCGTTCCAATAACTGCGGGTCGCCTCGTCTAGCTTGGCGGCGAGATGCTGGTCGTAGGCGCGGCTGTTCGACTTCTCGTTCGGCATCGCCAGGAAACGGACGAGGTCGGAATGGCCGGGAAGGTGCTTGAAGGCGGCAAGCTTCAGGCGGTTCAGCGCGATGTGGTGCGGATTGAGATCGACGACGTCGATCGAGGCCGGCGCCTTGGAGAGATAGGCGAGCATGTTGCAGCCGCCGGAGCCGATGGTGACGATGCGGTGGTTGGGCTTCAGCTCCATCGCCTGCATGTCGAGATCCGGATCCTCCCAGATCTGCGGATAGACGAGGCCGGAGAAGAGAAGGCCGAAGAGACGCTCGGAAAAACCATCCTTCGAAAAAGCCTTGTGGCGGAGAAGGGCGTCCTTGAGTTTCCGGTTCTTGCGGAAGCCGGCATCCGGTGCAAATTCTGACATGAGTCTGTCACCTTTTTAGCGTTCAGGGCGTGTAGCGCGCCACTGCTACAGTTTGATGACGTGGGCTGTGGGCGCCGTTCTCCGGAGTGATCGCCCTCCTGGTAATGTGATCGCAATGACGGCTCTTCTCCGCCGCGGCCCCTTTCCGGCGCGTGCGATTCCTGCTTCTCTCGGGCATGGAGGAATGCCATGCGATTTGTCCTGCGTATGCCGAAGGCGCTTGCTCTCCTTGTCGTTCTCGCCGTCATCGGCGTCGCCGGCTGGCTCTTCGTCCAGCCGCCGGAATTGCTACGTGTCGGCGACGGCTATGCCGCCAAGATCATCTGCTCCAACGTCTTCATCGCCGGCCGGGAGGCCGAGGAAGTGCTCCATGATGATGTCCAGGCGCCCGGAAATCCGCTGCTGCGGCTGGTGCGAGTCAGTGTCGACCGCGACGGCGATCGTGTGACGGCGCGCTTCATGGGACTGTTTGCGCCGAGTTATGCGCTCTATCGTGGCGCTTTCGGCTGCACGAGCGTGCCGGACGGCAATTTCGAGGCGGCGGCGAATGCGGTGCCTTTCAATGCGTCGGCCAGAGCGGAGGTGAACGAGGCTTTGTGGCCGGAGGGTGACGGCGCCGGCGATCGGCCGGACGGGAAGATCGCCGCCCTGCTTGCCGATGAGAGAGTAGCCGGCCCGGCCATGCGGGCGATCGTGGTGTTGCGCAACGGCCGCATCGTCGCCGAAACTTATGGCGCCGGCTTCTCGGCGAAGACACCGCTGATCGGCTGGTCGATGACGAAGACGGTGAATGCTGCGATCCTTGGCCGGCTGATGCTCGACGGCAAGATCTCATTCGACGACGACAATCTGCTGGCGCAGTGGAAGAACGATGCGCGCGCCAGGATCAAGGTCTCCGACCTGCTCGGCATGGAGAGCGGACTTGCCTTCAACGAGGATTATGGTGATGTCGCCGATGTGACGCGCATGCTTTATCTTGACCCCGACATGGTGTCGCTGCCGGCCAACGCACCGCTGGAAGCAGCGCCGGGTAAGCGCTTCCGCTATTCGAGCGGCACCGCGGTGCTCTTGTCGCGCATCTGGATGGACAGGGTCGGCCATGCACAGGCGGCCTTTTCCTATCCTGATGACGCGTTGTTTTCGCCGCTCGGCATGACCAGCGCCGTGTTCGAACTCGATGCGCGCGGCACGTTCGCCGGAAGCTCCTATCTCTACGCGACGGCGCGTGACTGGGCGCGCTTCGGCCAGTTCCTGCTGCAGGATGGAGTCTGGGACGGTCAACGGCTATTGCCGGAAGGTTTTGTCGGCGCCATGCGCACGCCGACGGCAGCGTCGAACGGCCGCTATACGCAGGGCCAGGCTTGGCTCGCGCCCGGCGGCCCGAGTGCCAAGTTCGGGCTGCCCGAGGATACATTCTGGCTGACGGGGCATGACGGGCAGAGCATGGCGATCGTGCCGTCCGCCAATCTGGTCGTCATCCGGCTCGGGCTGACGCCGAGCCGGCTCGGTTATCAGCCGCAGACGCTTCTCAAGGCGGTCCTGGCGACCTTGCCGCAACCGGGAGAGCCACAACAGCAGGCGGGATCGCAACGGCCAGCGCAGCCGCAGCCATAGGCGGCCTTCGTCGTTTCAGTCGTTCTATTGCTTAATAGTTGCCCTGGGCGATGTCGGTCATGCCCTTGCGCTTGGCGTCGTAATAATAGCCGCGCGCATAGAGGCGCACGGCATCGTCTTCCTTGCTGTCGGAGACGAGCCAGGCGCCGCGCAGATATTTCGCGGCATATTTGATGTTGGTCTCGGCATCGAAAAGACCGCCGGGGGCGCCGTCATACCCCATGGATTTGGCGGTGTTGTACTTGATCTGCATGAGGCCGAAATAGCCGCGCTTGTTGTAGGCCTTGGCGTTGTAGCGGCTCTCGCGATGGACGATGCGGTGGAGCAGCGTCTCGGGAATTTCGTAGAGCTTCGAATATTTCTGAATGAGCTTGGTAACGAAGCTCTTTTCGACGGTCGGCGCATCGTCCTTGTCGTCGTCGCTAAACATCGGCGGCGCCGTCGGCGGATCGATCGGCCCGGATTCATCGAACCCGTAGTCCATGCTGGAACGCGGCGTCGTGTCGACTGCGGCAAGTGCCGCAAGCGCGCCGTTCTGCGGTGTCGCGGCAAAGGCAAGCTGCGTCGTCGGCTGCGCAGGGGATCCTGGACGCGGCGTCGGCACCACCGACTGGATCGCCGTCATTTCGGGCGTCAGCGGAATTTGCGCATAGGCTGCCGGCTGTATGGCGAGGTCGGCAGGCTGAGAGGCTGTCACGGTCGGCATCGCCGTCGCGGTCAGGGAAGGGGATGCCTGGGGAAGGGTGGCGCCGGCGACTGCCTGACCGGCTGTGCCTTCGGCTGTCGGAATCGCAGCAAGCGTGGCGTATTCACCGGGTTTAGGCATCGGCACAACGGTCTGGGCGGCTGTCAGTTCGGCCTGAGATGTGTATTCGACGCTGG
Organism: Rhizobium sp. NZLR11; assembly: GCF_019685115.1. NCBI lineage: Bacteria > Pseudomonadati > Pseudomonadota > Alphaproteobacteria > Hyphomicrobiales > Rhizobiaceae > Rhizobium > Rhizobium sp. NZLR11. Next base: position 167,284 of record NZ_JABDWD010000010.1, on the reverse strand, counting down.
CGCATCCCGTCATCACGCCGCAGAGTATCGTCGAAACGACAAGACTGCGTTTCAGGCCGGACAATCCGATCGCTACCATTCCGCCACTTTCGTGAAATCGCGCCGCCCCGGCAGCGTATAAAAGTTACTAAAAACCTTAAGCCCTGGTGACCCCATTAACCTATTTGTGACATTCCGGCAACCACGCAATGTTACTAGGCTGCAATACGGCGATACCCGGCCGTTACGGCGCCTGCAGCGATGAGCAGCGTGCCGCCGGTACGGTTTACGGCGCGCTGGATGCTCGCCTTGCGAATCAGTCCGCGCGCGGTATGGGCGAGAAACGCATAGGTGGAAGCGTTGAGGATCGCCAGTACGAGGAATGTGGCCTCCATGATCGCCATCTGACCGACGAAAGGCAGGGCCGGATTGAGGAATTGCGGCACGAAGGCGACGAAGAAGATAATGCTCTTCGGATTGAGGGCGGTGACGACATAGGCGTGGAGGAAGATCTTGAGCGACTTCTCTTCCGGCAGATTGTCGTTGTCGGCAACCGGTTCGCCGATGATGGGAGCCCGCCAGAGCTTGATTCCCAGCCAGATCAGGTAGGCGCCGCCGATCCACTTCAGGACGGTGAAAAGGGTGGCGGAGGCGGCCAGGACGGCGCCGAGACCAAAGAGAGACGCCGTCATCGCGGTGAAGTCACCCAGCGCCACGCCGCTCACCGTTGCAAACGCAGTCCTGCGGCCATGACCGAGCGCATAGGAAACGACGAGCAGTATCGTCGGCCCCGGTATGGCCAGCATAATGGCGGATGCGGCCGCAAAAGCGAGCCAAGCTTCAAGTGACATGGTGTCTCCTCCCTATTCCTCGGGAACAAGCAAAGACATCATATTAACCATCCGTCAATCACGCTTCTTTGTATTTCTGACCTATATTGTCCATGACTTCGGCAAACCATGCCGTCGAAAGGTCAAAAGCCTTGCCGCCCTTGATGCGCGGAAATTCTATAGTGCGCAATTTACCGTTCTGCGCTTCATCATGGCCGGTGACGCCGGAGACTTTGTTGAGCGCGCTTTCGACGGCGAGATCGACCATGCTTTGGATCAGCCGGAGATCGTCGCCGTTGGCCGGCGCCGATCGGGCGAAGTAGCCTGATTTCTGCACGAGCGAACGTTCGGCGTTCAACAGGCTGGCGAACTGCTTCTGGAACCAGGCGCCGACATTGATCGTGTCGATCTTCACATGGCCGAAGGCGTCGCGCTTGACGGTCTCGCCGGCGGCTTCGCGCTCCGTGACGATGGCGTCGAGGCAGGCGCCTTCGGAGACGAAGACCGTGGCGTGGCCGTTGCGGTCCATGCTCTCCTTCAGGCGGGCAGCCTCGGCGTCGAGGTCGAAGGCCATCTCAGGCAGGTAGACGGCGTCGATGCTCTTCAGATGTGCGTTCATCATCAGTCCGTCGACATACTGATTGCGGCTGGTGCGCTGGAGATAGGCGCGGGCGGTAGCGGCCGTCAGCCAGCCGCAATGGCGGCCCATGACCTCGTGGATGACGAGGGTGCGGGGGGCGGCCGTCTGTTCGTTGCCGACATTGTCGAAGAAATGCGCGCCGACTTCGGCGGCCGTCCAGGCGCCGAGCGACTGGCGGATAGGCACGACGTCGTTGTCGACAGTCTTCGGCAGGCCGACGACGGTGAGGTTGTAACCGTTGGCGGCGAGATAGGCGGCAAGGTCGGCGGCCGTGGTGTTGGTGTCGTCGCCGCCGATCGTGTGGAGAATGGTGATACCATCATTGGCGAGGCGTTCGGCGGCAATCCGCAGCGGGTTCTCACCTTCCTTGACCAAGCCGCGCTTGACGCAATCGGCGGCGTTGGTGAGCTTGACGCGGCTGTTGCCGATCGGCGAGCCGCCGTAGCGATGCAGCAGCGGCGCCTTTTCGCGCATTTCGCGGGTGATCTCGATGCTGTCGCCGAGCAGTACGCCCTGGTAGCCGGACTTGTAGGCGACGATATCGAGGTCGGGGGCGATGTCGCTGTAGCGTTCGATGAGGCCGCCGACGGCGGAGGAGAGACAGGGCGCAAGGCCTCCGGCGGTCAGCATTGCAACTTTCTGCTTGGCCATGATCCCTCCTATGGCGTTTCGGTGCGGCGGCATCAGCTATAGGCGTCGCATCAAAGTCGATTCAAGCGATGCGCTTAGCTCATTGTTTTTATGCACGTCGTCATCCCGGAACCGCTGCACTTCCGGGCGAAATGCATGAGCGCATGGATGCGGCAGGGAAAGGAGCCTGTAAAGTAAAGAATTTACGAAATAGCGCCTTTCTGCCGCGTAGTGACCGGAAGAACTGATATAATCGTTTCAGGCTGGTTCTGACTGCCGAGAACAGTTGTGGAAATTGCCGGCGAGGCGCGCACCGTAGCGGAAGTGCCGAGTGCACGAGAATCCTTTGCTGCAGTGCGACAATTACAAAATCGTGAAAACTGTGTTCGGCCCTACGACCAATAGCCGCCTTGCAAAGGCTACGATTCTTTGGTCAAGCTGTTTGCATATAAGCCTATAATCATGCGAGAGATTTCGATGTCCTTCTGGGAAAAACTGTTGAATGCCATTGGCAATACCGCGGGCAATGCGCTGTCTGCGGTGGTCGAGGCTATCCGAACAGTTTTCGAAGGCGATCCCGAGACCCGGCGCAAAGTGGCTTTCTCCGTGGCGATCATCGCGCTGTCAGCCAAGATGGCCAAGGCCGACGGCATCGTCAGCGAGAAGGAGGTCGAAGCCTTCCGCGAAATCTTCGAATTCCCACAGGATCAGGCAAAGAACGTCGCCAGGCTTTACAACCTTGCACGCCAGGACGTCGCTGGCTACGAGGCCTATGCCGAACGGCTCTCGACGCTCTGCGTCACCTGCGCGGCCAATTGCACCGTGCTGGAAGACGTGCTCGACGGCCTCTTCCACATCGCCAAGGCCGATGGGCTGATCCACGAGAAGGAACTGAATTTCCTCAGCCATATCGGTGAGATCTTCCAGACGAGCGAGACCCGCTTCGAGCAGATCGCCGCACGCCATGTCTCGTCCGGCCGCGATCCCTATAAGGTGCTCGGCGTCTCGCCGTCGGATGATTTCCCGACCATCCGCCGCCGCTACCATGGCCTCGTCAGCGAACATCATCCCGACCGGCTGATCTCGCGCGGCGTGCCCAAGGAATTCCACGTGATCGCCAACGAACGCATGGCGGCGCTGAATGCAGCCTATGCGGCGATCGAGAAGGAACGCCGTGCCGCATGACCTCGTTCGAGGCCGACTGCCGCAGCGCCCGCGTGCAGCCTTCGCCAAACCACGGCGAGCGGACGGACGGGCGCCGTCCAGACATGGTCCTGTTGCACTATACCGGCATGCCAACGGCAGATGGCGCGCTCGACTGGCTCTGTCGCGTCGAAAGCCAGGTTTCCAGCCACTATTTCGTGCATGAGAACGGTGAGGTGGTGCAGCTCGTACCGGAGGCGCGGCGTGCCTGGCACGCTGGAAAGAGCAGTTGGCAGGGCGAGACGGATATCAATTCGCTGTCGATCGGTATCGAGATCGCCAATGCCGGCCATCCCGGCGGGCTTCCCGATTATCCGAATGAGCAGATCACCGCGGTGATCGAATTGTGTCGCGACTGTGTCAAACGTTGGTCGATCGCGCCGGAACGGGTCCTCGGGCACTCCGATGTAGCCCCGATCCGCAAGGTTGATCCGGGCGAAAAATTCCCCTGGGCCGAACTTCACCGGGCGGGCATCGGGCACTGGGTCGAGCCGGCAACGATCACCGGCGGACGCTTCTTCCAGCGGGGTGACGCCGGCCAGCCTGTCGAAGCACTGCAGTCGATGCTGTCTCTCTATGGCTACAGCACTGAAATCACAGGTCAATTTTCCGAAAAGACGGCAGGTGACGTGGAAGCCTTCCAACGCCATTTTCGTCCCGAACGGGTGGACGGCATCGCCGATTTCTCGACAATCGATACGCTGCACCGGCTGCTGTCGGCGCTGCCGCGTTATTCCTGAGCGGAAGAGCCGGACATCAGGGCGGATTTCTCGCGACCGGCGGGAAAACCACCTCGCCACATCATTTCCCTATTATCTCCTCATTGCGATGGTCTAAGAACGCCCGCTGAACAGCGCTCGCGGCCTTTCCAAGTGTAACGATGAGCGCCAAATGAAACGATAAGAATTGCTGCGGAACACGGTCAATCCTTGATCGCGTATAACCGGATGACGGCGAGGCGCGCAGTCCTGCAATTCTATGGGTCGGAGTGAATAGACTACATGAAGAATATGATTGTTGGTGCTGCGGCATGCGTTGGCATGCTGCTGGCGGGATATAGTTTTGCCTTGGCGGGGGATGACTGGGGTGCCAGGGCCGAAACCATCTCGTTGAAAACCGTCGATCGCCAGAGCGGTTACGCCATGCCGGATTTTTCCACGAGCACTCCCTATGCCGTGCTGATCAATAAATATGCCGCCGAATACAACGTGCCCGTCGCGCTCGCCCAGGCTGTCGTGCGTGTCGAGAGCAATTTCAATCCGAATGCCCGCGGCAGCGCCGGCGAAGTCGGCCTGATGCAGATCAAGCCGGCAACGGCGCGGATGATGGGTTACTCCGGTACCAAGAAAGGCCTGTTCGATCCGGAGACCAACATCAAATACGGGATGAAATATCTGGCGGCCGCCCATCAGCTCGGTGGCGGGCAGACCTGCAACACTATCCTGAAATACAATGCCGGCCATGCCGCTACCCGCATGAACCCGGTATCCAAGACCTATTGCGGCAAGGTGCTGGCGATGCTCGATTGAGCTTCGCCAGACGGGTCGGGAGAAATTTCTTTCCGGCATTTTTGCGATATGAATCAGGACGCTCGCCGTGATATCCCCACCTGAAACGAGGTGGGCTACCTCGATACGAGGTTAGATATGGCAGTCGATTTCAGGTTCATCATCATCGGACGCGGCATGATGGGTGCCGCTGCCGCACGACACCTCTCGTCGATGGCCGACGGCATTGCATTGATCGGCCCGCGCGAGCCGGAGCAACGCAACGCCCACGAGGGGATATTCGCCAGCCATTACGACGAAGCGCGCATCACCCGCACCTTCGACGGCAATCTGGCCTGGGGAAGTTTCGCCGCCCGGGCGCTCGACCGCTACGGCGAGATCGAGGCAAGGAGCGGCATTTCCTTCTATTCGGAGGTCGGCTGCCTCTTCACCGGTCCGACGGTGAAGGATGAGCGGGACTACATCAACCGGGCGCTGACTGTCAGCCGGACGCTTGGCAGCGATATCGAGACCATCGCGCCGTCGGAACTTCGCCAACGTTTTTCCTACCTTGCCGTCGATCCTGATTTCACGGGATATTTCGAGCGCAAGCGCGCCGGGCACATCAACCCGCGGGCACTGGTGCGGGCGCAGACGAGGCTTGCCGAACAGGGCGGTGTTGCGCTGATCGAGGCAACTGCGACATCGGTGCGCGATGCCGGTTCGCATGTCGAGGTGACGGTCGGCGACAGACGCTACAGCGCCGAGCGCGTGTTGGTCGCTGCCGGCGGTTTCAGCAATTTCCATGCCCTGCTGCCGCGTCCTGTCGACACCAGAGTCCTGGCGCGCACGGTCGCCTTCTACGAGATCGGCGAGCGCGAGATGGCGACCTTCGGTGATATGCCGTCGACGATCGTGCTCGGCGACCGGGAGGAGGACCACATCTATATCCTGCCGCCGGTGCGTTATCCCGACGGCAAGACCTATCTGAAGCTCGGTGGCGACACCGAGGCACTTTCCTTCGACAGGTTGGAGGATGTCGGCGCGTGGTTCCGTTCAGACGGCAATGCTGCCGAGCGCGATAATCTCTCAGCCATCGCCCTGCAACTGATGCCGGAGCTTGCCAGCTGCCCGGTCACTTCGGCGCCCTGCGTGGCGAATTTCACACCGACCGGTTATCCCTATGCCGGATATACCCAGTCGCCGCGCATCGCGGTGCTCACCGGCGGCAATTTCGTCGCGGCCAAATCCTCCGACGAACTTGGGCGGCTGGGAGCGGTGCTTCTTACGGAAGGGCAACTTGGCGACGCGGATTTCGGCAGTGAACTCACGCCGGTCTTCGTTTGAGGAGAAATGCGATGACAATCGATTTCAAATACATCGTCGTTGGGCGCGGGCTAATGGGGGCTGCGGCGGCGCGGCATCTGGCGCGCCAAGCGGACGGTGTTGCGGTGATCGGCCCGGACGAACCTGATGATCGCAAGGCGCATCAGGGCGTTTTCGCCAGCCATTACGATGAAGGGCGCATCACCCGCACCATCGATCCTGACCGCAACTGGGCGCTGCTCGCCAACCGCTCGATCGGTCGCTATGGCGAGATCGCCCGCGACAGCGGCATCGACTTTTATCGCGAGGCCGGCTGCGTCGTTGTCGCGCTTGATCGAAGCGATTATCTCGAAAAGACCCGGCAGGCTGCCGTTTTGCTGGACGTCGAAACCAGCCTTCTCGACGCGGCCGGGCTGAAGGCCGCCTTTCCCTTCTTCGCCTTCCCCGATGGCGCCGCCGGCGTCTTCGAGGCGAGAGGGGCCGGGCATATCAGCCCGCGCAAGCTGGTGAAGGCGCAGTCGCTGCTGGCTGAAAGGGCAGGCGCTGCCGTCATTTGCGACCATGTCGTCTCGATCCGCAGCGAGGGCGGATCGGCTGTCGTCGAGACTGCAGGCGGCCGGACCTATCGCGGTGAAAAGGTGCTGCTGGCTGCGGGCGGATTTTCTATTGCCGAGAATCTGTTGCCGAAGCCCGTTGCCATGACGGTTTATGGTCGGACCGTCACGCTTTTCGAAGTGAGCGAGACCGACGCGGCGCGCCTTGCGACCATGCCGTCGCTCATTCTAAATGTGCCCGGCCTCCATATCTATCTGCTGCCGCCGATCCGCTATCCCGACGGCAAACTCTACCTGAAGATCGGCGGTGATCCCGACGATTTGGCACTCGGCGACGAGGCGGCGATGCGGGCCTGGTTCAAAACAGAAGGGCGCGACAGCGTGGGGGCACACCTCAAGCGCATCGTTGAAGGTCTCGTGCCCGACTTGGTGCCGCTCTCGATTTCGACGGCCGCCTGCGTCGTGTCGCAGACGGCGAGTGGTTACCCGATGATCGGCTATACCTCATCGCCAGAAATCGCGGTGGCGACGGGCTGTGCTGGCACGTCGGCCAAGAGTTCGGACGAAATCGGCCGGCTTGGGGCCGAGCTGCTTTTGGCAGGCGGAATCAGCGAACAAGGCTACTCCACGGATTTCACACCGCAATTTCGCTAAATAAATTTTGATTTCGGTGGCAATTGCCCTCTCTCTCGTTTATGGGAGCCCTGCCAGTTGGCTGGGCAGCCGCGCTTTATCAATGCCGAAAGGCGGTAGGGTGAGGAAAGTCCGGGCTCCACGGAAACACGGTGCCGGATAACGTCCGGCGAGGGCGACCTCAGGGAAAGTGCCACAGAAAGCAAACCGCCTGTCATGACAGGTAAGGGTGAAAGGGTGGGGTAAGAGCCCACCGCATCTCCGGCAACGGAAATGGCACGGTAAACCCCACCGGGAGCAAGACCGAATAGGGATGACGTGGCAGGCCGAAAGGCCTTCCGGCCGGTTTCCAGGCCAGCCATCCGGGTGGGTTGCGCGAGGCAGCGTGCGAGCGCTGTCCCAGAGGAATGGCTGCCACGTTCCGGTTCACGCCGGAGCCATACAGAACCCGGCTTACAGGCCAACTGGCGATTAACTTTTGTGGCGCGATCAAGCCGCAATTTCAAGAATCACTTCCAGATAAGTTGCTGAAACTGAAAGTTTTCAAGTGGATGCTCATGCAATCCGCCGGGCGAAAATTCTTTTTGCGAAAGCACGGTTGCGCGCCATCGTGAGAGGGTGATCCTAACCCTTTGTTAAACTTAACGGCTTATAAATTTTTGATCATGCGTCCACTGCAAAATGGGCGCATCCCATTGACGCCCATATGGTCCCATGCTATCCCAAATGCGCACTGCACCGGGGCAATCATCTGCCCATTCATCGCAAAGCAAAGGCGTCTTCCTTTCCGGAAGCGTCGGAGGGGTTTTTGCTCATCCGGCTTGCGAAGCTGTGTCTGATATCGGGAGTTTCGGGCGTCTTCTGGTCCGGATCCCTGCGGGAACGGATGTTTCGTGTGATGAGCCGCTTCCTTTCGAGTGCGACCAACAGGATCGATGCCAAAGGCAGGGTTTCCGTGCCTTCCGCGTTCCGTTCCGTGCTGGCGCAGCGCAATGTTCAGGAGCTCTATTGCTTCCAGGACTTTGTGTTTCCGGCGATCAGCGTCGGCGGTCCGGATCTTCTCGAAAGATTCGAACGGCGGATTGCTGCGGAGGATCCGTTTTCGCCGGATGCGAACGAGATGTCGCTTCTCATTCATGGAGGCGGGGTCTTCATGAAGCTCGACGCCGAGGGACGGCTGATGGTCACGGATTTCATTCGCGGCTTTACCGGCATCTCGGACGAAGTGACCTTCGTCGGTCGGGCGGACTATTTTCAGCTCTGGCAGCCGCAGGCTTTTGTGGCTGCGCAGGTGCAGGCACGAGGGGAGCGCAAGCTGGCGGGCAAGCGTTCCTGAAAGAACGAGGGAACGGAATGGTGGCGAATCCTGGCGGAGGTTCAACTGATGCCGGTGGCGGACCGGTTCGTCACATTCCTGTCCTTCTCGATGAAGTGCTTTCAGCGCTGGCGCCCACGCCCGGCAAGCTCATTCTCGACGGTACCTTCGGTGCGGGCGGTTACAGCTCGGCCATCCTTGCTGCCGGCGCCGAGGTGATCGCGCTCGACCGCGATCCAACGGCGATTGCCGCTGGCCAGGCAATGGTCGCCGCCCATGGTGACCGTCTCAAGCTCGTTCATTCGCAATTCTCACATCTTGCCGATCATGTGCCGCAAGGCGGACTTGACGGCGTCGTGCTCGATATCGGCGTTTCCTCCATGCAGATCGATGAGGCCGAGCGCGGTTTCTCCTTTCAGAAGAATGGACCGCTCGACATGCGCATGTCGGCGACAGGCGTTTCGGCCGCCGATGTCGTCAATCGCGCCAAAGTCGCCGATCTCATCCGCATTTTCCATTTTCTCGGCGAGGAAAGCCAGTCGCCGCGCATCGCGCATGCAATCGAGAAGCGCCGCGAGGAAAAGCCGTTCGAGACGACGCGCGATCTTGCAGGTCTCATCGAGCTCGTCACTCCACGTAAGATGAAGGACAAGATCCATCCGGCAACGCGCGTCTTCCAAGCCTTGCGCATCTTCGTCAACGATGAGCTCGGCGAACTGGCGCAGGCACTGTTTGCGGCGGAAGCAGCGCTGAAGCCGGGCGGGAGGCTCGTCGTCGTCACCTTTCATTCGCTCGAAGACCGCATCGTCAAAAAATTCTTCTCCGATCGTGCCGGCAAGGCGGCGGGGTCGCGGCATCTGCCTGTCGCGCATGAGCGGGCGGCAACCTTTGCGGCGATCGGCAAGCCGATGGTTTCGGCAAGCGATGCGGAGGCGGAGATCAATCCGCGCGCCCGCTCCGCCAAACTGCGCGCCGGACTGAGGACGGAGGCTGCGGCCGAGGCCGCGGATATGTCGCTCTTTGGGTTTCCCAATCTCGCCAGTCTCGGAAAGCTTGGAGGTTGACATGTTGAAAACGTTCGATCTCGTGCTCATCGGCGTCATGACGGCCACCGCCGCCGTCACCTATACGATCAAGCATCGCGCCGAATTGAAGCTCGAGGAGGTTCATCGCCTCGAAGCGGAGATCAAGCTCGAAGAGGACACCATCGACCTTCTCAAGGCCGACTGGGCGCTGCAATCGCAGCCGAACCGTCTTGAACGGTTGGTCAAGGCCTATGATGACGAATTGCAGCTGCAGCCGACGCAATCGACGGCGCTGGTGCATGCCAAAGAATTGCCGATGTTGAAGTCTGAGGTTCCGGTGCCCGACGTGACGGAGGCCAAGGCCAGCGCGAAAAGCGCGACCGAGCCCAGCGCCAAGGGCGCGACCGAGGCCAACGCCAAGAGCGTTACCGAGGCCGGCGCCAAAGGCGCGGCTCTTGCCGGGGCGACCGTCACGACGAAGGCGCGGCCTGTTCCAAAGCCCGCGCCGCGCGTCGAGCCGGAAGATGATGCAGATGAGATCGAAACGGGGTCGGTGGAATAATGTCGTTTCTTTCCCGCATCATGGTCTTGAAGAGCCAGGCGCATTTTTCTGCCGGCGTCTATAATCGGTTCGGCGGTCCTTCCCCTGCCGGCCTGGCGATCGAGGGCTCCCGCAAGAAGAAATCAGGGCAGGCTAAAAGCCGCGTCGGCCTGCTGATCCTCGGCTTCATGGGTGTCTACGTCATTATCGGCGGCCGTCTTGTCGAATATGCAATGAAGGATCAGGAGGTCGTCTCCAGCATCCTGCCGCCCGATCGGCTGATGGCCTCGCGCCCCGACATTCTCGACCGCAACGGCGAAGTGCTGGCGACCGACATCCGCACCGTCTCGCTGTTTGCCGAGCCCAACAAGATCGTCGATGCCGACGAGGCGGTCGAGAAGCTTGCGACGGTGCTGCCCGAACTCGACGTCAGGGACACCTATAAAAAGCTCTCGGCGAAGACCTCGCATTTCGCCTGGTTGCGCCGGCAGCTGACGCCGAAGCAGCAGAGCCAGATCCTGGCCCTCGGCATTCCCGGCATCGGCTTCCGGCCGGAGAAGCGCCGGTTCTATCCGGGCGGCTCTACCGCCGCGCACATCCTCGGCTACGTTAACATCGACAATCGTGGCGTTGCCGGGATGGAGAAATATATCGACGACCAGGGGCTCGCCGACCTCGCCTCGGTCGGCATGACCAGCGACCAGCCTCTCGAGCCGGTGCGGCTTTCGATCGACCTGCGCGTCCAGAACATCGTCCGGGACGCGGTCGTCAACGCCGTCAACAACTTCCAGTCCAAGGGCGCCGGTGCCGCTGTTATCGACGTGCATACCGGGGAAGTGCTGGCGATGGCCTCGGCGCCGGATTTCGATCCGAACGATCCGCAGCAAGGGGCCAAGGAGGGTTGGCTCAACCGGATGACCAACGGCACCTTCGAAATGGGATCGACTTTCAAGACCTTTTCGCTGGCGATGGCGCTCGACAGCGGCAAGGTCAAGATGACCGACAGTTTCGATGCCAGCAAATCGATCTATATCGGCGGCTTCACCATCCACGATTTCCATGGGCAGCGCCGCTGGCTGACCGTGCCTGAGATTTTCCAGTATTCGTCGAATATCGGCACGGCGCGCGTCATCGACATTGTCGGCATCGACGCGCAGAAGGATTATCTGACCAAATTCGGCCTCTTGACGAAGATGCAGACCGAACTGCCTGAGGTGAAGATGCCGAGCCAGCCGCGCGTCTGGAAGAAGATCAATTCTATCACGATTTCCTTCGGCCATGGCGTCTCGACGACGGCGCTGCAGACAGGCGTGGCGGCGGCCGCCCTCGTTAACGGCGGCAAGCTGATCGAGCCGACATTCCTGCCGCGCAGCCGCGAACAGGCCGATGAGATCGCCACGCAGGTGATCAAGAAGACGACCAGCGACGAGATCCGCTATCTCCTCGATTTCAACGGATACAAGGGATCGGGCCGCGTCGCCCGCGTGCCGGGCTTTGCCGTCGGCAGCAAGACCGGCACGGCCGACAAGGTGGTGAACGGTCGTTATTCGGCGACGCTGAACTTCAATTCCTTCATTGCCGCATTCCCGATCAACGATCCGAGATATGCCGTGATCACCTTCTGCGATGAGCCGAAAACCGGCGAGAAGGCCTATGGCGGAACGATCTCCGCCGGTACCGCAGGCCCGATCGCCCGCGAGATCATCAGCCGTGCGGCCCCCATTCTCGGCATCGAGCCGAAATTCGGGGAGGGCGGATCGGCCTTGCTGGTGTCTTATTGAGTGTGAATGAATATCGGCGCCGATTCGCGAGGGGTGAACCGGTTTCAAGAGAGAAAAGTGCATTCGATGAAATTGCGAGACCTGGCCGGAGATCAGTTTCCGGAACTTGAAGCACAGCTCGAAGGCCCGGCAGGCTTGCTTGACATCTCAGGCCTGTCTTCGGACAGCCGCCATGTGGCGCCGGGCAATGCCTTCGTCGCGGTTGCCGGCACCAAGGCGGACGGCGCGGGCTTCATCGCGGATGCCGCCGGCCGGGGCGCTGCCGTCGCGATCGCCTCCCAAGCCATCGATGCCTCCATCCCGGTGCTTGCGGTCAAAGAGCCTCGCCGTTTCCTTTCGATCGCCGCTTCGCGCTTCTTCGCCAGGCAGCCCGAGACCATAGTCGCCGTCACCGGCACGGCGGGCAAAACTTCCGTCGCCTCCTTCACACGGCAGATCTGGGCGCATGCGGGTCATGCTGCGGCAATGATCGGTACGACCGGCGTCGTCTCGCCGACGCGCAACGAATATGGTTCGCTGACGACGCCCGATCCGGTGTCGCTGCACAAGCTCTTGGCCGAACTTGCCGATGAAGGTGTCACGCATGCGGCGATGGAGGCTTCCAGCCACGGCCTCGACCAATGCCGGCTCGACGGCGCTAGGCTTGCGGCGGCCGCCTTCACCAATCTCGGCCGCGACCACATGGATTATCATCCGACCGTTGAAGAATATATGGCCGCCAAGATGCGGCTTTTCGATGTGCTGCTGCCGAAGGGGTCGCCGGCGGTGATCTTCGCCGATGATCTGTGGTCGGCGCAGGCGATCAAGGCTGCGACCGATGCCGGTCACGACGTCCGCACTGTCGGGCGCAAGGGCGATTACCTCGCCTTGAAACGCGTCGAGCACTTCCGCCACAAGCAGACCGCCGAGATCCATATCGACGGCGAGATCTTCGAGGTGGACATTCCGCTGGCCGGCGATTTTCAGGTCGCCAACGCGCTGGTCGCGGCCGGGCTTGCCATGTCGACCGGCGTTGCGGCGAAGGTTGCGATGGCCGCGCTCGAAAAACTCATCGGTGCGTCCGGCCGTCTCGAACTGGTCGGCCATACGAAAGATGGCGCGCTCGCCTATGTCGACTACGCCCACAAGCCGGATGCGCTGGAAAACGTGCTAGGCTCGGTCAGACCCTTCACCACGGGCCGCGTCGTCGTTGTCTTCGGCTGTGGCGGCGACCGTGATCGCGGCAAACGGCCGATCATGGGCGAAATCGCCTGCCGACTTGCCGACGTCGTCATCGTCACCGACGATAATCCGCGCTCGGAGGAGCCGGCCTCGATTCGGGCGGAGATCATGGCGGCAGCACCCGGCGCCTCGGAAATCGCCGATCGCGCCACGGCGATCCGCGAGGCGGTTGGCATGTTGAGATCCGGCGATACGCTGATCGTCGCCGGCAAGGGGCATGAGGAAGGGCAGACGATCGGCAGCGTTACCCTGCCGTTTTCCGATCATGCGGAGGTGCGCAAGGCCTTGGAGGAACCGCAATCTTGAGCTGGCTCTGGACGACCGAAGATATGATCGCAGCAATGGCGGGGCGCCCCTTCGGCACTCCGCCCGAAGGCATCACCGGCATTTCCATCGACAGCCGCTCGATCACTCCGGGCGAAGCCTTCTTCGCGATCAAGGGTGACCGTGTCGACGGTCATGACTACGCATCGATGGCGACGGCAAACGGCGCCTCCCTTCTTGTCGTCAGCGAGGCGAGACTTCCGGCCATGGGCCGCCTGACGGTGCCGATGATCGTCGTGGAGCACGTGCTCGCAGCACTCGGCCGGCTCGGCCTTGCTTCGCGCGAGCGCTCTAAGGCCCGGATCATCGCGGTGACGGGATCTGTGGGAAAGACGACCACCAAGGAGATGCTGCGGCACGTGCTGTCGCCCTCCGGCAAGGTGCATGCTTCCGTCGCCTCCTTCAACAATCATTGGGGTGTGCCGCTGACGCTGGCGCGCATGCCTGAGGATACGGATTACGGCGTCTTCGAAGTCGGAATGAACCATCCCGGTGAGATCCGGCCGCTGGTAGCGATGATCCGTCCCGATGTCGCCATCGTCACCACAATCGCGCCGGCGCATCTCGGCAATTTCAAGAACATCAAGGAAATCGCTGCCGCCAAAGCCGAGATCTTCGAGGGGCTCGAACCGGGCGGCCATGTCGTGCTCAACCGCGACAATGACCAGTTCAATTTCCTCGACCGCACGGCGCAGTCGCTCGGCGTCGAGCATATCCATTCCTTCGGCCAGCATGCCAAGGCCGAATTCCGGCTGGCGGAATTCAACGGCTCGGACGAGAACTCGACGCTGTGGCTGACGATCGGCGGTGAGACGCTGGAGGTCGCGATCGGCGCGCCCGGCCGCCATATCGCCGAGAATGCTCTCGCAGCGCTCGGCGTCGTCAGGATCGTCGGCGCCGACATGGAAAAGGCGATCGAAGCGCTCACGACTCTGAGGCCTGAAAAGGGCAGAGGCAAGCGCCACCGGCTTTCGGTCGGCAGCGGCCGCTTCACGCTGATCGACGAGAGCTACAATGCCAATCCGGCTTCGATGCGCGCGGCGATCGCACTGCTGGCGGCTTCCGAGCCGACCGGCGGCGGACGCCGTATCGCCGTGCTCGGCGACATGCTGGAGATGGGGGAGTACGCGCAGAAGGTTCATACCGATCTTGCCGTACCGGTGCTTGCGGCCGGCATCGAACATGTCTGGCTCGCAGGAGCAGAAATGGCTGCGCTCAAGGAATCGCTGCCGGAAAGCGTCCATGTCGAATATCGCGAGAACACTGGCGAATTGACGGATTATGTATTGAACTCGGTCGCACCAGGCGACGTGTTGATGGTGAAATCGTCTCTGGGCATCGGTTTCGGCAAGATCGTCGCCGCGCTCCTTGACAAGTTCCCGCCATTTTCCGACACGCAACGCGAACTTTGATCGGGTAAACAAGGGGCCCTGAATGCTGATCTGGCTTGTCGAACTGTCGGAATATTTCAAATTTCTGAACTTGTTCAGATATATTACCTTCCGCACAGGGGCCGCTCTGTTCACCTCGGCGCTGATCGTCTTCCTGTTCGGGCCGACAATCATCAATTCGCTGCGCATCCGCCAAGGCAAGGGCCAGCCGATCCGTGCCGACGGGCCGCAGACGCATTTCAAGAAGGCCGGCACCCCGACCATGGGCGGGCTGATGATCCTTGCCGGCATCGTCGGCGCGTCGCTGCTGTGGGCCGATCTTTCCAACGTTTATGTCGTCGCCACTTTGCTGGTGACGCTCGGCTTCGGCGCGATTGGCTTCTACGACGATTATCTCAAGGTCACGAAGCAGAGCCACATGGGCTTTTCCGGCAAGGCCCGTCTCGGCATCGAATTTGTCATCGCCGGCATTGCCGTCTATTTCATGATGCGCACCGCCCTTGCCTCGGGCATTGCCGGTTCGACCTTCGGTTCTTCGATCGCCTTTCCTTTCTTCAAGGACTTCATGATCAATATCGGCATCATGTTCGTCGTCTTCGGCGGCTTTGTCATCGTCGGCGCCGGCAATGCCGTCAACCTGACTGACGGCCTCGACGGGCTTGCCATCGTGCCTGTGATGATCGCTGCCGCCTCCTTCGGCGTCATTGCCTATCTCGCCGGCAACGTGGTGTTTGCGAACTACCTGCAGATCAATTTCGTGCCCGGCACCGGCGAGCTCGCCGTCGTCCTCGGCGCGGTCATCGGCGCCGGTCTCGGCTTTCTCTGGTTCAATGCGCCGCCGGCCGCCATCTTCATGGGCGACACCGGTTCGCTCGCACTCGGCGGCACGATCGGCACCGTTGCCGTCGCCACCAAACACGAGATCGTCATGGCGATCATCGGCGGCCTCTTCGTCATCGAGACGCTCTCGGTGATCATCCAGGTCGGCTTCTTCAAGATGACCGGCCGGCGCGTGTTCCTGATGGCGCCGATCCATCATCACTTCGAGAAGAAGGGCTGGACCGAGAGTCAGGTAGTGATCCGCTTCTGGATCATCGCCGTCGGCCTTGCCATGCTTGGCCTCTCGACGCTGAAACTGCGGTGAGCCGACGATGATCCCGGTCACGACGCTCAAGGACAGGAAGGTCGCGCTCTTCGGGCTCGGCGGCTCCGGCTTTGCCACTGCGCGGGCGCTGGTCTCAGGCGGCGCCGAGGTAACCGCCTGGGACGACAATCCCGACAGCGTCGCCAAGGCTGCAGCCGAAGGCATCCGGACGGAGGACCTGCACACTATCGACTGGAGCCAGCAGGCTCTGTTCGTACTGTCGCCCGGCGTGCCGCTCACCCATCCAAAGCCGCACTGGACCGTCGATCTTGCGCGCGCCGCCGGCGTCGATATCGTCGGCGACGTCGAGCTCTTCGTGCGCGAGCGCCGCGCCCATGCGCCTGATTGCCCGTTCATTGCCATCACAGGCACCAACGGCAAGTCGACGACGACAGCATTGATCGCCCATATCCTGAAATCATCAGGCTACGATACGCAGCTCGGCGGCAATATCGGCACGGCGGTCTTGACGCTCGATCCGCCGAAGGCCGAGCGCTATTACGTCGTCGAATGCTCCTCCTATCAGATTGATCTGGCGCCGACGCTGAACCCGTCCGCCGGCATCCTGCTCAACCTGACGCCTGATCACCTCGACCGCCACGGCACGATGCAGCATTATGCCGATATCAAGGAACGGCTGGTTGCCGGCAGCGATGTCGCGATCGTCGGCGTCGACGACAGCCATTCGGCGCTGATTGCCGACCGCGTCGAGCGGGCGGATGTCAAGGTAGTCCGCATTTCGCGCCGCAGCGTAGTGGCATCAGGCATTTATGCCGAGGCAAGCAGGCTCATTCAGGCCGCCGGCGGCGCCATGCTGCCCTTCGCCGATCTCGACGGTATCCAGACGCTGCGCGGCAGCCATAATGCGCAGAACGCCGCCGCAGCTGTGGCCGCCTGCCTTGCCGTCGGAATTTCCGCTGACGACATTCGCACCGGCCTTGCCTCGTTTCCCGGCCTCAAGCATCGCATGCAGCCTGTAGGGCAGCGCGGCCGCGTCGTTTTCGTCAATGATTCCAAAGCAACCAATGCGGATGCTGCAGCGCCGGCCCTTTCGAGCTATGATCGCATCTACTGGATCGCCGGCGGCCTGCCGAAGGCTGGCGGCATTACAACACTCGCTCCCTATTTCCCGCGCATCGCCAAGGCCTATCTGATCGGCGAGGCGGCGGCGGAATTCGCTGCGACGCTCGGCGAGGCTGCGCCCTACGAGATCTCCGGCACGCTGGAGCGTGCGGTTGCGCATGCGGCAGCCGATGCCGAGCGCGACGAGAGCAGCGCTTCGGCCGTGATGTTATCCCCGGCTTGCGCAAGCTTCGATCAGTATAAGAATTTCGAAGTCAGGGGCGATGCCTTCGTCGGCCACGTCGCAGCGCTTGACGGAATTGCGATGCTGATCGGTTCGGCAACAGGAGAGAAATGACATGGTAAGCCGCGCGGAACGTGGGCCTCTGGCCGATTGGTTCTGGACCATCGACCGCTTCTTCCTGGCGATGTTCATCTTCCTGATGGGCATCGGTTTCATGCTGTCGTTCGCGGCATCTCCGGCTGTCGCCGAGCGCATCGGGCTCGAGCCTTTCCACTTCGTCAAGCGCCATGCAGCCTTCATGATCCCTTCGATCTCCGTCATGCTCGGGCTGTCGTTCCTGACGCCACGCCAGGTGCGGCGAACGGCGATCCTGCTGCTGATCATCTCGATCGCCATGATGGTGCTGGTGCTGTTCGTCGGGCAGGAGGTCAAGGGCGGCAGGCGCTGGATCTGGATCGCCGGCCTTTCGATCCAGCCGTCGGAATTCATGAAGCCGGCCTTCGTCGTGGTTTGCGCCTGGTTGTTTGCCGAACATGCGCGCCAGCCGGAGATCCCCGGCAATCTTTTCGCCATCATCCTGTTTGCCATCGTCGCCGCTCTGCTCGTCGCGCAACCCGACCTCGGCCAGACCATTCTGACGACGGCCGTCTGGGGCGGGATGTTCTTCATGGCCGGCATGCCGTGGATATGGATCATGCTGCTTGGCATCGGCGGCGCCGGCGGCCTGCTCAGCGCCTATTACGTCTTCCCGCACGTTGCGCTGCGAATAGACAAGTTCATGACCGGCGAGGGCGACACGTTCCAGATCGACACCGCGCGCGAGGCGATCATCCGCGGCAGCTGGTTCGGCCAGGGGCCAGGCGAGGGTATCGTCAAACGGATCATCCCGGATGCGCATACCGATTTCATCTTCTCGGTCGCGGCCGAGGAATTCGGCATCGTCTTCTGCATAGCGCTGGTTGCGCTGTTTACCGTGCTGGTGCTGCGCGGCCTCTCTCATGCCTACCGCGAGCGCAACGACTTCAACCGTTTCGCCGTTGCCGGCCTGGTGCTGCAGATGGGCATCCAGTCGATCATCAATATCGGCGTCAATCTCGAGCTTCTGCCGGCAAAGGGCATGACGCTGCCGCTGATTTCCTACGGCGGCTCGTCCATGGTGGCGATCTGCGTCACCGCCGGCTTCATTCTGGCGCTGACGCGCCATAGACCGGAAAAACGCGCGCAGGACCGGAGCCTTTTCCGCGTCCCGCACGGCATGCCGGCGGAGTAAAAACCATGAGCAAAGGCATCGTGCTGCTTGCCGCCGGGGGAACCGGTGGTCATGTGTTCCCGGCGGAGGCGCTGGCCTTCAAGCTGAAGGAGCGCGGCTACGCGGTGCATCTCGTCACCGACAGCCGGGCCGAGCGTTATGCCGGCAAGTTTCCGGCCGAGGAGATCCATGTCGTGCCGTCGGCGACGATCGGCTCGAAGAACCCGATCGTCGTCGCCCGCTCACTGTGGACGCTCTGGAGCGGTATGCGGGCGGCAAAGAAGCTGATCCAGCGGCTGAAGCCGGTTATCGTCGTCGGTTTCGGCGGTTATCCGACAGTGCCGCCGCTGCTCGCCGCCACCCGGCTCGGTGTGCCGTCGATGATCCACGAGCAGAACGCCGTGATGGGCCGGGCCAACAAGGCCTTAGCGACCCGCGTGCAGGGTATCGCCGGCGGTTTCCTGCCGGAGGGCGGCGGCGCCTTCCCGGACAAGACGGTGACGACCGGCAATCCGGTCCGCCCGGCGATCATCGCAGCCGCCGAGGTGCCTTACACGCCCTCGTATCCCGGCGAAGCCTTCAACCTCGTCGTTTTCGGCGGCAGCCAGGGCGCCCAATATTTCTCCAAGGCGCTGCCGACGGCGATCAGCCTGCTCGACGACACGCTTCGCGTGCGCCTGCGCATCACCCAGCAGGTGCGCCCCGAGGATATGGAAATGGTCGGCGGCTGCGTCGCCAAGCTGGAGATGGGCGCCGATATCGCCCCCTTCTTCACCGACATGGCCGAGCGGCTGGCAAGGGCGCATCTCGTCATCTGCCGTTCGGGCGCTTCGACGGTTTCGGAAATCTCCGTCATCGGCCGGCCGGCCGTGCTGGTGCCTTACCCGCACGCTCTCGATCACGACCAGGCGGCGAACGCCGCAGCACTGGCTGCGACCGGCGGGGCCAAGGTAATTGCCCAGTCGCAGCTTTCGCCGGAGAAGATCGCGGCGATCCTGACGGCTGTGATGAACGATCCGGAAAAGCTTTCGCACATGGCAGCGGCGGCGAAGCTGGCCGGGAAACCCGATGCCGCGAACTTGCTTGCCGACATGGTTGAGGCTATTGCCGCCGGACGGACAATTGCGGAATTCAAGAGGACACGCGCATGAAACTGCCGAAGGCGATCGGTCTCGTTCATTTCATCGGCATCGGCGGCATCGGCATGAGCGGCATTGCCGAGGTGCTGCACAATCTCGGCCACAAGGTGCAGGGATCTGACCAGGCCGACAGCGCCAATGTCCAGCGACTGCGCGACAAGGGTATCGAGGTGTTCGTCGGCCACCGGGCCGAAAACCTGGGCGAGGCCGAAGTCGTCGTCGTTTCGACGGCGATCAAGAAGAGCAATCCGGAACTCATCGCCGCGCGCGAAAAGCTGCTGCCGGTGGTGCGCCGCGCCGAAATGCTTGCCGAGTTGATGCGCTTCCGCAATGCGATCGCCATCGGCGGCACGCATGGCAAGACGACGACCACTTCGCTGGTCGCGACGCTGCTCGAAGCCGGCGGGCTCGACCCGACCGTGATCAACGGCGGCATCATCAACGCCTACGGGACCAATGCCCGCATGGGCGAGGGCGAGTGGATGGTGGTCGAGGCCGACGAATCGGACGGCACCTTCCTGAAGCTTCCCGCCGATGTCGCCGTCATCACCAATATCGATCCGGAACATCTCGACCATTACGGCAATTTCGATGCCGTGCGCGCCGCCTTCCGGCAGTTTGTCGAGAACGTGCCGTTCTACGGCTTCGGCGTCATGTGCCTCGACCATCCCGAGGTGCAGTCGCTGGTCGGCCGCATCGAGGATCGCAAGATCATCACCTATGGCGAGAACCCGCAGGCCGACGTGCGCTTCACGAATGTGCGCATCGACGGCACGCGGTCGATCTTCGACGTCGAAATCCGCCGCCGCCGCACCGGCCAGGTGATCGAGCTCAAGGGGCTGGTCATGCCGATGCCCGGGCGGCATAATATTTCCAACGCGACGGCGGCGATCGCTGTTGCCAACCGGCTCGGCATATCGAGCGCCGATATCGCCAAGGGGCTTGCGTCCTTCGGCGGTGTCAAGCGCCGTTTCACGCTGACCGGCGAATGGAACGGGGTGCAGGTCTTCGACGACTACGGCCACCATCCCGTCGAGATCAAGGCGGTGCTGCGCGCTGCCCGCGAATCCTGCAAGGGGCGGGTGATCGCGGTCCACCAGCCGCACCGCTATAGCCGCCTTGCGAGCCTATTCGAGGAATTCGCCGCCTGCTTCAACGACGCCGACAGCATTTTCCTCGCGCCGGTCTATGCGGCGGGCGAAGATCCGATCGCGGGTATCGATTCCGTGTCGCTGGTCTCGCGGATAAAATCCGGCGGCCATCGCGACGCCCGCTTTCTCACCTCGGCGGAGCTTCTACCGCAGATGGTTGCGGAGGTTGCAAAGCCTGGCGATTTCGTGGTTCTGTTGGGGGCTGGCAGCATCACATCCTGGGCGGCGGCGCTGCCCACGCAACTGGAAGGCCTATCGGGAAAGTCCGTATGAAACAGGTGAATGGGGAAAAGCTTCTCGCGTCTCTCGGAGACGGTGTAAAGGATATCCGCGGGCGCATCACGCCGGATGCCCCCATGGACCGCGTCACCTGGTTCAGGGCAGGCGGCCTGGCCGAGCTGATGTTCCAGCCGCATGACATCGACGATCTCGTCGCCTTCCTGAAGATACTGCCGGAAGAGGTGCCGCTGACGGTGATCGGCGTCGGCTCCAATATCCTGGTGCGTGACGGCGGCATTCCCGGCGTCGTGCTGCGCCTGTCCGCCAAGGGGTTCGGCTTTGTCGAGCTTGCCGGCGAAAACCGCATTCTTGCCGGCACCATCTGCCCCGATAAACATGTGGCCGCGATGGCGATGGATAACGGCATTGGTGGCTTTCATTTCTTCTACGGTATTCCAGGCAGCATCGGCGGCGCGGCGCGTATGAATGCTGGGGCAAACGGCGTGGAGACACGCGAGCGGCTGATCGAGGTCAACGCCGTCGACCGCAAGGGCAATAAGCATGTGCTTTCCAATGCCGAAATGGGCTATTCCTACCGGTATTCCGCAGCACCCGCCGAGCTGATCTTCACCTCGGTGCTATTCGAAGGCTATCCGGAAGAGCGCGCGCAGATCCGCGCCGAGATGGACGCCGTGCGCAATCACCGCGAGACGGTGCAGCCGGTGCGCGAAAAGACTGGCGGCTCGACCTTCAAGAACCCGAAGGGCCATTCGGCCTGGAAATTGGTCGACGAGGCCGGCTGCCGCGGCCTCGTCATCGGCGGAGCCCAGATGTCGTCGCTTCACTGCAACTTCATGATCAACATGGGGCAGGCGACCGGCTACGATCTCGAATATCTCGGCGAACAAGTGCGCCGCGAAGTCTTCGAGAAAGAGGGCATCAAGCTCGAATGGGAAATCAAGCGCCTCGGTGTCTTCATGCCCGGCCGCGAAGTGCGCCCGTTCCATGGCGTCACCAGCGAATAATTCTTACTTCACAGCGATCTTCAGACCTTCGCGTGGCGTGACGATGGGTGACCAGCCGAGCACGTCGCGGGTGTGGGATATGTCGACCTGCAGCGAACCGCAAAGACGCTGGTAGACGGCGTCTTTTCCGGTCAATCGCGCGCCCAGCTGCAACAGAGCGGGGGGGAAGGGAAGCAGCATTGGTTTGACACCCAACCCTGCGGCAATTCCCTCGATGAGCCCGGGCGTTGAGAGATCTTCTCCGTCGCCTGCGAGAAACGTCTGGCCGGCAGCGCCCTGATGCGTCATGCCCGTGATAATCAGATCGACGAGGTTCGGAAGCGCAACCAGCGTCCGGTGGTTTTTCAGTGACGCGAAGGGGAGCGGTATCTTCTTCCTGACAAGTCCGACGAGCAGCGCGAAGTTGCCCCTGGCGCCCGGCCCATAGACGAGCGGCGGTCGAATGACGACGACTTCGATGCCGGTTCGGGCGGAGATTTCATGCAGCCCGATTTCGCTTTCCAGCTTCGAAACACCATAGGGATCAAGCGGCATCGGCGTGTCGTCGTGGCGGAATGGCCGATCGTTCTCTTCACCATTGACTTTGATGCTGCTGATGAAAACGAGCCTTTTTACCCTGGCGCGTGCTGCCTGTTCGGCGAGATTCAGAGTGGCGGCGGTGTTGATCCGGCGGAATTCCGTCAGTGGATCGGCTGCGCGGTCATTCATGATATGCACGCGGGCGGCGAGATGGACGACGACGTCAACACCGTGAAGAGCTGCCGTCCAGTCAGTTTCGCTGGATATCTCGATGGGGAAATGCCGCACACCTTCCGGAAAGCTGGCGGCTGAAGATCGCGTGGTTACCTGAAGCTCGCATAGCCGCTCTCTGTGCAGTCTTTCGACGAGAGGCCCACCGACAAAGCCGGCTGCGCCGGTAATGAGGCATCGCATGATCTGTTCCCCGTTTACCTTGAGTACTCCGGTTAGCCGGAAGTGTCGACCGCATCAATAAAAAAGCCGCGACAGTGGCCGTCGCGGCTTCCGGTTCATTTGCTGTCCGAGGCTCAGACCTCTTCGCGGCCCGACAGCCGGATGCAGACCAGCGAGATCACAGCCGAGGCGGCGAGGTAGTAGCCGACATAGTCCAGGCTGTAGTGGGTGGCGAGCCGGGTGGCGATAAAAGGGGCGAGCGAGGCGCCAAAAATGCCGCCGAGGTTGAAGGTCATCGAGGCGCCGGTATAGCGGATCATGGTCGGGAAGGGGGCGGCAAGGGCCGCGCCGATCGGACCGTAGGTGAAGCCCATCAAAGCAAGGCCGATGATCGAGCAAAGGAAGGCGCCGGTCAGGCCGCTGGTCAACAGCGTCGCATAGAAGAAGCCGAAGATCGCAATGGCAATCGTCGTCAGCGTCAGGATGAGGCGGCGCGAATAGCGGTCGGAGAGCCAGCCGGAAAGCGGGATGGTCAGGCCGAAAAAGACGACGCCGACAAGCTGGACGACCAGGAACTGCTCGCGGGAATAACCGAGCCCGCCCTTTTCCAAAGGTGTCGTGCCCCAGGAGAGCGTGAACACCGTCATCAGGTAGAACAGCACGAAGGTGGCGACCGCGATGAAGGTGCCGAGGATCAGACTGCGCAGATGACCGCGGAAGACGACCGCGATCGGCACGGCGACGCGTTCGTGCTTTTCGACGGCTTTGCGGAATTCCGGCGTTTCGGCGATCTTCAGGCGGACATAGAGGCCGACGGCGACCAGGGCGAGGCTGGCGATAAAGGGGATGCGCCAGCCATAGTCGAGGAAGTCCTCGTTGCTCATCGTTTCCGCCAGGATGAGGAAGAAGCCGGAGGAAAGGATAAAGCCGATCGGGGCGCCGAGCTGCGGGAACATGGCGTACCAGCTGCGCTTGCCGGGAGGAGCGTTTTCGGTGGCGAGCAGGACGGCGCCGCCCCATTCGCCGCCGAGGCCGAGGCCCTGACCGAAGCGGCAAAGCGCCAGCAGCAAGGGTGCCGCGATGCCGATCGAATCATAGCCCGGCAGCAGGCCGATCAGAACGGTCGAAAGCCCCATCGTCATCAGCGCAGCAACCAGTGTCGCCTTGCGGCCGATGCGGTCGCCGAAATGGCCGAAAATTACAGCGCCGATGGGGCGGGCGAAAAAGGCGATCGAGAAGGTGACGAGCGACTGCAGCGTTGCGGCGTTCGAATCGCTTGCCGGGAAGAAGAGATGCGGGAAGACGAGGACGGCTGCCGTCGCGTAGACGTAGAAGTCGAAGAATTCGATCGTGGTGCCGACGAGGCTGGCGATGAGAACGCGTGCCGGGGAATTGACTTGCGCGCTCGAGGCAGGGGTCGGCGATGCGGAGATCGCGTCTGTCATTTTCTTTCCAATCAGTATTTCAATGAAACGGCTTGGGAGATCGGCGGGTCTTAACGCAATTTCAGCTCTGAGAAAACGTCTTCTCGCGTCGCACATATCGTATCTCGAACCCGCGGTTTCTTGCGTGGAGCTTGCCGCAGCATTTGCCGCCGGCTTGACTGGAATCGAATTGTGGCAGATTCACTATAAACTCTGTGGTTGAGGCTTAGGAGGGGCGCATGCAAAAGAGTCTTGTTGCCGAGTTTCTCGGCACATTCTGGCTTGTCTTCGGTGGATGCGGCAGCGCCGTCCTTGCGGCGGCCTATCCCGAGCTGGGTATCGGTTTTGTCGGCGTGGCCTTTGCGTTCGGCCTGACCGTGCTCACCATGGCCTATGCCGCGGGCGGCATTTCGGGTGGCCATTTCAACCCCGCCGTCTCGCTCGGCCTGACCGTTGCCGGACGGTTTCCCGCGGCGCGTCTCGTTCCCTATATCGTCGTCCAGGTGCTCGGCGCCATCGCCGCGGCCGCGCTTCTCTATCTCATCGCCAGCGGCAAGGCGGGTTTCGAACTCGGCGGCTTTGCCGCCAACGGATATGGCGATCATTCCCCGGGCGGTTATTCGCTGCTTTCGGCGCTGCTGATCGAAGTGCTGCTGACCATGTTCTTCCTCATCATCATCCTGGGGTCGACCAGCAGCCGGGTGCCGGCGGGCTTCGCGCCGCTTGCGATCGGCCTCGGACTGACGCTGATCCATCTCGTTTCTATTCCCGTGACAAACACCTCGGTCAACCCGGCGCGTTCCACCGGCCAGGCGCTTTTCGTCGGCGGTTGGGCACTGCAGCAGCTCTGGCTGTTCTGGATTGCACCGCTCGCGGGCGGGGCGCTCGGCGGGCTAGTGTGGAAGTTCCTCGACGACGCCGACTGACTATAGGATCCAGAGTTATCTCATTGAGCCCGCGTGGTTTTTCCGCGCGGGCTTTTCTGTTCTCGCGGATCGGTGGGCATGTTCGCTCCAACATTCCCGAGGCGTGGGGGGTGGAGAAATGAAGCGCGCACCACGGACAAATGCCGCGCTTGGGAAGGCGGAGTTAACGAAAGTAAACACTTCATTAACCATAATGATGCTCTAATGCATCCAGATCGGACAAAGGCCTGAAACGGCGCGGACAGCTTGGCGCAAGCGTCGATTTCGAAAACGGAAGTTATTTTTGGGGGTGTTGATGAGCCGCAAGCACGTTGCTGTCCTGATGGGCGGATTTTCCTCGGAAAGGCCTGTCAGCCTTTCCTCGGGAAAGGCTTGCGCAGAGGCCCTCGAAGCAGAAGGCTTCGACGTGACGCGCATCGACGTCGCCCGCGACGTTTCCGAGAAGCTCGCCGCGTTGAAGCCCGATGTGGTCTTCAACGCGCTGCATGGGCCGTTCGGCGAGGATGGTACCATCCAGGGCATCCTGGAATATCTCGAGATCCCCTATACGCATTCGGGCGTGCTTGCCTCGGCGCTGGCGATGGACAAGGACAAGGCGAAGCTTGTTGCTGCCGCCGCCGGCATTCCGGTCGCCGAATCACATGTGGTCAACCGTTTCGCCTTTCCCTCGACGCATCCGATGAAGCCGCCCTATGTGGTGAAGCCCGTCCGAGAGGGATCGAGCTTCGGCGTCGTCATCGTCACGGAAGATCAGGCGCATCCGCCGCAGATCGTCAGCTCGCCCGAGTGGCGCTACGGCGAGGAGGTGCTTGTCGAGCGCTATGTCCATGGCCGTGAGCTCACCTGTGGTGTCATGGGCGAGACGGTGCTCGGTGTCACGGAAGTGGTGCCGCAGGGACACAATTTCTATGATTACGATTCCAAGTATGCGGCGGGCGGTTCAAAACACGTCATCCCCGCGAAAATTTCACCGAATATTTACCAAAAAATACAAACATTGGCCTTAAGGGCGCATCAGGCAATCGGTTGTCGCGGCGTCAGTCGGTCCGACTTTCGTTACGACGATCGTTTGTCCGAAGACGGCGAAATCATCTGGCTGGAGGTCAATACCCAGCCTGGTATGACTCCAACCTCGCTCGTGCCCGAAATGGCCGGTCATGCCGGCTATTCCTTTGGTCGGTTTCTCCGGTGGATGGTGGAGGACGCGTCGTGTTTGCGTTGACAGTCAAGAGGATTGGGCGTCCGAGCCATCATGCCGTGCTTCCGATCATGGAAGCCGAAGAGCGGTTCGTCCTGCCGCGTCCGCTGCGCCGCGTTACCCGCTTCCTGGTCAGTCTCGGCAGCGGCCGCATTTACATTCCGGCCCATACGGGCACGGTTTCTGCACTCGCTCTCCTGGCTGCGACCGGGCTTTACGGCATGTCGCTCGGCGGCCACACCGAAGCTGTCGCGCAGGCGACGACGACGGCGGCGGGTTTTGCGATCGAGGATGTGAAGGTCTCCGGCAACTCGGAGACTTCCGAAATCGAGATCCTGCAGCTGATCGGTCTCGATGGCACGACCTCGCTGGTCGCCCTCGACGTCGATGCTGCCCGCCGCAAGATCGTGCAGCTTCCCTGGGTCGAAAGTGTCGAGGTTCGCAAGGTCTATCCGAAGACGATCGAGGTCAAGCTCAAGGAGCGTCAGGCCTATGCGATCTGGCAGCACGGACAGGAGCTTTCCCTGATCGAGAAGAACGGCAGCGTCATTGCGCCGCTGCGCGACAACAAATTTTCGTCGCTGCCGCTCGTCGTCGGCCGCGATGCGGAAACGGCTGCGGCTTCGCTCGACGACGCCTTCTCGAAGTGGCCCGACGTGAAGGCTCGCGTGAAGGCCTATGTCTGGATATCGGGCCGTCGCTGGGATCTGCACATGGATAATGGCGTCGTCGTCAAGCTGCCGGAAGTCGGTATCGATCAGGCGCTGGCGACGCTTTCGAAGTTCGACAAGGAGCACCAGCTCCTGGAGCGGGATATTGCTGCGGTCGATCTCAGGCTGTCCGACAGAACCGCGATCCAGCTGACGCCGGAGGCGGCGGTTCGCCGGCAGACGGCGGTGACGGAACGTACGAAAGAACTGAAGAAGGCGGGGCAGAATATATGAGCTTGTTCGGTTCATCCCATTTCGGATTGCCGCGCCTGAAGCCGCTTTCGTCGAAGCGGTCGCATGTCGTTTCGGTGCTCGACATCGGCTCGACCAAGGTGGTCTGCATGATCGGCCGGCTGACGCCGCGCGAGGAAAGCCAGATCCTGCCGGGCCGGACGCACAATATCGAAATCATCGGCATCGGTCACCAGCGTTCCCGCGGCATCAAGACCGGCGTGATTGCCGATCTCGACGCGTTGGAAGGCGTCATTCGTCTCGCCGTCGACGCGGCTGAACGCATGGCGGGGCTGACCGTCGAGAGCCTGATCGTCAATCTGACGGCCGGCCGTCTCGGCAGCGATATCTACACCGCGACGATCGATCTCGGCGGCCAGGAAGTTGAACTCAACGATCTGAAGAAGGTGCTGTCGGCAGCCTGCCAGCAGTCGTTGCGCCAGGACCGTTCGGTGCTGCATTCGCTGGCGACCGGGTTTTCGCTCGATGGCGAGCGCGGCATCCGCGATCCGCTGGCAATGTATGGCGATGCGCTCGGCGTCGACATGCATGTCGTGACGGCGGAGCGCTCGGCGCTGAAGAACCTCGAACTCAGCGTCAATCGCGCGCATCTATCGGTTGAGGGCATCGTTGCAACGCCCTATGCATCGGGCCTTGCGGCGCTCGTCGACGACGAGGTCGAGCTCGGCTGTGCGGCAATCGATATGGGCGGCGGCACGACGACGATCTCGGTCTTTGCCGAAGGCAAGCTCGTTCATACGGATGCCGTCGGCCTCGGCGGCCATCACGTCACCACCGACCTTGCGCGCGGCCTTTCGACCCGCATCGAGGATGCGGAGCGGCTGAAGGTCGTGCATGCCACGGCCCTTTCGAATTCTTCTGACGAGCGCGAGCTGATCTCGATCCCGCCGATCGGCGAGGACGATCGCGACCAGCCGTCGCAGGTGCCGAGGGCGCTGGTTTCGCGCATCGTTTCGGCCCGAATCGAAGAGACAATGGAACTGATCCGCGACCGCATCCAGCGCTCCGGCTTCAGCCCGATCGTCGGCAAGCGCGTCGTCTTGACCGGTGGGGCCAGCCAGTTGACCGGCCTTGCCGACGTGGCGCGGCGCATCCTTGCCCGCAACGTCCGCATCGGCCGTCCGATGGGCGTCTCGGGATTGCCGACGGCGGCCAAGGGGCCGGCCTTTTCGACGGCCGTCGGCCTGATGATCTATCCGCAGGTCGCGGACATGGAGACACATGCGTCACAGAGCGGTCTGCTCCTGTCGCTTGGAGGAAATAACAGCCGCATAGCCCGGATGGGCCAGTGGCTGAAGGAAAGCTTCTGAAAATTGAGTAATTGGCCGGCGTGGCGATGCGGCCAGAGAGAGAAGGAACAGGTACAATGACCATCAAGCTGCAAAAGCCTGACATCACAGAGCTGAAGCCGCGCATCACCGTATTCGGCGTTGGTGGCGGTGGCGGCAATGCCGTCAACAACATGATCACCGCCGGCCTCCAGGGCGTCGACTTCGTCGTTGCCAACACGGACGCGCAGGCGCTGACGATGACCAAGGCCGAGCGCATCATCCAGCTCGGCGTCAATGTCACCGAAGGTCTCGGTGCAGGTTCGCAGCCGGAAGTCGGCCGCGCGGCGGCCGAAGAGTGCATCGATGAGATCGTCGATCACCTGAACGGCACGCATATGTGCTTCGTCACCGCCGGCATGGGCGGCGGCACCGGCACGGGTGCAGCTCCCGTCGTCGCGCAGGCCGCCCGCAACAAGGGCATCCTGACGGTCGGCGTCGTCACCAAGCCGTTCCACTTCGAAGGCGGGCGCCGCATGCGTCTGGCCGAGATGGGCATCCAGGAACTGCAGAAGTCTGTCGATACGCTGATCGTCATTCCGAACCAGAACCTCTTCCGTATTGCCAATGATAAGACGACCTTCGCCGATGCCTTCGCGATGGCCGACCAGGTTCTCTATTCTGGCGTTGCCTGCATCACC
The DNA here is from genome assembly GCF_019685115.1 of Rhizobium sp. NZLR11. NCBI lineage: Bacteria > Pseudomonadati > Pseudomonadota > Alphaproteobacteria > Hyphomicrobiales > Rhizobiaceae > Rhizobium > Rhizobium sp. NZLR11. The sequence continues at coordinate 137,780 of NZ_JABDWD010000010.1, read as the reverse complement.
GACCTGATGGTGAAGGAAGGTCTCATCAACCTCGACTTCGCCGACGTCCGCTCGGTGATGCGCGAAATGGGCCGCGCGATGATGGGTACCGGCGAAGCCTCCGGCTCCGGCCGCGCGCTGCAGGCCGCAGAGGCTGCAATCGCCAACCCGCTGCTCGACGAGACCTCGATGAAGGGTGCCCAGGGCCTGCTGATCTCCATCACCGGCGGTCGCGACCTCACCCTCTTCGAAGTCGACGAAGCCGCGACCCGCATCCGCGAGGAAGTCGATCCCGACGCCAACATCATCCTCGGCGCCACCTTCGACGAATCGCTTGAAGGCATCATCCGCGTCTCGGTCGTCGCGACCGGCATCGATCGGGCGATGAACGAGGCTGCCGAGCGCAACCTCCAGCCAGCCGCAAGGCCGGCTATCCGTCCCTCGGCGGCTGTTGCTCCGGCAGCGGCCGCAGTTCAGCCTGCCGCCGTGATGCAGGCACCGAAGGCCATGGATCCGATCGCGCAGACCATCCGCGCAGCGGAGATGGAACGCGAGCTCGAAATTCCGGCCCCGCGCGCCGCCGCACCGCTGCAACAGCCGGTGACACAGCAGGAAACCTTCCGTCCGCAGAGCAAGATCTTCGCGCCTGCGCCGGAAGCTCCGGCAATGCGTCCGGCACCGGCGCAGCAGCAAGCTCCGGCGCCAGTCATGAGCCAGCCGGTGATGAGCCAGCCCGTCCAGCAGCAGCCAGTTCGGCAGGAGCCGATCATCCGCCAAGCGCCCGAACCGATGCGCATGCCGAAGGTCGAGGATTTCCCGCCGGTCGTCCAGGCCGAACTTGACCACCGCACGCAGCCGGCTTCCGCACATGCGGCGGAAGAACGCGGTCCGATGGGGCTGCTGAAGCGAATCACCAATTCGCTTGGCCGCCGCGACGACGACGCCGTTGCTGCCGACATGACTGCCGCACCGGCAGCCGCTTCGCAGCAGCGCCGTCCGCTGTCGCCGGAGGCCAGCCTCTACGCACCGCGTCGCGGCAACCTCGACGACCAGGGCCGGACGGTTCCGCAGGCCCGGATGATGCAGGAAGACGACCAGCTGGAAATCCCGGCATTCCTGCGTCGCCAGTCGAACTGAAGGCGTGCTTCGGCACCATTTATGCCCGGGATCAAGGTCCCGGGCATTGCTGTTTTTCAGCCCACGATTCGCAAGCGATTTCAATTGCCTGACTTCGTAACAAAGCGAAAGAAACAGTGATTTGGATTGGAGCGCCGTGGCACGTAAGTATGGTGCAACGAATCTGCCCTAGGAGACTTTTCGTGTGGCTCCTTGTGCAGAAAGAACGGTGACCGCGCCGATCGGACAGACCGCCGGTGCGGAAGAATAAAGGCAGATTTTATGGCAATTGGCTTGCTGGGTTTTCAAACGACGGTATCGCGTCCCGTGTCGCTTTCGGGCATCGGGGTGCATTCGGGCGCTAATGTCTCGATCACGCTGAACCCGGCCGAATCGGACACCGGCGTCGTTTTCCAGCGCCTGCATGACAATGGCGACATCACCGAACTCAAGGCTGTCTCCTCGCAGGTCGGCAATACCGACCTCTGCACCGTGCTCGGCTTCTCGCCCGCCCATTCTGTCGCGACGATCGAACATGTCATGGCGGCGATCTATGCGCTCGGCCTCGACAATGTGGTGATCGAGGTGCAGGGCTCCGAAATGCCGATCATGGACGGCAGCTCGCTGCCTTTCGTCGAGGCGATCGAGCAGGTCGGTCTGGTCTCGCTCCGCGTCAAGCGCCGCTACATCCGTATCACCAAGCCGGTGCGAATCGAGCATGGCGGCTCCTGGAGCGAATTCCGCCCCTATGACGGTACGCGCTTCGAAGTCGAGATCGATTTCGACTGCCCGCTGATCGGCCGGCAGAAGTGGGCCGGCGACATGACCGCCGCCGTCTTCAAGGCCGAGCTTTCCCGCGCCCGCACCTTCGGTTTCATGCGCGATGTCGAGCGTCTCTGGGCCTCGGGCCACGCGCTCGGCTCCTCGCTCGAAAATTCCGTCGTCATCTCGGACGACAATACCGTCATCAACGTCGAAGGGCTGCGCTACGCCAAGGACGAATTCGTCCGCCACAAGACGCTCGATGCCGTCGGCGATCTGTCGCTTGCCGGCGTCCAGTTCATCGGCTGCTACCGTTCCTATCGCGGCGGTCACAAGATGAATGCCAATGCGCTGAAGGCGCTGCTCGCCGATTCCTCCGCCTACGAGGTGGTCGAGACGTCGACACCGCGCCAGCGCGTCGCTGCCCGCGAACTGATCGCGGTCAGTGCTTCGGAATTCGCTCCCTGGTCGGCATGACCTCCAGCACATTCTCAAGACCAGGCCGCCTCTTTCCCGGAGGCGGTTTTTTTATGTCCAGCTGGGTCAGGTGCTTAACTGCCACAGCTCGGGGAAGAAGATGAAAAGCCCGTCATTCCCCGGCCGCTGCCACAAAAATGCGTTAATGCCTTATCATTGCGTTGCTCTTGATGCACATTTGTGGCTAGAAACGCCAGAGAGGCGTGGCTGCCGTGGAGCGAGCGGCGGCAGTGGGGTTCTTTCGAATGGGTTATGCAGGATCTGAAGGTATGATGAAGACAGCGCGTGCTTTGTTCGCATCGCTTCTGGTGCTCAGCGCAGGCGCCTCGATATCCGGTTGCCAGTCGGATCCCGATATCGACATCACCAAGCTCGGCCTCGAAACCGATCCGCCGGATGTGCTCTACACCCAGGGCCTTGCCAACATGAAGGCTGGCAACATGGCGGAAGCGGCGCGCAAGTTCGACGCAATCGACCGCGAGAACCCGTTCTCCGAATGGGCGCGCAAGGCGCTTGTGATGAGCACCTTCGTCAAATACCGCCAGGGCCGCCTGGATGATGCGCTTGCATCAGGCAACCGCTACATGTCGCAATATCCGAAATCCCCGGATGCGGCCTATGTGCAGTATCTCATCGGTCTCACCTATTCCAAGCAGATCGTCGACGTGACGCAGGACCAGCGCGCCTCGGCAAAGACGATCGAAGCGATGCAGGCCGTCATCGACAATTATCCGAATTCCGAATATGTCGACGACGCGCAGGCGAAGATCCGCTTCTCGCGCGATCAGCTTGCCGGCAAGGAAATGCAGATCGGCCGCTACTACATGGAGCGGAAGGAATATCTCGCCGCGATCTCGCGCTTCCGCATCGTCGTCGAGAAATATCCGAACACGAACCAGATCGAAGAGGCCCTAGCGCGTCTCGTCGAAGCTTATTATTCTATGGGCATTGTCGACGAGGCGCAGACGGCGGCTGCCGTTCTCGGCCACAATTATCCCGACAGCCAGTGGTACGCCGATTCCTACAAGCTGCTGCAGAGTGGCGGTGCCGAGCCGCGTGAGAACAAGGGCTCGTGGATCGCTGCGGCAGGCAAAAAACTTCTTCTTGGTTCCTGAGGCCAATGCTGATCCAGCTTTCGATCCGCGATATCGTCCTGATCGAGCGGCTGGATCTTGCCTTCGAGACCGGCCTCTCCGTGCTGACGGGCGAGACCGGGGCGGGCAAATCCATCCTGCTCGACAGCCTGTCGCTGGCGCTCGGTGGGCGCGGCGACGGCGGCTTGGTGCGCCATGGCGAGGATAAGGGCCAGGTGACGGCGGTGTTCGACGTCGGCATGGACCACGGCGCCCGCACCCTCCTGCGTGAAAACGGCATTGACGACGAGGGCGACCTGATCTTCCGCCGCCAGCAATCGGCGGACGGACGCACAAAGGCCTATGTCAACGACCAGCCGGTCAGCGTGCAGCTGATGCGCCAGGCCGGCCAGATGCTGGTCGAAATCCACGGACAGCACGACGATCGCGCCCTTGTCGACACCAATGCCCACCGCACTCTGCTCGATGCCTTCGGCGGTCTTACCGATGAGGTTTCCGAGGTATCCCGGCTGTATCGCCTGTGGCGCGACAGCGAGCGGGCGCTGAAGAAGCACCGCGAGAAGGTGGAAGGTGCGGCGCGCGAAGCCGACTATCTGCGTTCCTCCGTCGAGGAACTCGAGAAGCTCTCGCCGCAGGATGGCGAGGAGGACGAACTCGCCGATCGCCGGCAGAAGATGATGAAGGCCGAGCGAATCGCCGGCGATATTGCCGAGGCGTCCGAGTTCCTGAACGGCAATGCCTCGCCAGTGCCCCATATCGCCTCGCTGGTGCGCCGGTTGGAGCGCAAGAGCCATGAGGCGCCGGGCCTGCTCGAAGACACCGTGACGCTGCTTGATGCCGCGCTCGACCAGCTTTCCAACGCGCAGATGGAAGTCGAGGCAGCGCTGCGCAGGACCGAATATGATCCGAGGGAACTGGAGCGGGTCGAGGAGCGGCTTTTCGCGCTCAGGGCCGCCTCGCGCAAATACTCCGTGCCGGTCACTGAGCTGCCGGCGCTTGCCGTCCGCATGATCGCCGATCTCGCCGATCTCGACGCGGGCGAGGAGCGGCTTGCCCGGCTCGAAGCCGAGGTAGGCCTGGCACGGGAAAATTACGATGCGGCGGCGCGCGCGCTCTCCGACAAACGCCATCACGCCGGCACCGCACTGGCTGCGGCTGTGATGACGGAACTGCCGGCGCTGAAGCTTGAACGCGCCCGTTTCATGGTCGAGATCACCACGGATGCGCAGGAGGCGCTCGCCGAGGGCATTGACGTCGTCGAGTTCCATGTCCAGACCAATCCGGGCACGCGGCCGGGCTCGATCATGAAGGTCGCCTCCGGCGGCGAGCTGTCGCGTTTCCTGCTGGCCCTGAAGGTGGCGCTCGCCGATCGCGGATCGGCTCCGACGCTCGTCTTCGACGAAATCGATACCGGCGTCGGCGGGGCGGTGGCCGATGCGATCGGCCAGCGGCTGAAGCGGCTGTCGGAGCGTGTGCAGGTGCTGTCGGTCACGCATGCGCCGCAGGTCGCCGCAAGGGCGGCGACGCATCTTCTGATCTCCAAGGGGCCGGCGGCCGAGGGATCCGAAAAGATTGCCACGCGCGTGGCGACGATGGCGCAGAAGGACCGCACCGAAGAGATTGCCCGCATGCTGGCGGGCGCCTCGGTGACCGAAGAGGCGAGGGCGGCGGCGAAGCGGCTGCTGGCCGGCAACGGCTGATCGCCAATCCAGCCGCTGTGACAGGCGTTCCGATTCACGCTATGCGAGTCACTCGATCAGCGGTGATCTCTTGCCATGCGTCTTTTCCATTTCAGCGATGATCCCGATATCGCGGTCTTCGAACCGCGCCCGGTCCGCATCCCCTCCCTTCGCCCGGCCGGCCGGGAATTGCTGAACGGTCCGCTCGTCTGGGCGATCGATGGCGATCATGACTTCATGTATCTCTTTCCACGTGACTGCCCGCGGATCCTGATCTGGGCGAAACCCGAGACACCGGAGACGGAGCGGCGGCGCTGGCTCGGCGATTGGCGGGCTGCGGGCTTCGTCGAGCGCCATTGGCTGGAAAGGCTCGAGTCGGAAACGATTCATCGTTATGAGATGCCGACCGACGATTTCGTCGACCTTGATGATGCGGGTATGTGGGTATGCGACCGGCGCGTCATTCCGATTGAGCGGACTGCTATCTCGTGGCTGGATCTGGCGTTTGCGCCGCGCGGTGTGGACCTGCGGGTCGTCGATAGCCTGCGGCCGCTGAAGGGCCTCTGGAACACTGGACTGCATGTCAGCGGCATCCGGCTGCGCAATGCGAGGGATTGGGAATAGGGCGGGCAGGGTATTCCAATGCTATCCGTCTGTGCGATGCTCCGACGTGTCAATGCAGCCCAGAGCAGAGCGATCTTCCCGACGCGACAGATACTGCCTCTCTTTTCATCCGGAAATTTTGCTCTAAAACCAATCGAGATTTTTTGGCCAGATTCCCTGGAGTAATATTCCATGTCCACCGAAGGTTTCGCCGTCGACACGTTGACGATCGAAGAGGTTGCCGCCGAACTCGAACGGCTGGCAAAGGAGATCGCGCATCACGATGCGCTCTACCACGGCAAGGACCAGCCGGAGATCTCGGATGCCGATTACGACGCGCTGAAGCGCCGCAACGATGCGCTGGAAGTGCGGTTTCCCGAGCTGATCCGGGAAGATAGCCCGTCGCGGCGTGTGGGCGCTGTGCCTTCCGTCACCTTCTCGCCGGTCGTTCATGCGCGGCCGATGTTGTCGCTCGACAATACTTTCTCACAGGAGGACGTGCAGGATTTCGTCGCCGGCGTCTATCGCTTCCTCGGCCGTCTGCCGGACCAGTCGATTGCCTTTACCGCCGAGCCGAAGATCGACGGTCTGTCGATGTCGATCCGTTACGAGAATGGCAGTCTGGTGACGGCTGCTACGCGCGGCGACGGCACGACGGGGGAGAATGTCACCGCCAACATTCGCACCATCGCAGAAATCCCCAACAAGCTGCCGAAGGGCGTGCCCGCCGTCGTGGAGATCCGCGGCGAGGTCTATATGGCCAAGAGCGACTTTCTGGCACTGAATCGGCAGATGGAGGCGGAGGGCAAGCAGACCTATGTCAATCCGCGCAATACGGCGGCCGGGTCGCTGCGCCAGCTCGACGCCAAGGTGACGGCGAGCCGCAAGCTGAAATTCTTCGCCTATGCCTGGGGCGAGATGTCGGAGATGCCTGAAGATACGCAGTTCGCAATGGTGCAGACTTTCAAGGATTGGGGATTTCCCGTGAACCCGCTGATGAAGCGGCTGAATTCCGTCGCCGACATCCTGGCGCATTATGACGAGATCGGCCTTGAGCGTCCGGATCTCGACTACGACATCGACGGCGTCGTCTACAAGGTCGACAGTCTCGAGCTGCAGGCCCGTCTCGGCTTCCGCTCGCGCAGCCCGCGTTGGGCGACGGCGCACAAATTTCCGGCCGAACAGGCCTTCACCGAGGTCGAGAAGATCGAGATCCAGGTCGGCCGCACCGGCGCACTGACGCCGGTGGCGCGGCTGAAACCGATCACCGTCGGCGGCGTCGTCGTTACCAATGCGACGCTGCACAACGAGGACTACATCAAGGGTCTCGGCAATAGTGGCGAGCGCATCCGGCCGGAGGACCACGATATCCGCGAAGGCGATACCGTCATCGTCCAGCGCGCCGGCGACGTCATTCCGCAGATCCTCGATGTGGTGATGGAAAAACGCGCCGCCGATGCCGCCGCATACGAGTTTCCGACGACCTGCCCGGTCTGCGGTTCGCATGCGGTGCGCGAAGTCAACGAGAAGACCGGTAAGATGGATTCGGTGCGCCGCTGCACCGGCGGCTTTATCTGCCGAGCGCAGGCGACCGAGCATCTGAAGCACTTCGTCTCGCGCAACGCCTTCGATATCGAGGGGCTCGGTTCGAAGCAGATCGACTTCTTCTTCGAAAACGAGGATCCGTCGCTGCAGATTCGCACGGCGCCTCAAATCTTCACGCTGGAGGAGCGGCAACTGCAATCGCTGACCAAGCTCGAAAATATCGACGGCTTCGGCAAGGTCAGCGTCGGCAAGCTTTATACGGCGATCAACGAGCGGCGCAGCATTGCGCTCCATCGCTTTATCTACGCGCTCGGCATCCGCCACATCGGCGAAACCACGGCGAAGCTGCTGGCGCGCTCCTATGGCACCTACGAAGCCTTTGAAACGGCTATGCGGGAGGCTGAGACGCTTTCCGGCGACGCCTGGAACGATCTCAACGCCATCGACGGCATCGGCGATGTCGTTGCCCGCGCCATGGTCGAATTCTACAAGGAACCGCGCAACGTTGCGGTGATTTCGGAGCTGATCAGGCAGGTGAAGCCACAGGAGGCCGAACAGCCGGTCACCTCAGGCAGTCCGGTCGCCGGCAAGACCGTGGTCTTTACCGGCTCGCTGGAAAAATTCACTCGCGACGAGGCGAAGGCGAGGGCGGAAAGCCTCGGCGCCAAGGTGGCGGGATCGGTCTCCAAGAAGACCGACATCGTCGTTGCCGGTCCCGGCGCCGGTTCCAAGCTCGACAAGGCGCGAGAGCTCGGCGTGCAGACGATGGACGAGGACGAGTGGCTGGCATTGATCAGTGGGTGAAGGGCTGACGGCAAGCCGCCAGCCCACGCTCATAGCCTGAGCCGCGCCATCGTATAGGCGTCGACATACTCCCCTGAGCGGAAGCCGAAGGCCCTCAGCAGACCTTCGCGCTCGAAGCCGAACTTTTCGTAGAGGCCGATGGCGGCGTCATTGTCGGTGTAGACGGTCAGTTCCAGCCGTTTGACATCGAGCCAGTCGTCGGCAGCGTCGACCATCGCGCCGAGCAGGATCCGTCCGAAACCGTGGCCGGTGAAATCGTCATGCACGCCCATGCCGAGGCTCGCAACGTGCTGCCTGCGGCCGGAGAGGCGATTGAGGCCGCAATTGCCGACGATCCTGCCATCCAGGGTAACGACGAGGTTCAGCGCGCCCGGCGTCGGGTTTTCCATATTTCTGCGAACCTCTTCGACCCTCTGGTACGGCGGCCGCAGGGTTCCGGCCCGATAGCCCGGCAGATTTATCAGATCGGTGATTTCCTCCGCATCGGAAAGGCGCACGGCGCGCACGAGAACTCCGTCCGGCAGGCGCGCTCGGCGGCCAGGTTCACTCTCTTCGTTTTCAGACATTGGCTGCTCTCCGTTGGTTTCAGGAGGAGAGCCTGAGTTTCGGAAAACCCTGCTCGCCTCGGCAGGGTTTTCGGGATGATCGGATCGCTGTTAACGCGCCATCGCTCCCGCGTACCCTTCAAGGGTCGTGGTGTGATGAATAAGCGCTGCCATGGTCATGGAACCAATCATGGCGAGAAGTTTCGATATGCCGGTTGAAAAGTCAACCATGCGTCGTGTCGAATTTGCGCGGCCGGGAGCGGGACGGTATTTCTGTTCCCGAAGAAATGATTCGGGTGCTGATTTGAAGACCATCGCCATTGACTTCGAGACGGCGAACGAACAACGCGGCAGCGCCTGTTCTGTCGGCCTTGCCTGGATCGAGGACGGCAGGGTCACGCGCGTCGAGGAGCGGCTGATCCGGCCGCGGGACATGCGCTTTTCCGCGATGAACATTGCGATCCACGGCATCCGGCCGGAACATGTCGAGGATGCACCGGAGTTTCCCGAGGTGATGGACGAATTCCACGAGGATATCAGCGGTGCGACAATGATCGCCCACAACGCCGCCTTCGACTTCAGCGTCTGGCGGGCGAGCCTCGATCTCTATCGGCAATCCTACCCGGAGCTTTCCTATCTCTGCAGCCTGAAGATGGCGCAGCGGATCTGGCCGCACTTCTTCTCACACCGGCTGAACCTGATCGCCGAGCATCTCGGCCTGCGGTTCGTTCACCACAATGCTGCCGAGGACGCCGTCGTCTGCGCTGCTGCAGCCATCGAGATGGCAAAAGCGGTCAAGGCCAACGCCGTTCACGCCATACCGGCGATGATCGGTATGAAGCCCGGCCGGCTGACGGCGCGGGCCTACGAGCCCTGTACCTGCCGGAAGGGCTGATCGTTTCCCGCCGTCGGCCTTTCTTGCAAAGCATCGGGACGCACTTATCTAGAACGCGGATCAGCGCATAACCCCTAAAATCGGAATCGATTTTCGGAAAGGATTATGCGCAGATTCAAAGCGATAGAGCGTCCTTAGCGCGTCCGGTCGGACGCGCGGCGCTCTAAGGAGCCGCCATGTCCAAGCCGCGCAATCTTCTCCTCGCCGCCTTTTCTTTCGCCGCCCTTTCCGCCGGCGCCGTCTCGGCCGAGGTCGTCGGCAAGGTCGGGGTCGACTGGATCGGCAACGACATCATCGTCGAGGCAGTCTCCGATCCTGAGGTCAAGGGCGTCACCTGCCACGTCACCTATTTCGACCGCAGCCTGATCGACCGGTTCAAGAACGGCAACTGGTTTGAAGATCCCTCCAACAATTCCATCGCCTGCCGGCAGACGGGGCCGATCGAGATCGGCAGTATCGACCTGTCCAAGGATGGCAGCGAAGTATTCCGGCAAGGCATGTCGCTGATCTGGAAGACGCTGGTCGTCAACCGCATCTACGACAAGACCAATGACACGCTCATCTATCTCGCCCATTCCAGGGAGCTGACGGACGGCTCGGCGAAGATGTCGATTTCGACGATTCCCTTGTATGGGCAGAATGTGACGTGGAAGAATGGGAAGCCGCAATAAGGCTGCGGGTTGGTGTGCAACGCGCGTTTCATCTTGAGTAGTGCATCCCTCGGAGCTCCCTCATGCCTGTGCTTGTCACAGGCATCCAGCGTGTCCAAGTCTTTGGGCGCGGGAGACTCTTCTTGACAAGCGAGTCATTCACCGCGCGGACGCGCCGTGGCTGGATCTCTGTGACAAACACAGAGATGAGGGAGGAGAGGGTGTGCCACGCGGCTTGGAGAGATTGGCGGCGAGTCGGTCTTCTTCAAATATAAAAAGGCCCGGACGAGCCGGGCCTTCCAACGCCAGAATGGAAAAGTATCAAGCCGCCTGAGTCAGTTCGTCGGCGATAACCGTATCGAGATTCAGGAAGCAGACCATGGTCTTTTCGAGCGCGACGATGCCGCGGCAGAAGGCGCGCTGGGCTTCCGGGATGATTTCCGGCGGCGGCTGCAGGTCTTCGCTCTTAATGGTCATCATGTCGGAAACCTGTTCGACCAGCAGGCCGACCAGCTTGCCGGCGATGTCGGTGACGATGATCGCCGAGCGCTCGGAGGGCTCGGTCATCTTCATGCCGAGACGGCAGGCCATGTCGATGACGGGGATGACCGCACCGCGCAGGTTGATGAGGCCGAGCACGTAGGGCGGAGTGTGCGGCATCGGCGTCACCGGCGCCCAGCCGCGGATTTCGCGGATCGCCATGATGTCGATGCAGAATTCCTGGTCGCCCAGGTGGAACGAGACGATTTCGAGATAAGCGCCAGACTGCTTGATGGCGTTATTGTTGTTCATGATCAGAATTCTTCCCAGTTGTCCCCGGCGGGAGAAGCGATGGCTTTGGCGGTGGAGCCGTTGAATGCGCCCGCGACTATGCCGATCAGGCGGCGCGCGGGAGATGGTCTCGAATGCGAGGCGGCATTTGCTTCTCGCGGCGTTTGCCGGGCGCTCATGCCCTCGCCGGTCTTGAACTGCTTGATCAGTTGCGTTAGGGTTTCGGCGTCGATGGCGAGCGTGTGGCTTGCAGCCTTTGTCTCTTCCACCATGGCCGCGTTCTTCTGCGTGACCTGATCCATTGCCTGATCGACGTATTGATTTCGTTCAGTCAAACCGATTGTTCCCCCCCAGAGGTTACGATTGATTTAACATGTTCGCCGATGCACAAAACATCTTTGCTGGCGAACGTTGCCAATTCGCCGCCGATCTGCATCTTGTCGGCGAATTTCCCGATTAAGGTCTTGATATTCTTACGGCGCCCGCGGTGCGACCGTCGAGTTCGCGCGGTTCCACCGTCGCGGCCGATTTGAACACGTGAGGCAATTCATCACGGCTCGGAAAACGCATTGTTGAATTGCGCGCGTCCGGTCGAGACTATAATCACGCGGGGGCTAAGGGGCGGCGGTACATATCCGCCTGGATCGAGGATCATGCCAATGAAGTCATTTCGCATCGCCATCTGGGTCGGCGTCCTGATACTTGCCGGGGTTCTCGGCGGGTTAACGCTGTACCCCATGAAATCGAAGGATGTGGCGGTGGAGGCGCCCTTCGGCGTGCCCTTTACACTGGTTTCGCAAAGCGGACAGCCGATCACTGAGCAGGCGCTGCGCGGCAAGCCGACGGCGCTGTTCTTCGGCTTCACCCATTGCCCCGAAGTTTGCCCGACGACGCTTTTCGAGCTCAACGGCTGGATGGAGAAGGTTGACCCGAAGGGCGACAAGCTACAGGCCTATTTCGTGACCGTCGATCCGGAGCGTGACACGCCCGAGATCATGAACGGGTACGTTTCCAACGTCTCCAAGCGCATTACCGGCATATCAGGCGCGCCTGACAAGATTGCCGAAGTCATCAAGGGTTTCCGCGTCTACGCCAAGAAGGTGCCGATCGACGAAAAGGATCCGAACGGCGACTATACGATGGATCACACCGCCTCGGTCTTCCTGCTCGATTCGGCCGGGCGGTTTGCCGGAACGATCGCCTATGGCGAAAACCCGGACACGGCGGTAAAGAAGCTGGAGAATCTCGTCAGCAAGGGGTGATGGTTTCAGCGTGATGGGGCGTTGGCTCGACCGGTGGCGGGCAACGGAAACGGGAAAGACCGCCTATCGTGAGTGAAATCCGCCTTTACGTGACGACGACCGAAAGCAGGGCCGAAGAGATCCTGGACCTTCTGAGCGCGGTCTTCGGCGAAGAAGACTTTGCCATCGGCACCACCGAGATCGATGAAAAGAAGGACATCTGGGAAGCCTCGATCTATATGATGACCGAGGACGAGGCTGAAGTGCACTCCCGCGTCGAGGACGCATTGAAGGCTTCTTTCCCCGATGCCCGGTTGGAGCGGGAAGTCATCCCTGACGTCGACTGGGTGGTAAAGTCGCTGGAGGGGCTGAAGCCCGTCAGGGCAGGGCGCTTTCTGGTGCACGGCTCGCATGACCGCGACAAGATCCGCCCGGGCGACATCGCCATCGAGATCGATGCCGGCCAGGCCTTCGGCACTGGCCATCATGGCACGACGGCTGGTTGCCTCGAGGTGATCGATGCCGTGGTGCGTTCGCGCTCGGTCCGCAACGCGCTCGATCTCGGCACCGGCAGCGGCGTGCTGGCGATCGCGGTGCGCAAGCTCAGGAACATACCGGTGCTCGCGACCGACATCGATCCGATCGCGACGCGGGTGGCGGCCGAGAATGTACGCCGCAACGGCATCGCGTCTGGCATTGTTACCAGGACCGCGCCCGGTTTTCATTCGACGGCGTTTTCCGAGCATGGTCCTTTCGATCTCATCATCGCCAACATTCTCGCCCGGCCGCTGATCCGTATGGCGCCGAAGCTTGCGACACATCTGGCACCCGGCGGATCGGTCATTCTCTCCGGCATTCTAGCCACTCAGCGATGGAAGGTTATCGCCGCCTATAGCGGTGCAAGGCTTCGTCATGTCAGGACGATTTGGCGGAATGGCTGGGTGACGATCCACTTCGATCGGCCATGATTTTTGGCAATTGCAAGGTGAAGGGCTTGCCCTGGAACGGTGTCTTGCGTGAGGCGTCACGTCTCCTCTCCACCCTCACCAAGTCAGTCCATGCGGATAGGAGCAAGCACCTCGCCTCCCCCATTCCTGTGCTCGTCACAGGAATTCAGCCACCGCGCGTCTGCGCGGTGAATGACCTCATATCTTGAAAAGAGTCTTTCGCGCCCAAGGACTTGGGCGCACTGGATTCCTGTGATGGGCACAGGAATGAGGGAGGTCGGGGCTGGCGCGGCAGTCTATCGAAACCGCCGGGCACTTTCCCAAACCAACAAAAAAGGCGGTGCCGATGGCACCGCCTTGGACCGGTCTATCCGGCCAATGCCCGCGAGCTCAAGGGGAGGAGCGCTCGAGCGGGCTCTACTGCATTCCAATAGGCCGGTCCGGGAGGGAGGAGACGGACAGGCTTTCAGGCTTAGAACGCGTAGCTGGGAGCGCCGTTGTGGCGCGTGGCGCGCTGGCCGGCGCCGAGCAGCTTGAGGCTGTCGTCGTTCTGTGGCCGGCGGGCGCCGATGACGTGACGCACGGTCTGGCGTTCGCCAGCCTGCAACGGGCTGCTATATGCGAAGCGCGAGAGAGAGGCGGTCATTTCAAAAATTCCTTTGTTTCAGGTTCATCGCGAACCGTTCGATGGCGTCTATATAGCTATTCTGAAATGCGGAGGCAGAGGGTTTCGCTCATGGGAGCCATGCGGCAAATGCATAAAGCGTGCCAAATTAACTTTTCGCGTCACAGTTCTGTCAAAATGTTGGGCGGCACGACGGGTTTTGACTCGTTTCGTCGCTTTTTCTCCCCATCGATTGAAATTTCGCTAACATGGCCGGCATCCCATTCACCGGATTCGTCTCAATCATTCGGGTTTTCAGCATGTTCCAGTCCTTCGACGTCACCTCCACGCCGCAGTTCGGCAGGGATCGGGTATCGGCGCTGCGCGCTACTTTCGATTCGCTCGGTATCGACGGCTTCCTGGTGCCGCGTGCCGATGAGTTCAACGGCGAATATGTTCCCGCCGGTTCGGAGCGCCTCGCATGGCTGACGGGCTTCACCGGCTCGGCCGGCATTGCGCTCATCCTACGCACGCAGGCGATCGTTTTCGTCGACGGGCGTTATGTGACGCAACTTGCCGAACAGGTCGACGGGTCGGTCTTCTCGGGCGGCGATCTCGTCAACGAGCCGCCGCATCTCTGGCTGGCTGCAAACGGCGCCAAGGGCTTGCGGCTCGGAATCGATCCCTGGCTGCATGCGGGCGCCGAGGTGCGCCGTCTGGAAAGAGCGCTTTCAGAGGTCGGCGGCACGCTGGTCTTCCTGCCGCACAATCCGCTGGACAGGCTCTGGAGCGACCGGCCGGCCGAGCCGTTCGGCGCGGTCAGCATCCAGAATGTGGCGCAGGCCGGCTTGCTGGCGAGCGACAAGATTGTCACGATCGCCGCCGACCTTGCGAAGAAGAAGCTCGCGGCGGTGCTGATCGCCGATCCGTCCTCGGTCGCCTGGACCTTCAACATTCGCGGCGCCGACGTGCCGCACACGCCGCATCCTTTGGCCCGCGCCATCGTCCATTCCGATGGGCGGGCCGAACTCTTCCTCGACAAGCGCAAGACCGGCATCGAGCCCGAAGCCTATTTGGCACAGATCTGCGCGCAGATGCCACCCTCGGCGCTGGAGGAGAGACTCACTGTCGTTTCCACGGATGGCGGCCGCGTGCTGATCGACCCGGATATCGCCTCCTATGCGCTGGCGGAGATCATCCGCAAGGCAGGCGGCGAAGTGGTGGAGGGCGCCGATCCCGCCAAGCTGCCGCGCGCGGTGAAGAACGACGTCGAGATCAACGGCTCGGCCGCCGCGCATCTGCAGGATGGGGCAGCGATGGTGGAATTCCTCTATTGGCTGTCGCAGACGAAACCCGGGACGGTGAGCGAGATCGCTGCCGCCGAGCATCTCGAAGCGTCGCGTGCCCGCGTCGGGCAGAGCATGCAGAACCCGCTAAAGGACATTTCCTTCGACACGATTTCGGGTGCCGGCGAACATGCGGCGATCATGCATTACCGCGTGACGACCGAGACCAACCGGATGATCGAGGCCGGCGAACTCTTTCTGATCGATTCCGGCGCGCAATATATCAATGGCACGACCGATATCACCCGTACCGTCGGCATCGGCACTGTCTCGGAACAGCATCGCCGCTTCTTCACGCTGGTGCTGAAGGGAATGATCCAGATCAGCACGGCGCGTTTCCCAAAGGGCACGCGCGGCTGCGACCTCGATCCGCTCGCCCGCATCGCGCTGTGGCGGGCAGGCGCCGATTTCGCCCATGGCACGGGCCATGGCGTTGGCTCCTATCTCTCGGTGCATGAGGGGCCGCAGCGCATCTCCAGGCTTTCGACGCAGGAACTGCTGCCCGGCATGATCCTGTCGAACGAGCCGGGCTATTACCGGCCTGGCAGCTTCGGCATCCGCATCGAAAACCTGATCTATGTGCGCGCGGCCGAGGAGATCGACGGCGGCGATGCGGCGATGCTCGGCTTCGAGACGCTGACCTTCTGCCCGATCGACCGCAGCCTCGTCATTGCCGAGCTTCTGACCCATGACGAGTTACACTGGTTCAACGACTATCACCGCCGCACATGCGAGGCGCTGATGCCGCTCGTCCACGATCACGATGTCAGGGCTTGGCTCGAAAATGCGACGCTGCCGCTAGAACAGGATGATTTTAGGCCGGGTCGGCCTAAAATCTGAATCCTGTTCTACATTATCGAGTTGCAGCATGATGTCATGAGAAAACCGCTCAGACTTTTCGGCATCATGCTCTAGAATATTGAGATGCCGGCCTTCGGGCCGGTGCTCAGACGCCGATCGTGTGGCGCCACGCCATCACGACGATCCAGGCGGCGACCAGCATCCAGCTATGCGAGACGCGCAGGCCGACGAAGAGGGCGACGACCAGCGCCAGCTTCGAATCCCAGCCTCCGATGAAGAAGGCGGGGGCGACCAGCGTCGTCAGCACGGCGGCCGGCACGGCGTTCAGCGCCGCCTCCATGCGCGGCGGGATGTGCTTCATCCTGGTGATGAGGATATAACCGCCGATGCGTGTGGCGTAGGTGGCGACCGCGGCTGCCAAGATGACGAGCGCCATGTGAAGGTCGAATTCCATGGCTCAGACCTCGTGAATTTCGGATTGAAGGGCGTCGGCCTCGAGATCACCCGGTTGCGGCAGCGGTAATAGAGCGGCAAGCACGATGCCGGCGGCGGCGCCGAGGCTGACATGCCAGGGCGAACCGACATAGCGATAGGCAAGCACCGACGCGACCGCGCTGACGAGTGCCACGGGCAGGAAATTGTCGCGTTTGCGGAAACCGAGGACGATGCCGAGGAAATAGGCCGGCAGCAGGATATCGAGGCCGATCGCTTTGGGATCACCGATGAAGCCGCCGAGCAGGCCGCCGCCGACGCTGATCAGCACCCAGGGGATGTAGATGATGATGCCGAAGCCGAGATACCAGGCGAAGGTCACCGGCAGGCCGGCCTCGCCGCGTTTCACCGCTTCGGCAAACTGCGGATCGACGAGCAGGAAGAAGGTGAAGAACTTTTGGACCGGCGTGAAATCGCCGATATAGCGCGCCATCGCCGCCGAATAGAGCACGTGGCGAAAATTGACGGCAAGGATCGACAGCACGATCAGCCAAGCATGGACATTATGCCCGAAAAGTTCGATGCCGACCATCTGGCTGGCGCCGGCATAGACGGTGCCGCTCATAAGGGCGATCTCGGGAAGCGACATGCCGTTTTCGACCGCAAGCGCTCCGAACAGGGCGGCAAAGGGCGCCGACGCCAGCGCAACGGCGAAGCCGCCCCGCAAACCTTCAACAAAGTCGGCGCGAGTCATGCGATCTCATCCTGTTGGAATCCAAGGTTTCCCTTATGGTCTATGGTCTGCGTCGGCAATTGAATTTCATTGATTGACCAATCGATTTCGCTGAACCATCAAAGTCCTGATCGCATCCGGCAAAGAGGAAACCATGAAGAAAATCGAATTTTCGAAAGAGGCGAAGACGACGATCGTTTCCAGCATCCGCCGCTATTTCGAAACGGAACTCGACCAATCGATCGGTGTTCTGCCGGCAGAGTTCCTGCTCGACTTCTTCGCCGATGAGATCGGCGCTCATTATTACAATCAGGGCCTGCGCGACGCGCATGCGGCGCTTCTCAAGAAGATGGAGGACCTGGCGGAAGATATCTATCTGCTGGAGCGAGATGAGAAGAGCAAGGGCACGATCCCGTAAACGGCGCGCGGCGACGCGGCCCAAGATTTCAGAACGAAGAGGCGTTCAGCCCTCGCGCTTCATCCGCTCCCGGCGGGCGATTTCGGCTTCGGAGGGCTGCGCCAGCTCGAACGTTCCCGTCTTGATTGCGCCTCCACGCGCGTAGACGCTCATGATGACGCCGGTCGTCGAAACCGTGTTGGCGGTGAGCTTCAGCGCCTCCGGCTTGGCACCCTTGCCGAACAGGCGCTTGCCTGTGCCGAGGATCAGCGGGAAGGTCAGGAGCCGGAACTCGTCGATCAGGTCGTGCGTCAGCAAGGTTTGCAGCAGGCCACTGCTGCCCTGTGTCAGGAGGTCGGGGCCGTCCTGCTGCTTCAACCGGGCGATTTCGGCGGCGGCATCGCCGCGCAGCGCAACGGAATTTTCCCAGGTCAGCGGCTTTTGCGAGGTGGTCGCGACATATTTGGTCACGGCGTTGAAGACCTTGCCAATCGGATCGTCTTTCCCGACGAAGGGCCAGTGCGCGGCGAAGATCTCGTAAGTCTTGCGGCCGAGCAGCAGTTCGAAGGGATCGGTAAAGATCCCGCCCATGAACTGGCTCATCGGCTCGTCCCAATAATTGACGGTCCAGCCGCCTAGGGTGAAGCCGCTGGTCGGATCCTCCCGCGGCCCGCCAGGCGCCTGCATGACGCCATCCAAACTCACAAAGGCTGCGGCAACAACTTTTCTCATCACGCCGCTCTCGTCATCGGTGTATCTCCAGCAAGGACGATGCGGCAGGTGCCGATCCGACATACGATGCGGTCTTTTTTCGAGGCATCGAGCTACCTAACCAGCACCTCGGCGCTGTCGATGATGGCGATACCATGCGTCCGCATCTCGTCGATGGCGGCGGCGACGCCTTCGGGGGTGATGCCGCGGCTGGCGTCCTCGATGAAGCGGACGCGGACACCCGGCATCATCTCCAACGCGTCGAGCGCGGAGAATTTGACGCAGTAATCGGTCGCCAGCCCGCAGACGTCGAGGTCGGTGACACCCTGGTCCTCAAGGAAATCGGAAAGGCCGGTCGAGGCATCGCGGTCATTGTCGCGGAAGGCCGAATAGCTGTCGATGTCGGGATCCTCGCCCTTCTGCTGGATCAGGTCGATCTCTTCGGATTTGAGCGCGGGATGCAGTTCAGCATCGAGCGTCCCCTGGATGCAGTGGTCGGGCCACATCATCTGCGGCTTACCCGACAGTTCCCCCATCTCGAAAGCTGCGGCGTCCGGATGGGCGGAGGCGAAACTGCCGTGGCCCGGCGGGTGCCAATCCTGCGAGGCAACGATCAGATCGTATTTGCCGCTGTCGATCAGGCGGTTTGCGACGGCAACCACCTTGTCGCCATCCGGTACCGGCAGGTTGCCGCCCGGACAGAAGCCATTCTGAATGTCGACGAGCAGCAGCGCTTTTATCAAAGCCAATCCCTTCGCTTGTTCCAGTATCAGACGCCAAGCACATTGAACGCATCAACTAGTGGATTTCCAGACGCCGACGCGCAAGCGTTAATTCTCGTACTAGCGGTAGTAACCGGCTGTAAAAGAATGATCTAATACAATCAGTGAGAGAATTGCCGGCGACTCTCGTGTCGAAACGGAAGGGGAGACGTAAGACGCTTTTGCATCTGGCGGATCGAGGCTCCCCCGGCGGAGCCCCATGCCGAACTACGCCGCGGTCACGTCGTCGGCGGGATCACTTGCTGCGGCGGAAGCGCCGTAGGTATTGCGGTGGGCCTGGAGAGCCGTCTGCATGTCGCTCAACACTTTGGTGAGGAGCGGATCGCTATCGCCTGACGCATTGATTTTACTTGGATCGGCGGCGAGGAATTCGGACTCGGTCAACTTGCCGTCGCCATTGGTATCCATTGCGGCGAGGACGCCCTTGGAATCGTCGCTCTGATCGCCGCCGTCGCCCTGATTGTCGCTGTCGTCGGTTTTCTGCAAGGACAGCATCAGAGACAGGATGTCGGCGGTGATCTTCTTGGCGATATCAGTGCTGCTGTCGTCGCTATCGCCGTCAGTCGCGGTCGTGCCTGATGTCGAGGACTGTGATGCGGCGGCGAGCTCGTCTGGTGAAATGACGCCGTCGCCATTCTTGTCGAGACTGGAAAGCGGAGACTGGTACTGGGTTAATGTGCTGCCGAGAGATGAAACACTGGTCACTTGAACCTCCTTTAAAAAGTTCGTCGTGAAGCCCGCCTTTCATGGACGGGCAGCTTCCGAGCTAAGCTGATTTGCAGAAAGCGTCAAAGCGACGTTTTGACACGTTAACTTTTCGGTTACCAAATATATCCTATTGGAATTGTTGTATTTTTATCGACAGATGGGTTCTGTCGAATTGGGTTCCGCGTCGGCGATCACATGAGACCGCGCTGGCGGTGCTCGCGGAAAGGGCCTTGAGCGCTGCGCCGGCTCTCCGCCGCGACGGCATTTCGTCCGCCCTTCCGGACGCGCGATGCGAGGGCGATCTTGCTCCCGGGCGCGATTTCTGCCTTTCTTGCTCAGACGCAAGCCGGAAGCGAAACCATGTCCGAGCCAGAGCCGAACGAGAAGATCGATGCGACGTTCCGAAACGGATCGCTGACGGCGACCGGGATCATCCTCGGTTTCTCCCTTAATTTCATCAGCGTCTGGGTTTCCAATCCCAATGACTGGAGCCGCATCGATATCCTGCCGATGCTGTTCCTGACCATCGGCATAGCCATTCAGGTGAAGGTCTTCGCCGATTTGCTGGCGCGCAATTCCCTCATCGCCGTCAAATATGATCGGTCGCGCCGGCTCTTTCTAATCGGATTGGGAGTCGTCGCCGCGGGGATCGGCATCGCCCTCGTCAATGATATCCTGGGTCTTGGAAGGATGCGGATGCTCGGGTGAGCGTTTTCCCGCCATGCTGACGCGACGTCAGACGCGCTCGACGAACCCGTCCAACACCCGCTTCTGTCCAGCTCGGTCGAACTCGATCGTCAGCTTGTTGCCTTCGATGCCGGTGATGTTGCCGTTGCCGAATTTCAGATGGAATACGCGGTCGCCGAGCGTGAACTTCGACGGTTCCGACGAGGTGGATTTTGCCACCAGTTCGCCTTCGATCGTGCGCCCCTTCGGGCCGCTTTCGCCATAGCCGATACGTTCGACGGCGTGGCCGGAGCGGGAGCCCCAATTGTCGCGCGTGGCGTCGGTCTTGTTGGCCTGGGCGCGTTTCCAGCCGGGGGTGGAATAGGAATTGGCGAAGGGTTCTGATTTGTCGAAGCGGGACTGGCCGTAGCCGCCGCGGCCATACCCACCATAGCTCTGCTCCATTTCGGCGACCTCGACATGGGTTTCCGGCAGTTCGTCGAGGAAACGCGAGGGCAGGGTTGACTGCCAGAGGCCGTGGATGCGCCGGTTGGAGACGAACCAGATATGGCAGCGGTATTTGGCGCGGGTGATGCCGACATAGGCAAGGCGGCGTTCCTCCTCCAGGCCGGCGCGACCGCTTTCATCCAGCGCGCGCTGATGCGGGAAGAGGCCTTCCTCCCAGCCGGGGAGGAAGACGGTGTCGAATTCCAGCCCCTTGGCCGAGTGCAGCGTCATGATCGAGACGGCATCGAGATTCTCGTTGGTCTCGGCGTCCATGACCAGCGATACGTGCTCAAGGAAGCCGCGCATCGACTCGAAGCTATCCATCGAGCGGATGAGCTCCTTCAAGTTCTCGAGGCGGCCGGGGGCTTCGGCACTCTTGTCGTTCTTCCACATGTCGGTATAGCCGGACTCTTCGAGGATCTGCTCGGCAAGTTCGGTATGCGGTGTGTTTTCAAGCAGTTCCTGCCACCGGCGGAAAGATTGAATCACATCGAAGAGTGCCTTTCGCGCCTTCGGCTTCAGCTCATCCGTTTCGATGATGTCGGCGGCTGCCGCAAGCATCGGGATATCGCGGGCGCGGGCGTAGTCATGCAGCGCGCGCACCGTCGTATCGCCGAGGCCGCGCTTCGGCGTGTTGACGATGCGTTCGAAGGCCAGGTCGTCGGCGGGCTGGGCGACCATGCGGAAATACGCCATCGCATCGCGGATCTCCAGGCGCTCGTAGAAGCGTGGGCCGCCGATGACGCGGTAATTGAGGCCGAGGGTGACGAAGCGGTCTTCGAATTCGCGCATCTGGAAAGAGGCGCGCACGAGAATCGCCATATCGTTCAGCAGATGCTTGCCGCGCTGAAGCTGCTCGATTTCCTCGCCGATGGCGCGGGCTTCCTCTTCCGAATCCCAGGAGGCGTGGACCTGCACCTTGACGTCGTTTGGATCGGAGCGGTCGGTAAACAGCGTCTTGCCAAGCCGCCCTTCATTATGGGCGATCAAATGGGCAGCAGCCCCGAGAATATGTTCGGTCGAGCGGTAGTTGCGCTCGAGCTTGATGACCTTGGCGCCGGGGAAATCCTTTTCGAAGCGCAGGATATTGTCGACCTCGGCGCCGCGCCAGCCATAGATCGACTGATCGTCGTCGCCGACGCAGCAGACATTCTGCTTCTCGCCCTTGGAGCGCTGGGCGAGAAGCCTCAACCACATATACTGGGCGGTGTTGGTGTCCTGGTACTCGTCGACGAGGATATAGCGGAAGCGGCCGTGATATTCCTTCAAGAGATCCGGGTTCTTGCGGAAAATCGCGATCGGATGCATCAGCAGGTCGCCGAAATCGCAGGCGTTCAGCGTCGTCAGGCGTGCCTGATAGGCAAAATAGAGATCGCGGCCACGGCCATTGGCAAAGGCGCGGGCATCGCCCTCAGGGATATCGGCAGGGCCTAGACCCTTGTTCTTCCAGGTGTCGATCATGCCGGCGAACTGCTTGGCCGGCCACCGCTTGTCGTCGAGGCCTTCGGCCTGGATCAGCTGCTTGATCAGACGGACGACGTCGTCGGTATCGAGAATGGTGAAATCGGAGCGCAGGCCGACGAGCTCGCCGTGGCGGCGCAGAAGCTTGACGCCGATCGAGTGGAAGGTGCCGAGCCAGGGCATTCCCTCGACGGCGCCGCCGACGAGCAGTGCGATGCGCTCCTTCATCTCGCGGGCGGCCTTGTTGGTGAAGGTGACGGCGAGGATCTGCGACGGGAAGGCGCGGCCGGTATTGAGGATGTGGGCAATGCGGGTGGTCAACACGCGCGTCTTGCCGGTGCCGGCGCCTGCAAGCACGAGGACCGGGCCTTCCAGGGTTTCGACGGCTTCGGTCTGCTCGGGGTTCAGTCCGGTAAGATAATCCGGCCGGGCGCCGCCGTCGCGGGCCGCCATCGCGCGAGCGGCAATGCCGCCGCCGGGGGCGGGCGCTCTTGCTGCGGGCGCGGCAGGCGGCTGCGGCTTGCGCGCCATCTCGTCCGGCTCTTCGTCGAAGAAGGGAATATCGTCGAAACTATTGCTCATGGCGCGTAATGTAGTGATTCGGGAAGGAAAGACCAGAAAAGATGTTCTGCTTTCATTCCCGAGCCACCGCTAATCCAAGCGGGTTACTGCGGGCGGCAAGGCCGCCGGCCGGCGCGGCTGCGCTCGCCATGTCGGCTGGAATGGGGCGAAAATTTCTAATCGCAGTCTGTCGGAACCGGCGCCGGCCGGGCGTCCTTGGATCGGGCTTGGATCATCGGGCAGTAGTCTGGGGACATGCTCATCAACAACAAGGAGGCTGTTGCATGGCGAAGGTCGTTTCAAATCTTTGGTTCGCGGGGGAAGCCCGTGAAGCTGTCGAATTCTACGTGTCTGTTATTCCCGACTCCAGGATCGGCCGCACCACCATATTGCCGGCGGAGACGCCGAGCGGACCTCCCGGCAGCGTCGAGCTGATTGAGTTCACACTCGGCGATCAGGCCTTCCTGGCAATGAAGGCCGGCCCGCTCGATAGCTTCAACCATTCCTTCTCGATCGCGATTCTCCTGGAAGGCCAGGCCGAGATCGATCGGATATGGGAAGCATTCCTAGCCAATGGTGGCACGCCGGAGGCCTGCGGCTGGCTGAAGGACCGCTGGGGCCTGTCCTGGCAGATCGTGCCGCGCATGCTTGCCGAGATGATCGCTGACGACAACCGCGAGCGGGCCAGGCGCGTGACCGAGGTGATGCTCGGCATGGTCAAGATCGATGTCGCTGCGCTGGAGAAGGCATTCAACGGCTGAATTGCCGCGGCGGGGACGGTCGCGACGATTGGCTCACGGCCCGGATGCGCCCGTTTCCATCATGTCAGGAGCGGGTCGGCACGTGCTGGCCAGCATCGACTCTGCGCAGATTTGGCTGCCAATCGCCGATTTTTCCAGAGTTCGAATCACGGGCGACATTGCACACCCTTTTCATCTTTCTGTCACGTCGCGAAATGTGCTGATACCGCAGGGGTGCTTTTTTCAACTATAATGAGAAACAGTTTCGTAGAGTAAAAATAACCGGTGCATGCACGTTTTTGTGCGTTGCAAGAAACAGCCGGTGAGCGTCGAATATACCTACGAAATTATTGATTCTTAGGAACGTCGTAGCCATCTCGATGGTTATACGACTTTGAGCCTGCGGCATAACCTTAATGGAGGGCCCATGCTGAACGAATCCGTATTCGATGCGTTTACGCGCAGTTACGAAGCACGCCGCGAAACCGATATGTCGGTGGCCGAGTATCTCGATCTCTGCAAAAAGGACCCGATTGCCTATGCCAATGCGACGGAGCGCCTGCTCTCCGCGATAGGCGAGGCGCAAATGGTCGATACCGCCAAGGATACGCGGCTTGGCCGGATCTTCATGAACAGGACCATCCGGATCTATCCGGCCTTTACCGGTTTCCACGGCATGGAAGAGACGATCGAGCGCATCGTTTCCTTCTTCCGGCACGCGGCACAGGGGCTCGAGGAGCGCAAGCAGATTCTCTATCTGCTCGGCCCGGTCGGCGGCGGCAAGTCTTCCTTAGCGGAGCGGCTGAAGCAATTGATGGAGGTTCATCCAATCTATGTGCTGAAGGCGGGCGACGAGATCAGCCCCGTTTTCGAAAGTCCGCTCAACCTCTTCGATCCGGAGACGATGGGGTCGCTGCTCCAGGAGCAATACGGTATCCCGCTGCGGCGCCTGAACGGGCTGATGAGCCCGTGGTGCCTGAAGCGGCTCGACGATTTCGGCGGCGATATTTCCCGCTTCCGTGTCGTCAGAGTTCAGCCTTCGCGGTTGCGCCAGATCGCCATCGCCAAGACCGAGCCCGGAGACGAGAACAATCAGGATATCTCGTCGCTGGTCGGCAAGGTCGACATCCGCAAGCTGGAGACCTACTCGCAGAACGATCCCGATGCCTACAGCTATTCCGGCGGGCTCAACCGCGCCAATCAGGGTATCCTTGAATTCGTCGAGATGTTCAAGGCGCCGATCAAGATGCTGCATCCGCTGCTGACGGCGACCCAGGAGGGGAACTATATCGGTTCCGAGAATATCGGCGCCATACCCTTCTCAGGCGTCGTCCTTGCGCATTCGAACGAAGCCGAATGGCAGACCTTCAAGGCCAACAAGAACAACGAGGCCTTCATCGACCGCATCTGCGTGATCAAGGTGCCCTATTGCCTCAGGGTGATGGAGGAGCAGAAGATCTACGAGAAGCTGATCGAGGGATCGGAGCTGGCGGATACGCCATGTGCCCCGGCAACGCTCGAAATGCTGGCCCGTTTTTCCGTGCTCTCACGCCTGCGCAAGCACGAGAACTCGACGTTCTTCTCGAAGATGCGCACCTATGACGGCGAGAGCCTGAAAGAAACCGACCCGCGCGCCCGCAGCGTTCAGGAATACCGGGATGCTGCCGGCATCGATGAGGGCATGGACGGCATATCGACCCGCTTCGCCTTCAAGGTGCTTGCCTCGACCTTCAATCACGACACCACGGATATCGGCGCCGATCCTGTCCATCTGATGTATGTGCTGGAACAGTCGATCCGTCGCGAGCAGTTTTCCGACGATGTCGAGAAGCGCTATCTGGAATTCATCAAGGCCGATCTTGCGCCACGTTATGCAGAGTTCATTGGCAATGAGATTCAGAAGGCCTATCTTGAATCCTATGCGGACTACGGACAGAACCTGTTCGACCGCTACGTCGATTATGCCGATGCCTGGATCGAAGACGTCGACTTCAAGGATCCCGATACTGGCCAGCTTCTCGACCGCGAGCTCCTCAATCAGGAATTGACGAAGATCGAAAAGCCGGCAGGCATTGCCAATCCGAAGGATTTCCGCAACGAAATCGTCAAGTTCTCGTTGAGGTCGCGGGCATCCAATGGCGGAAAAAATCCGTCATGGACAAGCTACGAGAAGATCCGGGAAGTGATCGAGAAGCGTATGTTCTCGCAGGTCGAGGATCTTTTGCCGGTCATTTCCTTTGGATCGAAGAAGGACTCGGAAACAGAAAAGAAGCATAGCGAATTCGTCTCGCGCATGGCCGCGCGGGGTTACACGGAGAGGCAGGTTCGGCGCCTCGTCGAATGGTACATGCGCGTCAAACAGGCAAGTTAATGCGGAGCCAATATGCACATTGTCGACCGTCGGCTAAATCCGCGCGGTAAAAGTCTCGAAAATCGGCAACGGTTTCTTCGGCGCATGAAAGGTGCCGTGCAGCAGGCGGTAAAGCGTTCTCTGCAAAACCGAAACATTCGCGATGTGCTCGACGGTGGTGAGATCAGCCTGCCGATCGACGGAATGGCCGAACCGAGCCTTCGGAGGGGCGACGGCGGCACCGCCGATCACATCCTGCCGGGAAACAGAGCCTTCGTAGAAGGCGACATCATTCCGCGGCCGCCGAGCGCGAGGGGCGGAAAACCAAAAGATGCGGGCGAAGGCGATGGGGAGGACGGTTTCCGCTTCGTGCTCACCCGGGAGGAATTCCTTGATGTATTTCTCGATGACCTGGAACTTCCAGACCTTGCCAAACGGCGTCTAGCCGAAACGGAAGAGGAGACTCCGGTGCGGGCCGGCTATTCCGTATCCGGATCGCCGTCCAACATCGCCGTCGGCCGCACAACGAGACTTGCAATGATGCGCCGCGTCGCGCTTCACCGTCCGCGTCGCGAAGAGATTGAAGCCCTGCAGCGGCAGATCGAGGAGTGCGAGGACGACGAGAGCCGCCTGGCGCTTGAGTCAAAACTCAAATCCCTAACGGAAAAAAGCCGGCGCATTCCCTATATCGATCCGCTCGACGTACGATATCGCCGTTTCGAGAACGAGCCGAAGCCTGTGGCCAAAGCCGTGATGTTCTGCCTTATGGACGTCTCCGGCTCCATGTCGGAACACATGAAGGATCTTGCCAAGCGGTTTTACCTGCTGCTCTATCTTTTCCTGTCGAAGCGCTACAAGAAAGTGGAGATCGTCTTCATCCGCCATACCGACAAGGCCGAGGAAGTCGACGAGGAAACCTTCTTCTACGGTCCGGCGACCGGCGGCACGCTGGTATCCAGCGCGCTTGTTGCCATGCGTCGGATCATTGCTGCGCGTTTCGATCCGGCAGAGTGGAATATCTACGGCGCCCAGGCCTCGGACGGCGACAACGCCCATTCGGACGGAAATTTGAGCGGACAGCTGCTGCGCGAGATTTTGCCGCTATGCCAGTACTTCGCCTATATCGAGGTGGGCGAAGAAGGCGGCGACTCTTCCGTATCCCGTTCACCGCTTTGGATGCTCTATGACGGGATCCGTTCCGAGCTGCTGCCGCTTTCGATGCGCAAGGTCTGCCGGCGCGGCGAGATATTCCCTGTTTTCCACGATCTCTTCCAGAAGCGGGATGCACAGTCGAGGGTGACGCCATGACCATGACGATGAGGCCAAGGGAGCGGCTGTTGTTCGAGGGGGCGGACTGGGACTTTTCAACGCTCCAGCGTATCCACGACGCCTGCGAGGAGATCGCGCTCGGCGAACTCGGCCTCGACGTCTATCCGAACCAGATCGAAGTCATTACCTCTGAACAGATGCTCGATGCCTATTCCTCGACCGGCATGCCGCTCTTTTATCGCCATTGGTCCTTCGGCAAGCACTTCGCGCATCACGAAGCCTTCTACCGCCGCGGCATGCGCGACCTCGCCTACGAGATCGTCATCAACAGTTCTCCCTGCATTTCCTACCTGATGGAGGAGAACACGGCGACGATGCAGACGCTCGTCACCGCGCACGCGGCGTTTGGCCACAACCACTTCTTCAAGAACAACTATCTCTTCAAGCTCTGGACCGATGCGGAGGGCATCCTCGATTACCTCGACTTCGCCAAGGGTTATATCACCCGCTGCGAAGAACGTTATGGCGAGACGGCGGTCGAGCGGACGCTGGATGCGGCGCATGCGCTGATGTCGCACGGGGTGCATCGATATGCGGGCAAGACCACCATTGACCTTCGCCAGGAGGAGAAGCGGCAGCAGGAGCGTCGCGCCCACGAAGAGCAGATGTTCAACGATCTCTGGCGAACGGTGCCCGTCGGCAAGGCCAAGAAGGCGAGCGACGGCGGTTTGGAAAAGCGACGCGCCGCGCTTGGCCTTCCGCAGGACAACATCCTCTATTTTCTCGAGAAAACCGCGCCGCGGCTGCAGCCATGGCAGCGGGAAATCCTTCGCATCGTCCGGCATGTCGCACAATATTTCCATCCGCAGCGGCAAACCAAGGTGATGAACGAGGGAACCGCCACCTTCGTCCATTACAAGATCATGAACCGGCTTCACGAGCGGGGGCAGATCAGCGACGGCAACTTCCTCGAATTCTTGAAGTCGCATTCCAATGTCGTGTTCCAGCCAAGCTACGACGACCGGCGGTTCTCGGGCTTCAACCCCTATGCGCTCGGTTTTGCGATGATGCAGGATATCGAGAGGATCGTCACGAAGCCGACGGAAGAAGACCGCGCATGGTTCCCCGATATATCAGGGCGAGGGGATGCAATGGCAATCCTGCGCGACATCTGGGCCAACTACCGGGACGAGAGTTTCATCAGCCAATTCCTGAGCCCGAACCTGATCCGCCAGTTGCGGCTGTTCCATCTCTACGATGATCCGGAACAGACCGAAGGGGTTCTGGTTTCGGCGATTCACAATGAGCGCGGATACTTGCGCATCCGCCGCCAGCTCTCCCGCGAATACGATATTGGCTGGACCGACCCGGCAATCGATATCGTCGATGTCGACCTCGCCGGTGACCGCCGCCTGTTGCTGCAGCATATTATGATGAATGGCAGCTATCTTCAGGAAGCCGACACGAGGCTCGTCCTGCAACATCTCGCCGATCTCTGGGGCTACGACGTGTTGCTTCAGGAAATCGATGGCTCGAGCACCGTGGCCAGAGAACACACGGCGAGCCCGCGCAAGATCGTGTAATGATCGGGTGACGTTTTCCCGGAGGCGCTGGACTGTATGTCGTCCTTTTTCCACGCTGATCGCTGCGATCCGGATCATTCCGACGGCTTCCGGATCGGGAACTGTAAGTTCAGGCCCGCGAAAATCTGCCACCGCGGCGCGCCATCGCCGTCATGCCAGACGGTATATTGAGGTTCGATGAAGGCATTCATGGTGGCGCCCTTGTCAAGCACGAAGACCTTGCCGATGCCGAAACCGACCGG
Organism: Rhizobium sp. NZLR11; assembly: GCF_019685115.1. Taxonomy (NCBI): domain Bacteria; kingdom Pseudomonadati; phylum Pseudomonadota; class Alphaproteobacteria; order Hyphomicrobiales; family Rhizobiaceae; genus Rhizobium; species Rhizobium sp. NZLR11. The sequence goes on along the minus strand of NZ_JABDWD010000010.1, from coordinate 108,779 downwards.
GATGTAACTGTCGCCGCTTTCGAAGTTGAAGTTCCACGTCGCCGCGGACCGAAGATACCACCGCCCGAAAGGTTGATGTTGACGATGGGTTCGAAGGTGAGGAGGCTCACGTACTCGCTCTCTCCCGCAAAGGACGTCTGGTAGGCGGCGAGGCCGCCGAGCAGTCCCCACTCTGGGGGCGACGGCGACGCCGGCTGCACCCACCTGCAACATGCCGCCGCCGAGGAAATCGTCCGTCGCCGTCGGCAGGACGATGAGCGGGCCGACGCCGAATGTGAGCTCGCCTTTCTTAGGCAGGATGAAAATGCACATCAGCGTCAGGTCGCCGAGACCCGTCACTTAGCCGGACGGCACGTTGGGCGTAACCGATGTTCTACTACCACGTTGTTCTCGCGACCCTAATATGTGATCGCCTTTCCATGGACTAGCAACGGGAGTTTCTCCATGGAGACTACATTGGAGGTTCTCACGACCAGGAAGTCTGGGCGTGAGGTTCACCGACACTGGCCGGACGAGGTCAAGGCGCAGATCGTTTCGGAGAGCCTCCGGCCCGGTGTGGCGGTCAATGAAGTCGCGGAGCGCTATGGATTGAGGGCGAACGCTTTCGACTTGGCGCACGATGGCGCGGCAAGGCAAACTGGTACTACCCGCACCCGAGGATGCAGTGGAGTTTGCAGCGGTGATCATCGATCCGCCCGCTTCGGAGCCGCCGATCAAAAAGGCCAGTCGCCCGGAGATCATCATCGGTTCCGTCACTATCCGCCTGGAAGAAGGCGCGTCTGCGGCCCGGATTGCCGCTGTTGCGCGTGCCTGCGCCGTTCCGGCATGATCTTTCCCCCGAACCGCGTCCGGATCATGGTAGCGACCAAGCCGGTCGACTTCCGCAGGGGCCACGATGGCTTGGCTGCACTGGTCAAGAATGAGCTGCACAAGGACCCGTTCACCGGCACCATTTTTGTATTCCGTTCGCGTTGAAGCTGATCTACTGGGATGGCAGCGGTCTGGTGATGGCATACAAGCGGCTGGAGGAACACACCTTCACCTGGCCGGGCATCAAGGATGGCCTGATGACCTTGGGCCATGCTCTGTTTGCTGATCATGACGCAGGAGTTGAGAATTGGGCGATCATTGCGACGTAACGGGTGCTCAAAGCAACTGCCGATCAGGATGTCCCTCCGGAATGTGCCCGAAGCTAACCTGACCGACATCAATTTACGCCCAAATTAACCGTAACGTACTTCCATCGGCACGAGATCATCTGTTGGATCATCCGGTCTTCACACGCGTCAGTCGTGAGATCGACAAAGGCATTTTAACGCCTGTTCCAACGGAGAAATTTCATGGCAGATGATCTGAAGGATGTCTCTTTGCACGAAGATCGCGCTGGCCTGACGCGGCGCGACGTTCTTGTTGCGACGACGGCTCTCACAGCAGCAACTCTATCGCTGGTTTCAGCGAAAAGCGCGAGCGCGCAGCAATCGGCACAACCGGGAGGGGCTGGCAAGAAGCCGAACATCCTCATGATCATGGGAGACGATATCGGTTGGTTCAACATCAGCGCCTACAACATGGGGGTGATGGGCTATCGGACTCCCAATATTGACAGGATCGGTAGAGAGGGAGCGACGTTCACGGATTGGTATGGCCAGCAGAGCTGCACGGCTGGTCGCGCCGCCTTTATCACTGGTCAGTCGCCGATCCGTACCGGCCTGACCAAAGTGGGAAGTCCCGGCGCAAAACTCGGGCTTGGACCCGATGATCCATCGGTCGCGAACGTCTTGAAGTCGCTTGGCTACGCCACCGGCCAGTTCGGCAAGAACCACCTCGGTGATCGCAACGAACATCTGCCGACGGCGCACGGGTTCGACGAGTTCTTTGGGAATCTCTATCACCTCAACGCCGAGGAGGAGCCCGAAAATCCGGACTACCCGAAGGACCCAAGCTTTCGTGCACGGTTTGGACCACGAGGCGTTCTGAGAACCAAATCGAGTGATACCGACGACCCGACTGTTGACCCTGCATTCGGCAGGGTCGGCAAGCAGGTAATCGAGAACACCGGTCCGCTCGACGTCAAGCGCATGGAGACTATCGACGAAGAGTTCCTATCCGCCGCCAAGGATTTCATCAATCGCAAACACCAGAGCGGATCACCATGGTTCTGCTATTTCAACACCACCCGCATGCACATCTTCACCCATCTGAAAAAGGAATCTCAGGGCAAGACGGGTCTGGGTGTCTATCCGGACGGCATGGTCGAAACTGACGGCCACGTTGGTCAACTCCTGCAGTTACTCGACGACCTCGGCGTCACGGAGGAAACGATCGTCGTTTATACGACGGACAACGGAGCCGAAGTTTTTACCTGGCCTGATGGTGGGGCGACGCCGTTCAAGGGCGAGAAGGCCACCAACTGGGAAGGTGCGTTCCGCGTTCCCTGCCTTATCCGCTGGCCCGGCGTAATCAAGCCCGGCACGATCATCAACGACATCTGCGCGCATGAGGACTTCATCCCAACCTTCGCTGCAGCGGCCGGAGATAACGACATCGTGGGGAAGTTGCTGAAAGGCTATGCACTCGGCGGACGGGACTTCAAGGTCCATCTCGACGGCCGCAACCTCATGCCTTTTCTTAAAGGCGAGGTGGCTGCATCACCGCGCGAGGGCTTTCCCTACTGGAGCGACGACGGCGATCTGATGGCAATCCGCGTCGGCAATTGGAAAATTGCGTTCCTTGAGCAGAACGTCGCAATCAATACAGAAACACCGTTGGGTGTCTGGCAGGGTCAATTCACCAAGCTGCGCGTTCCCATGCTGTACAATCTGCGTTCCGATCCGTTCGAACGAGCCACCACAAGTATCTACTATGGAGACTGGCAGGCACGCCGTGCTTTCGCGTTCGTGCCAGCGCAGGTCATCGTCGGACAATGGTTGGAAAGCTTCAAGGAGTTCCCACCGCGCGCCAAAGCGGCAAGCTTCACTGTCAGTGACGCGATGGAACAGATCACAACAGCAGCGCCTGGCCAGAACTGAGGCGGAGAGCAGATTGAGGAAACTTATCTTCGCCAGTTATTGGCTGCGGCCACCGATGTCCGCAGTGTCACTCTTTGGCCGGCGGTGGTGCTCGAGTGCGGCGAGAGGTGTTTTCAAATATCCGTGCCGTCTTCGCGATAGTTGCCGCGTCTATCACGGTTGCAATCGTCGGCATCGACAACAGGAATTCAGTCAAGGTGGGAGCGGCGCGCTGCTTACCGTTGGGCGCGGCTGCGACGGGAAGAGTGAATCTGATGAGTTGAGGCCGGCCCCACATGTCAGGGGGGATCAGGCCGCGCAACAGCAATTGGTTCGCCTCAGGGTATCCAGGCGTGCCGATGAAGCTCGGAATGTAATAATCCTGGAAGTTGATCGTGACCTTGGGCGTCAGCGGATTGTTGGCCTCGTTGACCTCTTAATGCTCCTGGCCGGAGGCGCCACCTGCGAGCAGGGATCCAATGGCAGCAACAAGTGATGCAAACTTCTTCATGCTGGCGGCTCCGGCAGCGCTGTCCGAGAAGCTCAGCACGACTTCGATCAACGAGGGAGTACGTTACAGTAAATTCAGACGTTACATCGCCGATCGCCTGCTACCGGCGGCGGATCGGGACGGCGCAGATGTGTGCAACCGCACCGAATCTGGAAAGCGGCGTCCGGTTTTACCGTAACGTACTTCCCATGAGTTCAAGTTCCGCCTCTAATCGACAGACGGGTCGAATGGAGAGCGGCATGAGCCGATGAGCACCAGGCCGGGAGATGGCAAGCCGATACCGATCGAACAACAGGGGCTTTGGCGGCTCATGTTGAAGCTCCCTTCGTTGCGCGGACAGCTCCAGATCCTCGGCCGCAAGTCGAATTCGCTCGGAAGTCTCTTCGAGGCCTACCACGATGCGGCGACGACGCTCGACCGACTGCTGAAGGACGAGTTCCGCAGCGACCCGGCTATGGTGCGCGAATACGAGGCGATCTGTTCCGAGATCGAGGCCGACGTGATCAGGTATTGTCTCGATCATCCGTAGCGTGTCGAAACAGGGCGCCGGTCGCCCAACGCTAAACATCCTTGGTTTAATAAGAATATTCTGTTGCAACTACAGGGCATCCGGACGATAAATGCTTCCGGAATACTTTAGCTTGGACCAACGCGAGGGGCGGTCATGAGTGCTGAAGTAAGGGATGCAGACACGGTCAAGGTTACGACAGCGGATGCCGAGGCGGAACTCGGAAGGCTGATCGCCGACGTCAGGTTCCACGCCACGGAGCGTCAGAAGGCGATCCTCATCTATCTTGCCGAAAAACAGATCGCCGGCTGCGACGACAGCACCAAAGCCTACGCTATCGCCATAGACGTCCTGGGCAGGCCAAGCGGCTTTGATCCATCCACCGATCCCATCGTGCGCATCGAGATGAGTCGGCTGCGCTCGGCGGTCTCCAACTACTACGAGGCCTTCGGCGTCGAAGGCGATGTGGTCATCGGCCTCCCAAAGGGACGGTACGTCGCCGACTTCAACCGCGTATTCCTCCCCGCCGAGGTGGGCGACCTGGAACGTGGGGAGGAGATCGCTGCAGAAGAGCCCGAGCTGACGTCGGGCTCGTCACCGGCCCATGGTTTCCGGATGTCTGCGCGCGCGGCTCTTTTTGCGATAGCCGGCGCGATCGTCGCGGCCGGTGCCGGAGCGACCCTCTACGGCCGGCAGCCCGTGTTCACACAACAGCCTGTCGTCGCCATCTCCATTCAGGCGGCCGACGACGACCTGAGGGGGGAGGCGAGCCAGACGCGCGACTTGCTCCTCACTGCCCTGACGCGCTTCCAGACACTGACCGTTTCCGCTTCGGCTCCGCCGCCGCCATCTTCAAGGCTCGGCGTTTACCGTGTGGAGATGAAGTACTACTCGGACGGCGACGAACGAATGGTATGGTGGCAGGTCCTTGACGGCCGGGCGCAGGACGTCCTGCGGTCGGGGATCGAACGGGTGGAGGCGGATGGAAGAACGCCGGTCGCGGCGAGGGCCGAACTGGTCGCGATCCTGGCGAGGCGGTTCGCCGCCACGCGTGGTGTGATCAACAATATCGAGCTCCATGAGACGTCCTCAGCGTCGCTCGGCAATGCCTGCGTGCTGCGGGCGGAATATCTCGTCGACGAGGGGGGGAGCGGCGACATGGCGCAGATGGCGGACTGCCTCGGCCGCACCATCGCCGCCGACCCGCTGGACACCGACGCCATGGCGACATTGTCGCGTCTGCTGCTTGCTCCGGCAGGCGCCGCAACCGATCCCGCGATCATGCGGCGAGCGATCGCGCTGGCGAACCGTGCCGTGTCTCTCGCCCCACTGTCCGACCGGGCGCAGATGGCGCTCATGGCCGCGCACTTTTTTTCGGGAAGGACGGAGGCGGCGATCGGTGCAGGCAACCGCGCGCTCGCGCTCAATCCCAACAACCCGGAGGTCAGCGCCAAGCTCGCACTGGTACTCTACTTCTCGGGCTTCTGGGAGGCCGGCAGTTCGCTTGCCCAGGACGCGGGGAGATCGGTCGATTCCATGCCCCGCGATGCGCAGTTGGTGCTGGCGCTCGACGCCTACCGGAGCAACGACTGGTCGGAGGCGTCGCTGCTCGCCGAGCAGATCAACTTCGGAGACGATCTCGTCCGGGCGATCAGGGCCGCCTCCCTCGGCGAGCTTGGATCAGACCAGGCGAAGGGGAGGCTTGCCGATCTGAGGGCCTCCAGCCCCGGCTTCGAGAGCGATCTTTTCAGGAAGCTGGAGGCGCGGGGGGTGAAGCCGTCGATCACGGCGTCGCTGGAAGCCGGGCTGACGAAGGCGGGCGCTTCGTTCACCAGCCGCGGCGTTGCCGTGGCGGATTAAACGCAAGTTACGGCCGATTACCGTAACGTACTTGTCCTCGAAGCGGTCTTTGCGAAGCTGCGCCGGACAGGAGTCATCTGGAGAGCGACATGCAACGATATTCGAAGGCGACGACGGTTCTTTTGGCGGGGGCGGCCGTCGCTCTTCCATCGGCGGTCTTCGCCGCAGAGGGCGGAGCGGGCTTCTACCTGCTCGGATCGAAGGGTCCGGCTGCGGCGATCACGCCGCCTCCAGGCGTCTATTTCCAGAGCGACTTCTACTACTATTCCGGTGACCTCGGCGGCGGCACGGCCCTGCCGACGGGCGGACGCCTCGCCGTCGGCGTCGAAGGACAGGCGGCCATCGAAATCCCGACGGTCATCTGGATCCTTCCCGAGGATATCGCGGGAGGCCATCTGGGCCTCAGCGCCACGCTTCCGCTTGGCTGGAAGAACGCCGACGCCGACGTCACGCTTGCCGGTCCACGGGGCGGAAGCGCTACCGGTTCCGTCTCCGACGATGTCTTCACGATTGGAGATCCACTGGTCAGTGCTTTCCTGGGATGGGAGCAGGGAAACTTCCACTGGCAGGTCGGCACCATGATCAACATCCCGATCGGCGACTACCAGGACGGCGAGATTTCCAATATTGCCTTCCACCACTGGGGCGCCGATGTGTTTGCCGCGGCGACCTGGCTCGACCCGACTACGGGATTCGATCTCTCGGGTGTCATCGGCATGACCTTCAACGCCGAGAACCCGGCCACCGACTACCGGACAGGCAACGAGTTCCATTTCGAATGGGCGGCCGTCCAGCACTTCAGTCCCGAGTTCGACGCCGGTCTTGTCGGCTATTACTACGATCAGGTGACGGGAGACTCCGGCGACGGCGCGCCGGGACCGTTCAAGGGCAGGGTGGCTGCCATCGGCGCGACGATTGGATGGACCTTCAAGGCAGGCGAGGTGCCCGTCTCGACCCGACTGAAGTATTTCCACGAATTCGCCGCGGAGAATCGGGCAGAGGGCGACGCCGTCTTCCTGACGATCGCCGTCCCCTTGTCGATCACCAAGCCGACGACCATCGCCGCGCAATAGAGGCGGCGATGTCGGCCGCTCGTGGGAACGCCAACGTATAACCCCGAAAATCGGAATCGATTTGAGGACGAAATTATGCAGCAATTCAAAGTGCTACAGCGTCCTTTGCGCGTCTGAAAAGACGCGCGGCGCTGTAGGGCGTCCTTCGTCTTACTGGACACGCGGCCTCTAGTTCTCGAAGCCGTAGACCTTCTTCCAGTCCGCCTTCATGTCCACCACCAGCCAGTTTCGCCGCTCGGCCTCGTCGAGGGCTTTGTCGAGCTTCCCGAACTCGGACTTCCGGTCGTAGGCGTATTCCCGCTCCGCGTCGGTGTGATGCACGATCATCGCAAAGGCAGGTCCCTTCGCCGCTGTGACCCAACGCAGCATCTCGTAATCGCCATCGGAGTTCCCGGCGACAAAGATCGGCTTCCTGCCGATGAACTTGTTGATGCCGGCAGGCTTGCCGGGACCGTCGTCGACGAAGTCGATCTTCGGCAGCCGCTTCAACACAGGGACGTCGCCCACGACAGCATATTCGGTCGCAATCGTGCTGCCGACGACCTGCTCGGGCGGGATGCCGTAGGCCTTTTCGGTGATCGGGCGCATGAACTCGACGCCGCCGCCGGAGACGATATAGGTCTTGAAGGCATTGTCCCTGAGGTAGTCGAGCAGCTCCCGCATCGGCAGGAACGTCATCTCGTCATACGGCCTGCCCGTCTTCGGATGCTTGGCCGTGGCGAACCAGTCGGTCACGATCTTGGCGAACTGGTCGGTGGTCATGCCGGCATGCGTCGCCATTCCCAGCTCGACGATGCCCTTCTCGCCGCCCTTGGCGATCCCCTTGAGATCGCCTTCGAGAATGCTCTTGAACGGCTCTTTCGTCTTCCATTCCGGATGCTGCGGTGCCAGTGTTTTCACCCGGTCGAGCATGAAGCCGAGCTGGAAATAAAAGGGCTGCTCCGACCAGAGAGTGCCGTCGTTGTCGAAGACCGCGATCCTGTCCTGCGGAGCGACGTATCCGTCGCCGCCTTCGGTCGTGGTCGCCTTGACGAATCCCACGATCCTGGTCTTGGCGACGGTGTCGCTCCATGATGGAAGGATCTCTTGCGCCAGCACAGGAAAGGCGCCGATCAGCATGAGGACGATCCAGGCGACGATGGAAGTGATAATTGTATCAGTGGCTTGTAAACGAATTCTCATCTGATTTCTCCCTGGCCGCTCTCTTCACGCATCGGAACCCCACATGACTGGTGGAAGTGTCCTCCGGCTCGGCATGGCGGGCGGCGGGACGGTATCGCCGGCAGTAGTTCGGAGCGCAGAGATGCGAGCCGCCTTTCAGCACGCGGCGTGGAATCCTGATCTCCGGCTGGCGGGGATCGTAACTCCCTTCGGCACCGGCGCCGCGTGGATTGCTCGGGATACAGCAGGAGTGCTTTGCCGGTTCCGGATGTCGCGTCGACCAGTAGTCGTCGGTCCATTCCCAGACGTTGCCGATCATATCGTAGAGGCCGTAGCCGTTCGGCGGATAGGTCTTGACCGCGCTCGTTCGCTCGGTGCCTTTCGGCTTCGTCGAATGCGTCGGAAAGGTGCCGGCCCAGGTGTTGGCCATGACGATGTCGCCGGGCATGATGTGATCGCCCCAGGCATACTCGGCGTCCTCGATCGCGCCGCGGGCGGCAAGCTCCCATTCGGCCTCGGTCGGCAGGCTGAGACCGGCCCAGTCGGCGTAGGCGTTCGCATCCGACCAGGCGACATGCACGACCGGATGGTCGAGCTTTCCACGCAGATCGCTGAGGCCTCCGAGAGGACGCCGCCAGGTCGCGCCGAATTTGAAGCTCCACCACTGCGCAATATCCGGACCGCTGACCGACTTCGGCTGCGTGAAGACGAGCGATCCGGCTCTCAGCATGTTCGGAAGTGCTCCCGGATAGTCTTTCGGATCAGGCGCCTTCTCCGCCATCGTAACATGGCCCGTTGCCTTGACGAACTCCGTGAACTGCCTGTTCGTGACGGGCGTCTCATGGATCCAGAAGCCGTCGACCTCCACGGGATGGGCGGGCGCCTCCTCGGGATAGTGGTCGTTCGATCCCATCGTGAAGATCCGGCCGGGAATCAAGATCATTCCGTCAGGCGCTGCCGGGGTTTCGTTTTCGGTGTCGAATGCCAAAGCCGTCGTCGCCTCCGATGTTGGAGAGGGTAGCTTCGCGCGGAAGCGGCGTAAACTGGAAGTACGTTACGGTAAATGACGTCGTCGCTGGAGTAACCGACCATGCCTGCGGCGCGCGATGTTACGCAGTCATTTACCGTTACGTACTTGCACAACTTCCTCGTGGTGTCAGCTTGCCGGCGTTGGGGCTGGAATGCCGAGCCCTCAGCGGCACGAGCGACGACCGCATTGCGTTCCACGAATGGGCGTGGGAGGCCCGGGCCGTTGACCGAAGGCGTCGTGCCCAACCGGACCTACGGGAGCCAGTCAACATGTCTGAAGACGACCTTTCCGAACACAAGCACCATAACGGCATGAGCCGGCGAGACCTGCTGCTGGCGGGAAGCGCACTCACGGCCGCCGCTCTGGCGGTGCCGGCCGCGTCGCCCGCCCAGGCCCAGACGCAGCCCGCGCCTTCAGGAAGCAAGCCTAACATTCTCATCATCTTTGGCGACGACGTCGGCGTCGCCAACATCAGCGCCTATTCGAACGGACTGATGGGATACGAGACCCCTAACCTCGACAGCATCGCGAGGGACGGTCTGAAGTTTCAGCACTACTACGCCGAACAGTCCTGCACCGCCGGCCGCTCGGCATTCCTCACCGGACAGCACATCATCCGAACCGGCCTCAGCAAGGTCGGCTTCCCCGGTGCGCCGATGGGCATGAGCCAGCTCGACCCGTCGATCGGCGGTCTCCTGAAGAACCTCGGCTACGCCACGGGTCAGTTCGGCAAGAACCATGTCGGCGATCGCAACGAGTCGCTGCCGACCGTGAACGGCTTCGACGAATTCTTCGGCAATCTCTATCACCTCAATGCGGAGGAAGAGCCGGAGCTGCCCGATTACCCAAAAGACCCCGCCTACCTTGCGAAGTACGGGCCGCGCGGCGTTCTGCGCTGCAATGCGACGGAGGTGGACGACAAAACTATGGACCCGCGTTTCGGCAAGATCGGCAAGCAGACGATCGAGGACACGGGCGCGCTCACCAAGAAGCGCATGGAGACCATCGACGACGAGACGTCGGCCGCCGCCATCGACTACATGAAGCGGCAGCAGTCCGCGGGCAAGCCGTTCTTCTGCTGGTTCAATGCAACCCGCATGCATTTGAGGACCCATGTCCGCGAAGGTCATCGTGGCCGCTACACGCACGGCGACAGCGAATACATCGACGGCATGATGGAGCACGACGACACGGTCGGTACGTTGCTCAAATCGCTCGACGATATGGGAATCGCGAATAATACCATCGTCCTCTACACGAGCGACAACGGTCCGCATATGAACACTTGGCCGGATGCGGCGATGACATACTTCCGTTCGGAGAAGAACACCAATTGGGAAGGCGCCTTCCGCGTGCCTTGCTTCGTGCGCTGGCCCGGCGTCATCGAGCCAGGCACAGTCACCAACGAGTTGATGAGCCACAACGACTGGATACCGACGCTGTGCGCGATCGCCGGCGAACCTGATATCGTCGGCAAGTTGAAGGCCGGCTACACCGCCAACGGGATCGAATACAAGGTGCACCTCGACGGCTACGACCAGTCCACCTTCCTGAAGGCGGCCAAGGGAAGTGCCGCAAACAACAATGGCGCGAAGAGTGTCCGAAAGTCGTTCTTCTACTCCGACGACGACGGTTTGCTCGTGGCGATGCGCCAAGGCGACTACAAATATGTCTTCTCCGAGCAGCGCAAGGAAGGAACGATGGGCCTGTGGGCGGAACCGTTCACGACGCTGCGCCTGCAGAAGATATTCAACCTGTTCCAGGACCCTTTCGAGCGCGCGGATATCACATCCAATACCTTCTGGGACTGGCAGCTCAACCACGTCGGTTCCGCCTACGGGATGATGGAGGAGGTGTTCGAGTTCGTGGCTACCTTCAAGGAGTTTCCGCCTCGGTCGTTCCCGCCGTCGTTCAATCCGGCAAACGTCATGGAATCCACGCTCGATAGCATCAAGCAGCGGGAGGAGTTCAGGAAGAACCTCGATCTCGACCGGATCAGGGGCGGCCTCAACAAGATGATTGACGATGCCTTCCAGAAGAGCGCCAATCCGCAGTGACGAACCAGTCGCTCCGGCCGACCAAAACGGAGTCGGGGCGACGGGCAGTTCCTAACATATAGTTGCATTTTGGATGTGACGCGAGCTTGCCTCGCGGCGGCTGGGTGGCCCGTCGCCAAAGCGACCACGTGATGACGCAGGAAGGCTCGAAGGCTCAATTCGCCGTCGCGCGAGGCGGGCGCAATCCGGCGGATTTCCTGGATCGACCAGCGGATCAATTGCCGGTCTTAAATGTCGCATCGTTTTTGCGGCGGCATGGCGTTGGCGCGGTGACGCATGACGGCCATCATGGCGATGACGGCTGCTCGGGCCGAAAGCCGCCATCGCAAATCCTCTGGCTTTTCAATGCTGGCAATTTTGTCACGAACCTCGGAAGCCCGTCTTATGGCGGACATCGGGTGAGGTGTGGTCGACGCGGCGCGGTTGGAGGTGATGTGGGTCGACAATCAACAATTATCGATGGCAACAAACGCAAAGGCTTCGTAATCTACCGCCACTGCAACCGCCCATATCGTTCTGTGGCCGGGGGCGGATAGCGCGGAGACGAGAGACCATGAGTGAAACGCGGCGCAAGCTGACGACGATCTTCTGCGCTGACGTGCAGGACTACACGCGGCTGATGGGGGCTGACGAGGAGGGGACGCTTGCGAGCCTGAAGCGCTGCCGGGAGGCGATGGGGCGCCTGATCGAAAGCCATGGCGGCCGCGTCATCAATACCTGGGGTGACGGGCTGATCGCCGATTTCCCAAGCGTGGTCGAGGCGGTGCGCGCGGCCGTCGATACGCAGAACGAACTTGCCGGTTTCAACGCCCGCCGCCCGGAAGACGGACGCATGCTGTTTCGCATCGGCATCAATCTCGGCGATGTGATCGTCGAAGACGACGACATCTACGGCGACGGCGTCAATATTGCCGCGCGGCTGCAGGCCTCGGCCTCGGCCGGCGGCATCGTCATATCCAGTACCGTCTACGATCAGGTTCGCAACAAGGTCGCGGTCGGTTTTGAGTTCCTCGGGCCGCTGATGGTGAAGAACGTCGATGAAGGCGTGCCGAGCTATGCGGTGAAGATCGGCAATGCCAAGGACGAGACGCCGCCTCGCCAACGATCCGGCCCCGCGCGGCCGCAGCCGGCGGCTGAGATCGCCGAGGCAAGACCGGCACCTGGCAGGCGCAGGCTGTTCGGTGTGCTCGGCGTCATCGCCGCTGTCTTGATCGGCATCAATCTTTTATCGTGGCAGGGCGTTTTCTGGGCGTGCTTTCCAGTGCTTGCGCTCGCCGTCGTCGCGGCGCTCGCCTGGAACCGCGACCAGACGCGGTTCAACCGCAGGATCGCCTCGCTGGCGATCGTGGCGCTCGGTATTGCCGGCATCAACCTTTTCACCTGGACGGGGCAGTTCTGGGCGGTGTGGCCAATACTGGGGATTACGGCTGTGATGGGCCTGCGGTGGTCGATGCGTCGCTAAGGCGTGTCGCGCAAAAGTGTGCAGCGGTTTTGCGCTAACGACATGCGTAAATACAAAGCGCTAAAGCGCGAGGCGCGAATCTGAAAGATCGCGGGGCGCTTCAGAAATCCAACCACATCGGCAGCGATTCTGGACGGCATCTCGCCCGACAATCGGCGGTGTTAAAGGCATGGCAGGGGTTTGTTCAAGCAAAAGTGAGCGGCCGGGTTATTTCCATTCTTTGCTGATATTACAAATCGGTAATGCCGGCTGCTTATGCTTGCCGGTAAGCTGTAAACGCGCGATATTGTCGCATCAGACGGGAATCTTGATCCCGCAGCGCCTCTTTCGACCGACCCTGGTCCAACCTCGAGTCCCTCCGGAGACGTGAATGGCTTTTTGGAAGCAGTTTGTACTTTCGCTCATCGTCATTGTTGCCGGCTTCGCCGCGTGGGTTTTCTTTGTGCCCGGTGCCGGCGATACGATGCGCGATGCAGGTATTCCAGGCAGCATCGTTTCCAAGATCGCGCCAAAGGCTGAGGGGACCGCGGATGCCGACGCTCCCGCGCGGGCGCAAGGGCAGCAACGTGGTGAGGGACAGGGGCAGAACCGCCGAAATGCCGACGGGCGCAACAGCGCCATCCTCGTTGCGACGCAGGCCGTTGTCCAGGGCGTCGTCAACGACCGGCTGAACGCCATCGGCACGGGTGACGCGATCCGCTCGGTCGCGGTCACGCCCCAAGCATCGGGTACGATCCGCGAAATCCTCATCAAGTCGGGCGACAGGGTGAAGGCCGGCCAGGTGCTCGCCACGCTCGACAGCGAGGAGCAGGTGATCGCCCGCGGCCAGGCGGATGTGGCAGTCAAGGCTGCCGTCGAGAAATCCAATCTCTATCACAACATCAAGTCCAGCGTGTCGCGCATGGACGTGTTCGATTCCGAGATCGCCGAGCAGGGGGCGCGGCTGCAGCTGCAGGCCGCCGAACTCAATCTCGCCCGGCGCAACATTATCGCGCCGATCGACGGCATCGTCGGTATCTTACCGGTCAACATCGGCGACAACGTCACGACGAGCATCCCGATCGTCACGCTCGACGACCGGTCGGAAATTCTCGTCGACTTCTGGGTGCCGGAGCGCTTCGCCAACACGGTATCGCTCGGTCAGCCGGTCGAGGCGATGTCGGTGGCAAAAGCCGGACAGGTATTTTCGGGTATGGTCGAGGCCGTCGACAACCGCATCGACGCGGCAAGCCGCACGCTTCGCCTGCGCGCCAAGATCGGCAACAGTTCGGATGAGCTGCGCGCCGGCATGTCCTTCAGCGTCAGCATGAAATTTGCCGGCGACAAATATCCGGCAGTCGATCCCGTCTCGGTGCAGTGGGATTCGCAGGGCTCCTTCGTCTGGCGGGTCAACGACGACAAGTCGCGCAAGGTGCGGGTCAGCGTCGTGCAGCGCAACCCGGATTTCGTGCTCGTCAAAGCCGACCTCAAAGACGGCGACAAGATCGTGACGCAGGGTCTGCAGCGCGTGCGGGAAGGCGGGGCGGTGCGTCTGAGCGCCGATGTCGCCGCGAATGCGGAGGTCGCCACCCAGTGAGCGTGACCGAGATCCATCAGGACAGGCCGTCGGGCAAGCAGAGCTTCACTGCGCTTTTTGTTCGCCGGCCAATCCTGGCGCTGGTGTTCAACACGCTGATGGTCGTCGCCGGCCTTGCGGCTTACGTCGGCGTCGAGGTGCGTGAACTGCCGGATGTCGACCGTCCCGTCGTCACTGTGCGCACGACCTTCGACGGCGCATCGCCGCAGACGATCGACCAGGAACTGACCAAAGTGATCGAGGGCGCGGTGGCGCGTGTCAGCGGTCTGAAATCGATCTCATCGACCTCTTCCTTCGGCCAGAGCCGGGTGACGCTCGAATTCTCCGATGCGATCGATCTCGCCGTCGCCGCCAACGACGTGCGCGACGCGATTGGCCGCATCACCCAGAACCTGCCTGACGAAGCGGATGCGCCGCAGATCGTCAAGGCGGACTCGGATTCCTCGGCGATCATGCGTCTTGCCGTCACCTCCACCAAGCTCAACATGGACGACCTGACACAACTCGTCGAAAACGAGGTGATCGACCGCCTCGCATCTGTCGACGGCGTCGCCGACGTTGAGGAATATGGCGACCAGGAGAAGGTTTTCCGCGTCGATGTCGACCAGGGCGCGCTGGCGAGCCGGGGACTGACCATCGGCGATCTGACGAAGTCGCTCGACAACGCTGCACTCGACGTGCCGGCGGGATCGCTGAAGAGCAATACGCAGGATATCGTGGTGCGCGCCACCGCCAACCTGCAGACGCCGGCAGATTTTTCCAAGGTTATGCTGCAGGACCGTGTCAGGCTTGGCGATGTCGCGACGGTGACGCTCGGACCACGCGACGGCGAAACGGCGCTGCGCTCCAACGGCAAGCCGGGCATCGGCCTCGGCATCATCCGCCAGGCACAGTCGAACACGCTGAATATCTCGACCGGCGTCAAGGCCGCCGTCGAGCAGCTGTCGAAGACGCTGCCGGAGGGCACGACGATCGCGATCACCAGCGATGACGCCGTCTTCATCCAGGGTGCGATCCATGAGGTGGTGCTGGCGCTGGTGCTCGCCGCCGTTATCGTCACCGCCGTTATCTATCTCTTCCTGCGCGACTGGCGCGCGACGCTGATCCCGGCGGTCAGCATGCCGGTGGCGCTGATCGGCACGCTGGCGGCGATCTATATGGTCGGCTTCTCGATCAACATTCTGACGCTGCTCGCGATCGTGCTGGCAACGGGCCTCGTCGTCGACGACGCGATCGTGGTGCTCGAAAACATCGTGCGCCGGCGCGCTGAAGGCATGGGGCCGCGCGCGGCGGCCGTGCTTGGAACACGCGAGGTGTTCTTCGCCGTTATCGCCACGACCGCGACTCTCGCGGCTGTGTTCATACCGCTATCCTTCTTGCCGGGACAGGTCGGCGGCCTCTTCCGTGAATTCGGCTTTGTGCTCGCCTTCTCCGTCGGGCTGTCGTCGATCGTGGCGCTGACGCTCTGCCCGATGCTTGCCTCGCGCATGCTGACCAAACCGATGATCGAGGATCACGGCGCGCTCGGCCGTTTCGGCGGGGCGCTTGCCCGCCTCTACAAATGGGCGCTGCACGGCTGCCTCAACGCCCCCTTCGTCGTCATCCTGTTTTCGGTAATCCTCGCCGGCGCGGCACTCGTCGCCTTTTCCACAGTCAAGAGCGAGTTGACACCCGAAGAGGACCGGTCGATGGTGATGATGCGGCTGACGACGCCGCAGGGATCGAGCCTCGAATATACGCGCGACAAGATGCAGCTCGTCGAGGAATATCTGCAGCCGCTGGTCGATAAAGGCGACATCCGCAACGTCTTCTCGATCTCCGGCCAGGGTGGTTCGCTGAACAGCGGCTTCATGGTGTTGACGCTCGCTCCCTGGGGGGAGCGCCATCGGACGCAGGCGGAAATCGTCGCAGACATCAACCAGGCGGCATCAAGGGTGCCGGCCCTGCGCGGCAACGCCATCTCCTCCAACAGCCTGCGCATCCGCGGCGCCGGCAGCGGCTTGCAGATGGCGTTGATCGGCAATGATCACGAGGCGCTGACGGCGGCCGCCGCCAAGCTGGTCCAGGCACTCGACGCCACCGGCCAGTACGATACGCCGCGCCTGACCAACGAGCCCAGCCAGGCGCAGGTGTCGGTGGCGATCGACCGCGAGCGCGCTTCCGATCTCGGCATCGACATAACCGGGCTTTCGACGGCGATCCAGTCGCTGCTCGAAGGGCGCTCGGTGGTCGACGTCTTCGTCGATGGCGAATCCTACCCCGTGCTTCTGACGTCGACGACGCGGCCGATTGACGATCCGACCGACCTAGAGAACGTGTTCCTGAAAACCGGCGACGGCAAGATCGTGCCGATGTCGGTGATCGCCACGATGAAGGAAGGTTCGGTCGCGCCGCAGCTCAACCGCGAGCAGCAGCTCGCCTCGGTCGCGATCACTGCCGGTCTCAGAAACGGCATGTCGCTCGGCGATGCTGTCAAGCAGGTGACGCAGCTTGCGCAGCCGTTGCTGCCGGCTGGCGCACGCCTACTGCCGCTCGCCGAAGCCGCGACGCTGGAAGAGAATTCAAATGGCATGGCACTGACCTTCGGCTTTGCCATCGTCATCATCTTCCTGGTGCTGGCGGCGCAGTTCGAAAGCGTGCTCTCCTCGCTGATCATCATGTCGACGGTACCGCTCGGCCTTGCCTGCGCCGTGTTCGCGCTTGTTATCACCGGCTCCAGCCTCAACATCTACAGCCAGATCGGCCTGGTGCTGCTCGTCGGCGTCATGGCGAAGAACGGTATTCTGATCGTCGAATTCGCCAATCAGCTGCGTGACCGGGGCGAGGACGTGCGCTCGTCGATTGAGAAGGCGTGCGCGTTGCGCCTCCGCCCTGTCATGATGACGATGATCGCCACCATCCTCGGCGGCGTGCCGCTGGTCTTTGCCCATGGCGCGGGCGCCGAAGCGCGCGTCGCGCTCGGCTGGGTGATCGTCGGTGGTCTCGGCTTTGCGACGCTGGTGACGCTGTTCATCACGCCGGTCGCCTACCTGCTGCTTGCCCGCTTCGCCAAGCCGCACGCTCATGAAGAAGCGCGGCTACACGAGGAGATGGCGGTCGCCACCCGGCCGCGCGCAGCATCCGCCGAGGAGCAGCTTCAGGCCGCCGAGTAAAGTTCACATCCGACTTAAGCGCCGCCGGATCCCGTCTGACGGCATTTTTATGGGCTATGAACCTTACGAAATAAGATAAATTACTTCCGAAGTTTAGCCGTTTGTTAAGCATAAACGGCAATTATCGTTACCAGTAACCGGCTGGTCTTCTTCATTTCTTGAAGGCTGCAATTCGCTGGAGTTCCAGCGACCTCGGACATGAATGTCCGCGCGGCAACGGTTCATTTCTTGTGTCGTTTGCGTCTGTTTTGCGTTTTGGAGTTTAGTTCCCGTGAGTATTTATCAGCGCGTCTCCGTGGACGCGGCGCTTCATGTGCTGCGCGATATCAACCGGAATATGACGGTCACGCAGAACCACATCACGACCGGCATGCGTGTCGCAAAAGCCGCCGACAATGCCGTCTACTGGTCGGTCGCCACCACCGCGCGCACTGACAACAAGGCGGTTTCGGCGATCCAGGATGCGCTCGGCATGGCGGCTGCGACGATGGGCACAGCCTATACCGGCGTCCAGAACGTCATCGACGTCGTCTCCGAGATCAAAGCCAAGCTGGTTGCCGCAACCGAAGACGGCATCGACAAGAACAAGGTCGATGAAGAGATCAAGCAGTTGCAGGAGCAACTGCGCAGTGTTTCTGAATCAGCAACCTTCAACAGCGACAATTGGGTGATCCTCAACAACGACGCGACGCCGACGCAGCCGCGCCAGATTCCGGCCTCCTTCATCCGCAATGCCGACGGGACGGTCTCCGTCGGCATGCTGAGCTATCATATCGACACGACGCCGGTCGGAGCCACGACCTCCAAGGATGCGCGCTATCTGATCGACGACCGTGCCACCGGTTCCGGTGAATATGGCGTGCTGACCTCGTCCAATTTCGCCACCGAACTCGGCGCCGCACAGAACTACGTGTTGATGACGAGCAAGAACGGCACCACGGCCGGCCAGGTGGTGATCTCGGTGGCAAAGGGTATGACGAAAGGCCAGATCGGGCAGATGATCAGCGTTGTCGATGCGGCGCTGACGCAGCTGACGACGGTCGGTTCGGCCTTCGGCGCGCTGGAAAAACGCATCAACCTGCAGAACGACTTTGCCACCAAACTGCACGATAACAACACCGCCGGCATCGGCCGCCTCGTCGATGCCGACATGGAGGAGGAGTCCAGCAAGCTCAAGGCGCTTCAGACGCAGCAGCAGCTCGGCTTGCAATCGCTGAATATCGCAAATGCCACTTATGATACGGTAAGGCAGTTGTTCCAGAATTTCTAAGCGATCGCCCAGCCCGCCACCCTCGTGGTTCGAGACGGCCCCTAAAGCGCGTCGCGATCCTTCGGATTCGCTTCTCGCGCTTTAAGTCTTTGTTTTTATGTATGTCGTTATCCCGGAACCGCTGCACACTTCCGGGCGACATGCATTCGGGCCTTCTTACCGGGCTTATCGTCGCACCTTGCTGCCCGTAAGCGTGGTCGATCTGTCAAAACCGGTGATATCAGCGCATTCCCGCAACATGGCGCCTGTTTCGGCGACTGAAATTCCCTTATCAACAGCACATCTTCATTTTCTTGCCGCAATCCTTGCCATTTGCTCGCATCAGCTTTGAACGGAGACCGACCTGTCCATGATCAAGAAATTCCTACTTCTGGCTGTTGCAGCAAGCTATCTCAGCGCTTGCACGACGACCGATCCCTATACCGGTGAACAGAAGGTTTCCAATACGGCGGGCGGCGCGGCGCTTGGCGCCCTCGGGGGCGCTCTCGTCGGCGTGGCTGTCGGTGGCGGCGGCCACGGCAAGCGCAACGCAGCGCTGATCGGCGCCGGCGTCGGCGCACTCGCCGGCGGCGCGATCGGCAATTACATGGACCAGCAGGAATCCGAGCTTCGCGCCCAGCTCGAAGGCACCGGCATTTCGGTGACCCGCAACGGCGACAACATCATCCTCAACATGCCGTCGAACATCACCTTCGACGTCGACCAGGACGCGGTGAAGCCGGGCTTCTATCCGACGCTGAATTCGGTGGCGATCGTACTGCGCAAATTCAATCGCACGCTGATCGACGTCAATGGCCATACGGATTCGACCGGCAGCCTGCAACACAATCAGGACCTGTCGCAGCGCCGCGCGCTTTCGGTTGCCGATTACCTCGGCGGCCAGGGAATCGACCAGCGCCGCGTGTCAGCCGTCGGCTTCGGCCCTTCGCAGCCGGTCGCTTCCAATGCGAGCGAGGCCGGCCGCGCCCAGAACCGCCGCGTCGAAATCCAGATCGCGCCGATCACCCAGGGCTGAGTGGGATTTTTCCGTCTTTGAAGCGGCCGGGCCATGCCCGGCCGTTTTGTTATTGCTGCATCGTCGCGCCCTTGGTGATTTTGTCGACGATCTTCTTTTCGGCCCGTATTGCGATGCCGACCACCTTGGCATCGTTGGGCGCAAACTCGGCGAAGACGGCGCGGTTGGCCGCGTCGTGGCCGGTCGCAAACATTTCCTCGATGAACAGCGAGGCGGTGATATCGCGCTCCAGCGCACGGCGGTGGACGGCTGACATCGTCGCCTCGTCAGCGGAGAGAACAATGATCGGCTGGATCGATAGTGGATTGTAGAGATTGCCGGCACGGTCCTTGTAGGGCTCGCCAATGATCTCGGGATGCCCGCCGGCGATGCCGCTCATCAGGAAGGCGGTGACGTTCAGCTTCTGCCAGCCGGCAAGATTGTTTCGCAGGACGACGGCAATTTTGGTATCAAACATCGGACAGTTACCTCTGTATCGGTCATGGAGTATCGGGCCCATTGAGCCAGGATCTACATCCGCAGGCCTTCGAAGGTCTTGAACGTTTGTGCGCAGGACCATCCGGCAACGCCATCCTGGCGGCGCCGGCTTTTCCCGGCATCGAGCGCATCGGGGCGCAATTCTCAGGCAATGCCTTCGAGCCGCACCGTCACGACACCTATGCGCTCGGCTTGACGCTGAAGGGGGTGCAGACCTTCCGCTATCGCGGTGAGCAACGTTTCAGCCTGCCGGGGCAGGTGATCGTGCTGCATCCGGACGAGGAGCATGACGGCGGGGCAGGGACCGAGGACGGGCTGCAATACCGTATGCTCTACCTGGAGCCGTCGTTGCTTCTCGAATGCCTGGAGGCGGATGGGGTCGGCCTGCCTTTCGTCGACGAACCCGTCATCGGCGATCCGGCGCTGGCGGGTGTGCTGCTCGCCGCTCTCAGCGAACTCGACCGCGAACTGGATGAGCTTTTCGTCGACGATTTCCTGTCGCAGGTGGCGGGCGGGCTGTCCCGGCATGCGTCGATGCCGCGCCGGCCGCTCGGCGGCGTTGCCTGGCGGCAGGCGCGGGCGGCGCGGGATTATCTCGAGGCGCATGCAACGCGGCCGGTACGCTCCGGTGAACTCGAGGCGGTGACCGGGCTCGACCGTTTCGCGTTGTCGCGGCATTTCCGGACGGCCTTCGCCACCAGCCCGCATCGCTACCTGCTGATGCGGCGGCTGCAGCAGGCGCGGGCGATGATCGGCGCAGGCGAGGGGATTTCGGATACGGCAGCGGCAACGGGCTTTGCCGACCAGAGCCATCTCAACCGGCATTTCAAGAAGGCCTATGGCATGACGCCTGGCCAGTGGGCAACGCTCGTCCACAACTCTGCGCGGCGCTTTACACGGGGTTTTCCGCAAGGCCTGAACGGCGGGCGGTGAAGCGGGCGAGCATCGGGCCGATCATCAGGATCACCAGGAAACGGCCGGTCTGCATCGCCATGACGAAGGGCACGTCGACATCGCTGGAGGCGGCGATAATGGCGACGGAATCGGCGCCGCCGGGGCTGGTGGCGAGATAGGCCGTCAGCGGATCGATGCCGGCGAAAATATGAAGGGCAGCCGCCATGCAGCCGCAGAGCGCCATCAGCAGGAGGATGCAGGCCGATACCCGCGGCAGGGCGCGCGCCACGTGGTTGATGATCGAACGGGTGAAACGCAGGCCGATGCTCCAGCCGACGAGCGCATAGGCGATGGCAAGCAGCCACATCGGCAGCTCGATCTTCAGGAGGCCCGAGCCCTGCAGAAAGGCGCCGAGAAAGAGCGGCACGATGATCGTGCCGCCCTGGATGCGCAGACGTTTTACGCCATAGGTACAAAAGGCCGCAAAAGCTAACGTCGCCGCAAAGGCCGGCCAGTCGACTTCGGGGAAGAGGACGAGCGGCGGCGGCTCGGCACCGTCGGCCGCCACCCACAGGCGCGAGATCACAGAGGCGCCGACGGCGACGAAGACGACGCGCAGATATTGCATAAAGGCGACGAGGCGGGCGTCGGCGCCATACGCCTCCGACATGATGACCATGGCGGACGCGCCGCCCGGCGAGGAGCCCCAGACGGCAGTCGTTCCCGGCAGGACCTGCCAGCGTGTCAGAAGCCAACCGAGGCTGGTGGCGATGGCGATGACCGAGAAGATGAACAGCAGAAAGAGCGGTGCGTCCTTTGCCATGGTGCCGAGAATGTCTGGCGTAATGGTGCGCGCCATCATGAGGCCGACGAGGACCTGGCCGAGCTGCAGCGGCCAGAAGGGCACATGAAGCTTTCCCTTGCCGACGGCGAGCGCCAGCAAGATCGCTGCGACCATCGGCCCGATCAGCAGCGAGGCAGGCAGGGCGAAGAGTTCGAGGAAGACGGTGAAAGCGAGCGAAAGCGCCAGCAGCAGCGCCCATTTCGGCAGGCCGGTATCGCGCAGCAGGCGGCTTGCGTCGCTGGGTGACATGTTCCCCGTATCTTTCCTGGCCGGTGCCAAGCCCTGAGGCTGAAGGTGGGAGGATGTCCCGGCATGGCAAAGAGCGGCCGGTGGCAAAGACCGCCTAGCGCGGTCCGGTATAGGCGGGTGCGAGGCGGACGGTCAATTGCGAAATCGGGCTTTATCGGCGTCCTGGACTGCGAAATTGATTCATCCGGCCGCGTCAAGCCATTGTTTTTATGCGCGTCGTCGTCGCGAACTGCTGAACGGTTTGGCCGCGATGCATCAGAGACGCACGTGGCTGGCGAGAAAATCGAGCAGCGCGCGCACGCGTGCCGGCAGCGGGCCGCCTTGACCGATATAGAGAGCGTGGAATTCCTCGCGATCGCCGGGATTGAGGTTTTCGAGCACCGGCACCAGCCGGCCGGCATCGATATCGGCGCGCACGGTGAAGGCGGCAAGTCTGGCGAGGCCGGCGCCGGATAGCGCCAGATGCCGCATGGCTTCGCCGTCTCCCACCTGTACGCCCGGCATGATCGGGACAGTTACCGTCTCGCCTCCTTCGCGTAGCGGCCAGCCCTCGACGGCGCGGACGTAGGAAAAGCCGATGCGGCAGTGGCGGTGGAGATCGGTGACCGTGCGTGGCTCGCCGTGATGCCCGAGATAATCCGCCGAGGCAACGATGATCTTGCCGGTGGCGCCGAGCTTGCGGGCGATCAGGCTGGAGTTCTTCAAGGGGCCGGCGCGGATCGCGACGTCGGCGCGTTCCTCCATCAGGTCGACAATCCTGTCGGTATGGGAAATATCCAGCGTCACGGCGGGATGAAGCGCCATGAAGGCTGGAACCAGCGGCGCCAGCACATGATAGCCGAACGAGCCGCTGGTGTTAATGCGGATGCGGCCGGCGGCTTCCTCGCCGGTCGAAGCATGGCGTTCCGCCTCGCCGATATCTGCAAGGATGGCGATGCTGCGCTCATAAAAGGCGCAGCCCTCGGGCGTCAGTTGCAGCTTGCGGGTCGAACGATTGACAAGGCGGGCGCCGAGGCGTGCCTCCAGCCGGGCGACGAGCTTGCTGACGGCCGACGGCGTCATGCGGCGGGCCATGGCGGCCGCGGAAAAGCCGCCGCGCTCGACGACACTGACGAAGACTTCCATTTCGCCGGAGCGGTTAATGTCCTGACGGCTCATGATGAATTCAAGTCACAGATGATTTGCTGGAATGCAATCTATATCACCAAACGGCCAAGGTCTATCCTACAGGAAACGAAGGAGACAGATCCATGGACTACAGAAATCTCGGCGCATCCGGCCTCAGAGTGCCGGTGTTGAGCTTTGGCGCGGGCACATTCGGCGGCAGCGGGCCGCTGTTCGGCGCCTGGGGCAATACCGATGCGGAGGAGGCGCGAAGGCTCGTCGATATCTGCCTCGAAGCCGGCGTCAATCTCTTCGACACGGCCGATGTCTATTCGGCCGGCGCTTCCGAAGAGGTGCTCGGCCAGGCGATTCGCGGCCGGCGCGACGCTGTGCTGATCTCGACGAAGACGGCGCTGCCAACGGGCGACGGGCCGCAGGACTGGGGAACGTCGCGGGCGCGGCTGATCCGTGCGACGGAAGATGCGTTGCGCCGGCTCGGGACCGACTATATCGACCTCCTGCAGCTTCACGCCTTCGATGCCTCGACGCCGGTCGAGGAGGTGTTGTCGACGCTCGACGGGCTCGTGGCATCGGGCAAGATCCGCTATGTCGGGGTTTCGAATTTTTCTGGCTGGGAGCTGATGAAATCGCTTGCCGTCGCCGAGCGCCACGGCCATCCGCGTTATGTCGCCCATCAGGTCTATTATTCGCTGGCGGGCCGCGATTACGAATGGGAGCTGATGCCGCTCGGCGCCGACCAGGGCGTTGGAGCCCTCGTCTGGAGCCCGCTTGCCTGGGGACGGTTGACCGGCAAGATCCGCCGCGGCCAACCGCTGCCGGCGTCAAGCCGGCTGCACGAGACGGCGCAGTATGGCCCGCCGGTCGACGACGAGAAACTGTTCGACATCATCGATGTGCTGGACGCCATCGCAGCCGAGACCGGCCGGACGGTGCCGCAGATCGCCATCAACTGGCTGCTCAGCCGGCCGACGGTATCGAGCGTCATCATTGGCGCCCGCAACGAGGAGCAACTCAGGCAAAACCTCGGTTCGGTCGGCTGGAGCCTGTCCAAGGATCAGATCGAAAGGCTCGACGCCGTCAGCGCTGTAACAGTGCCCTATCCCTATTTCCCCTATCGGCGGCAAGAGGGTTTTGCGCGGCTCAACCCGCCGATCGTCTGAGGCGCCGGAGACGGCGGACTTTGTGTATGGCTACCGGCCTATAACAAAGGGGGAATGAAATCTTCTGCCAATCTTAACTGGACAGCCGCTTTGACTTGCCGCATACCCAGCCTGCTGCATAATTCCTTAAATCGGAATCGATTTAAGGATGAAATTATGCAGCAATTTTAAAGTTCTACAGCGTCCTTTGCACATCTGAAAAGACGCGCGGCGCTGTAGCCTGCGGGACACGATACGGTTTCGGCGGAATGGCAGGGAGATTAAAGGGATGGCGCTGAAGGACGCGAAGGCCGGCACACGCAACGAGGCGGGCATCGCCGCCGTGCTCGGTATTCTCAAGCAGAGCTTCGGCGAGCGCTTCCAGACCGGCCAGTCCTTCCGCGAACAGCATGCCCACACGACCACCTACATCCCGCCGCAGTTGCCCGACGGCGTGCTCTTTGCCGAGAGCGCCGAAGATGTGAAGGCGGCGGTCAGGGCGTGTGCGGCCCACAAGGTGCCGGTGATCGGCTTCGGCGTCGGCACCTCGCTGGAGGGCCAGGTCAATGCCGCCAATGGCGGTATTTCCATCGATTTCAGCCGCATGAACCGCGTGCTCGAGGTCAATCCGGAGGACCTCGACTGCACCGTCGAGCCGGGTGTGACGCGCGAAGCGCTGAACATCCATCTGCGCGATACCGGCCTGTTCTTCCCGATCGATCCCGGCGCCAATGCCTCAATCGGCGGCATGGCGTCGACGCGGGCCTCCGGCACCAATGCCGTGCGCTACGGGACGATGAAGGACAATGTGCTTGCCGTCACCGCGGTCACCGCCAATGGCGAGGAGATCCGCACGGCGCGGCGCGCCCGCAAGTCTTCCGCCGGCTACGATCTGACGCGGCTCTTCGTCGGCGCTGAGGGTACGCTCGGCATCCTGACCTCGGTGACGCTGCGCTTGCAGGCGATTCCGCAGAAGATCGCCGGTGGCGCCTGCGCCTTTCCGAGCGTCAAGGCTGCTTGCGATGCCGTCATCATGACGATCCAGATGGGTATTCCGGTGGCGCGCATCGAGCTGCTCGATACGGTGCAGATGCGGGCCTGCAATGCCTATTCCAAGCTTTCCTATGCCGAAAGCCCAACGCTCTTCCTCGAATTCCACGGCACCGACGAGACGGTGCCGCTTCAATCGGCAGCCTTCGCGGAGATCGCGGCAGAATGTGGCGGGGCCGAATTCCTGTGGACCGCCAATGCCGAGGAGCGGACGAAACTCTGGAAGGCCCGCCACGACGCCTATTGGGCTGCAAGGGCGCTGGCGCCTGGGCTTGCCGCACTTTCGACCGATGTTTGTGTTCCGATATCGAGGCTCGCCGATTGCGTTTCCGAAACGCAGGCGGATATCGAGGAGCACCGGCTGCTGGGACCGATCGTCGGCCATGCCGGCGACGGGAACTTCCATGTGCTGTTGTTGTTCGACGATAGACGCGCCGAAGACATCGTCATGGCCGAGAGTTTCGTGCAGCGGCTCAACCGGCGGGCGCTCGACATGGACGGGACATGCACCGGTGAACACGGGATCGGTCAAGGCAAGATGGCGTTTCTGAAACAGGAACTCGGAGGCGCGGTAGATCTGATGCGACAGGTGAAACAGGCGCTCGATCCGGACGATATCTTCAATCCCGGCAAGATTTTCTACCATGGCTGACCGGAATATTCTCCTGAACTTGGGCCTTCGCCCCGGCATCGACAGCGCTAGGGCATTTCCGTTCTCTGCACTTCGGAAATGCTCTGTCTTTTTGTTTTTCCGCAATTCGCTGAGAACATCACTTCGCGCTTTTCCCGGCAAAACCGCTGTGCACTTTTGCTGTAAGTGCTCTAGTGTCGGCACCAGAATCCCGAATGGAGAATCCTTGAATTGGTAGGCCGGTTCCTCGTCTTTCTGGGGGGAGTGATCGTCGTAGCGCTGTTTGTGGCGCTGCTTGCGCCGCTATTCATCGACTGGACGGATTTCCGCAAGAATTTCGAGGATCAGGCGAGCCGCATCATCGGCAAGAAAGTCACTGTCTACGGGACGGTGGATGCGCGGCTCCTGCCGTTTCCGTCGGTCACGCTGCATGATGTGCGCGTCGGCCAGGAAGCGGACGGCACGCCGATCGTCCAGGTCGAGCAGTTCTCCATGGATGCGGAACTCGCGCCTTTCCTGTCGGGAGAGGCGCTGATCTTCGACATGCGCGTCGTCAATCCGAAGGTGCGCCTGAGATTGCTCAAGGACGGCACGCTCGACTGGATGCGCGGCAGCCGCGCCGAAATACCGGCGAAAACCGTCGTTCTCGAAAACGTGCATGTCAGTGGCGGCGAAGTCGAGTTCATCGATGATCAGTCGGGCCGTTCACGCCGCATCACCGGCTTCAATGCGGAAATGTCGGCCAAGTCGCTGGCCGGCCCCTGGCGCATCGAGGGCGATGCGGCCCTTGACGGCGAGCACGGCAGCTTTTCGATCTCGAGCAGCCAGCCGGACGAGAAGGGCGTGCTGCGCATGCGCACGAAGCTTTCGCCGGACAAGCACCCCGTCAGCATCGATCTCGACGGTGAACTGAAGCTCGTCGACAGCAAGCCGAACTATCAGGGCCAGCTTTCGGCAGCGATTGAAAACCGCAACAGTGCCAAGCCCGCCAACAAGAAAGAGCAGCCGCCGCGCGTCAAGGGCCGCTTCGAGCTCACCAACGAACGCATCCGCATTCCCGAATACCGGATGGAGATCGGCCCAACCGACGATCCCTACGTCATAACCGGCGAGGCGACGCTGGATACCGGCAATGAGCCGGAATTCCTGTTGACCGCCGACGGGCAGCAGATCGATGTCAACCGCATCGGCAATCAGGGTGAGGCCGGCAAGACGACGCGCGACGCGGCGGTTTCGGCACGCCAGCGCCTTAATTCGCTGATCGATGTCATCGGCCAGGTGCCGATTCCGCAGGTGCCGGGCAAGGCGAGTGTCAAGCTGCCGGCGATCGTCGCCGGCGATACGACGCTGCGCGACGTGCAACTGGAGTTGGAGCCGGCCGGTACCGGCTGGATGATCGACAGCGCCAGCGGTACGCTGCCGGGGCGTACGCAGGTGGAAGGCAAGGGCAAGCTGCTGCTTCAGGGCGACGCCTCGTTCAACGGCCAGATCGTGGTGGCCTCCAGCCAGCCGACGGGACTTGCCTCCTGGCTTGCCGGCTCGGTCGATCCGGCCATCCGGCAATTGCGGCAGGCGGGCTTTTCCGCCAATGTCAGCCTGACACATGAATTGCAGCGGTTCGAAAATCTTGAAATCGCCATCGGGCCGGCGACCCTGAAGGGCCGGCTGGAGCGGCAGGCGCTTTCCGGCCAGACGCCGACGCTGTCGGTGGCGCTGAACGGTGATACGCTCGATCTCGATGCGCTGCAGGCGCTGAGCGGGCTGATGACTGGCCAGGATGCCGGCGACAACGTGCTGGACCACAAGATTGCCGCCCAGCTCAAGGCCGATAAGTTCACCGCCTTCGGCGTCGATGCCGAAAATGTCGAGACCACCTTCACGATCGCCGACGGCGCGCTTGCCGTCGACCGGCTGTCGATCAAGAACATCGCCGGCGCCGAGCTGACGGCGACCGGCAGGGCGGAAGGCTCGCTGCTCGACTACAAGGGCGCGGGCGAGATCACCTTCAAATCGGCTGATCCCGGCGGCTTCTTCACCATGCTGCGCGAGCACCTGCCGCATCACCCGGTGCTCGACCGGCTGGTGCGCAATGCCGGTTGGTACGGCAATACGGCGCTGCGCGGCGCGCTGACGCTCGGCGGTGATGAAGGCAACGCCCTGACGGTAACGCTGGCGGGCGTCTCGAATGGCAGCCGCGTCAATCTCGACTACCGCATGTCCGATCTCCTGGCGCTGACCGGCAACGGCACGACGAGCCTCGAAACGACGCTCGAAAACGCCGTGCCGTCCGTCTTGTTCGGCCAGGCCGGGCTCGATCCGCTGCCGGTCGATGTCGGCGCCAATGGCCGCCTGACACTGAAGGTGAAGGCATCGGGCAACGATCCTGCCGATGCGGCGCTGACCTTTGCGACCGACCGGACCTCGTTCACCGCCAATGGTAAGATCGATGTCCGGCCGGAGACTTTCATGAACGGCCAGATCGTGCTTTCGCTCGACAGCGCCGACATCGACCCCTACCTCATCATGAACGGGATCGCCCTGCCGCAGACGGGAACCGGGCTGCCGTTCGGCCTGCAGGTCAATGCCGCCGTCGATAGCGACAAGATCGTCTTTTCCGATCTCAAGGGCCATGCGGCCGACAACGAGTTTTCAGGCGCGCTAAGCTTTGACCGGAAGGCTGCGAAGACGACCGCGTCCGGCGAGCTGAGGCTCTCCAAGGCTGATGCCGGCTGGCTCGGCGAGGCGGTGTTCGGCCAGATCGTCGATCCCGCCAATGGCGCGCTGACGACGGCGCCGCTCGGGTTGCCCGTCTTCAAGGATCTCGACGTCAATGTGAAGCTGACGGCCAAGCAGTTCTGGCCCGGTCTGCCGGAAACGGAGGTCACCGACTTTACCAGCAACGTCGCCTACAAGGGAGACGAGCTGCAGCTCAATGACATGGCCGGCAACTTGGATGGCGGAAAGCTCTCCGGCAATCTGCTGTTCACCAATGCCGATGGTACCGGCTTCCTGCAGACGAAGCTTGCACTTGCCGATTCCGATCTTGCCGGCGTCGTCTGGTTGCGCGACGGCGCGCCGATCGCCAACGGCAAATTCGGATTGTCGCTGTCGATGGAAGCCTCGGGCAAGACGATCGGCGAGATTGCCAGTTCGCTCAACGGTTCGGGCGAACTGAGGCTCGGCGAAACCAGCATACGTGGGCTGAACCTTGCCATCCTTCCACCGCTGCTTGCTGCGACCGACACGATGCAGGAGCAGATCAATGCCGGCAAGGTGCATCCTATCGTCGAGACGCTGCTCAGCAACGGAGAGGCGAAGCTGCCGCCACTCGGCATCCCCTTCAATATCACCGATGGGACATTGCGCGTGCAGAACGTCACCGTCGCCAACGATCTGGCCCGCATCACCGCCGATGCGCAGATCGCGCTGCCGGAGGAGCGGATCACCGCGACGCTGGGCGTCGGGCTCAATCCGGGCACGGAAGCGCTGTCCGGCGCCGAGCCGGCGCTCAGGCTGAATTTTTCCGGCATGCTGCCGTCGCCCGGCAAGACGATGGATGTGACCGATATCACCAGCTATCTGTCGCTACGCGCTTTTGAGCGCGAGCGCCGGCGCGTCGAGCGGCTACAAGCGATCGTGCTCGAAAAGCAGCGGCTGCGGCGCGAGGCAGCACTCTACCGGTTCAATGACGCCGAGCGCGTCAAGGCGGCTGAGATCGAGCAACAACGGCAGGCGGAGGAAGAGCGACTGCGCGCATTGGCGCAGGCAGCGGCGGCGCAAAAGGCTGCTGCCGAGGCTGAGGCTGCACGCACGGCGGAAGCCAAAGCCAAGGCGGATGCGCAGGCGAGGGCTGCCGCCGAGGCGGAAGCGGCGCGGCGCAGCGGGCCGCTGCCCGGTTCGCTCAATTTCGACCAGGTGCCAGGCGTTCAGGCGCAATGAAAATGCATGGGATTTGATTACAGCTCGCGGCTACAGCGCCGCGCGTCTGAAAGACGCGCAAAGGACGCTGTAGCGCTTTCGATTCCGATTTAAGAACTATGCAGTAGCGCCGGCTTTCGCCCAAGCGAGCACATGCAGCCGGAGCGCCGAGGACAGGTTGCTGTCTGGCGGCCGATGATCATCGATCTCCGAAATCAGCGCGGCGAGCGGTATAGAGCGGCTTGCGGCGATCGTCTTCAGCTCGGCCCAGAATTCATCCTCCAGCGAGAAACTGGTGCGGTGGCCGTGTAATGTCGCCGAATGCTTGCGGATCATGAAGCGGCTTTACATCTTGATGGGATTGTCAGATCGATTCATGCAAACCGCATAAGTGGCTGATCTCAATGCAGGTCGCCCGGAAGTGTGCAGCAGTTGCGGGACAACGACATGCACAAGACAAAACTTTCAGAGTTCACTCCGGCTGTTCAAGCTTTGCATGAAACCGTCACGCGCCATCGTCATCCGTCTCGATCCGGCCGTCTCGATGCGCCCTGTCAGCCTTTTCGTTCAGGCTGCGGGTGAGCTGCTTTTCGGCCTTGGTGCGGCCGAAGGAAATACGGTTCTGTTCGGCCTGCGTCTCCTTTTCGGAGCGGGCCTGCTTCTTGCGGAATTGGCGCAGATTGACGATTTCGGCACTCATGCGGGGCCTTAATCCTTATGAAAAAGGGAGGCTTGGCCTCCCTTCAATCACTGCTTCTTGCGGAAGGAGTCGAGCGAGACGACCGAACCCGGTTTCTTCTCTTCGCCATCGGCAGGTTTTGCTCCTGCGGCCTCATCCGACTTTCCTGCCGCGTCGACTGGATAGGCGGTGATTTCACCGGACGGCAATTCCTCGCCATCGGCGAGCGGAACGTCGAATTCGAGCTCGAAATTGACGGAGGGATCGTAAAAGCCGCGGATCGCATTGAACGGGATGACCAGCTTTTCTGGAACGTCGGAGAAGGAAAGGCCGATCTCGAAATGCGTCTCGGTGATCTTCAACTCCCAAAACTGATGCTGGATGACGATGGTCATCTGCTCGGGATATTTCGACTTCAGGTGCTGGGAAATGCGTACGCCGGTGGCACCGGTGAGGAAGGTGATGAAGAAGTGATGGTCGCCCGGCAGGCGGCCCGTCGCTCCGACTTCCGCCAAAACCTTGCGGATGACGCCGCGAAGTGCATCCTGTGCCAGAATGTCGTAGCGGATATGATCCTGCCCCATGCTTTTCCTGTCTTTCGTCGGTTCGGAAGTCTTTTCACAAGGTTATATGCCACGTCCAGGCGCCTTGGGAAAGACCGGAGCCGAGTCACGTTTTTAAGCAGCATACATGATTTCGGCGGCAGGGAGAAGGTGAAGGCTTCTGTTGCCAGGTGCCTTCGGACCCCGCCTAGAGGTGCGAACCACTAGGACTTTGATTGAAGTGTCACACCGCGATTAAGCAGCGAGACGAGCTTCCGCATAGTTGTCGTTTGCAACTACAATTTTAGCCCGATAACGGCGGTACAATGCCGAGCAAAAAGACGATCTTTACACCCTTGTCGATCCTGTTTCGCCCCCATCAAAAGCCGGCCTTCGAGGCCGCCGGTTTTTGGTGGAGGCGCCGGGTACCGCCCCCGGGTCCAATAGGCTTATTACACCGCTCATTTATCGCCATAGCCAGCCCGAAAGCTAGCACGGGTGATATAGTGGTTTCCTCAGCCGATGGAAAGGGCAAACGTCATAAAAGCGTTATGCGATCCATCAGAAATATTGGGAAAATGCCTGCCGGCGATTGGTTTCCTGCTGCTAGAGGCTTAAATTAACGCAAACGGAATCAGCGCAACATGAAGCAATATCTCGATCTCCTGACCCATGTGATGGAAAAGGGCTCCGACCGGGGCGACCGCACCGGCACCGGCACGCGCTCGGTCTTCGGCTATCAGATGCGCTTCGATCTCGAAGAGGGCTTTCCCGTCCTCACGACGAAAAAGCTGCATCTGCGCTCGATCATCCACGAGCTCCTCTGGTTCCTGAAGGGCGAGACGAACATCCGCTATCTCAAGGAGAACGGCGTTTCTATCTGGGACGAGTGGGCTGACGAAAACGGCGATCTCGGGCCGGTCTACGGCGCCCAGTGGCGCTCTTGGCCAGCGCCGGATGGCGGCCATATCGACCAGATCGCCAACCTCGTCAAAGGTATCGTCAACAACCCGAATTCGCGCCGCCACATCGTCTCGGCCTGGAATCCGGCCGAGGTCGACGAGATGGCGCTGCCGCCCTGCCATTGTCTATTTCAGTTCTATGTCGCCGAAGGCAAGCTTTCCTGCCAGCTCTATCAGCGCTCGGCCGACATTTTCCTCGGTGTGCCGTTCAACATCGCCTCCTATGCGCTTTTGACGATGATGGTGGCTCAGGTGACCGGGTTGAAGCCCGGCGATTTCGTTCACACGCTTGGCGACGCCCATCTCTATCACAATCATTTCGACCAGGCGAAGCTGCAGCTGGCGCGCCGGCCGAAGCCGCTGCCTTTCCTGCGCATCAACCCCGATGTAAGGGACATCTTCGGCTTCACCTTCGACGATTTCGAGCTGATCGGCTACGAGGCCGATGCCAGCATCAAGGCGCCGATCGCGGTCTGATCCGGGATATTTCATGGCTGACATCCGCAAGACCATTATCGTCGCCGTTGCGCGCAACGGCATCATCGGCCGCGACGGCGACATGCCTTGGCGGCTTTCGAGCGATCTCAAGCGCTTCAAGGCGCTGACATTGGGCAAGCCGGTCGTGATGGGCCGCAAGACCTACGATTCAATCGGCAAGCCGCTGCCGGGGCGGCCGAATGTCGTCATCTCGCGGCAGGTGGCGATCGACCATGCTGATGTCTCCATGGCGCATTCGCTGCCGGAGGCGATGACGGCGGCCGAAAGGCTGGCCATCGAAACGGGCGTCGACGAGATCTGCATTATCGGCGGCGGGCAGGTTTACGCCCAGGCGATCGGCCTTGCAGACCGGATGTGCATCACCCATGTCGAGGCCGACCTCGATGGGGACGCTTCGTTCCCCGCGATCGATCCCGACATCTGGCGTGCAGGGGAGTCTATCGCGGTTCCGGCCGGCGAGAAGGACAGTCACCCCACGCGCTTCGTCGTCTATGAACGCCGACACGGCTGAAAATGAACTATTTTCCATTTAAATTGACCAAGTTCCTCACGTTGCGTTGAAAGCGGATGCGGCGATACCTATAACGGTCACCAACGCATCCACCGGTCAGCCCCCACGGTTCCGGATGCGTGGAAGACTTAACGAACAACGAGGTTTTGATGCCCTGGAGCAATCAGAATGGCGGCGGCGGCCCTTGGGGCGGCGGCGGCGGTAATAATAATCAGGGACCATGGGGCCAGGGGCCGAACCGCCCGCGCGGCGGTGGCAGCGGCAAGGGCGGACCGCCCGATCTGGAAGATATCATCCGGCGCGGCCAGGACCAGCTGCGCAACATCATTCCCGGCGGTTTCAACGGCGGCGTCGCGGTGATCGTCGCGGCGATCGTCGCAGTCTTCTGGCTGATCCAGTGCGTCTACGTGGTGCAGCCGGATGAGCGCGGCGTCGAACTGCGGTTCGGCAAGCCGAAGGACGAGATCTCGATGCCCGGCCTGCATTTTCATCTGTGGCCGATGGACTCCGTCGAGACCGTCAAGGTGACCGTGCAACAGCTGAATATCGGGGCGACCTCGGCATCGTCTTCAAACGGCCTGATGCTGTCTAGTGACAAGAGCGTCATCAACGTGCAGTTCGCCGTGTTCTACACGGTCAGTGATCCGAAGGCCTATCTCTTCAACGTCGAAAATCCGGCAGAGACCCTGCAGCAGGTTTCCGACAGCGCCATGCGCGAAATCGTCGGACGGCGTCCGGCGCAGGACGCCTTCCGCAGCAATCGACAGCCGATCGAAGTGGACGTGCTCAATATCCTGCAAGATACGATGAACCGCTACGGCGCAGGCGTGACCGTCACCGGCGTGACGATCCAGAACGTGGCGCCGCCGCGCGAAGTCGCCGATGCTTTCGAAGAAGTGCAGCGTGCCGGTCGCGACCGCGACAGCACGATCGAAGAGGCCAATCGCTACACCAACCAGAAGCTCGGCCAGGCGCGAGGCGATGCGGCGCGAATCCGTGAAGATGCAGCCGCCTACAAGGACCGCGTCGTGAAGGAGGCGGAAGGTGAGGCGCAGCGCTTCACTGCGATCAACGACGAATATGCGAAGGCTCCCGAAGTGACCCGCAAGCGGCTGTTCATCGAAACGATGGAGCAGGTACTGAAGAATTCGAAGAAGGTCATTATCGACGAGAAGCAGGGCGTGCTGCCCTATCTGCCGCTCAATGAGCTCGGCAAGCCGGCGCAGCAGGGAGGTTGAGCCATGATATCGAACAGACTTCCCATCATACTCCTCATCCTCGCCATCGTTCTGGTCGGGCTCTATTCGTCCATCTTCGTGGTGAATGCACGCGAGCAGGCGATCGTCGTCCGCTTCGGCCAGATCCAGTCGGTCAAGACCGAGCCCGGCATCTATTTCAAGCTGCCCTTCGGCTTCATGGATGCCGACCGCGTTCAGCTGGTCGAAAAGCAGGCATTGAGGCTCGATCTCGACAATATCCGCGTTCAGGTCCAGGACGGTCAAACCTTCGACGTCGACGCCTTCGTGATCTATAACATCTCGGATGTTCGCCGCTTCCGCGAAACGGTCTCGGGCGATCGCGAGGCCGCAGAAGCGCGGTTGAGGGCGCAGCTCGATTCATCGCTTCGCCGCGTCTACGGTCTGCGCGATTATAATGCCGCGCTCTCGGAAGAGCGTGTCGCGATGATGCTGGAGATTCGCGACGACCTGCGAACCGATGCCGAAAATCTCGGCCTGCATATCGACGATGTTCGCATCCGCCGCACCGACCTTTCGCCTGAGGTTGCGCCCAACACCTATAACGCCATGCGCTCGGAACGCCTGGCCGAGGCCGAGCGTATCCGTGCCGAGGGTAATGAAGAAGGCCAGCGGCGCCGAGCCATCGCCGACCGCCAGGTTGTCGAGTTCACCGCGGGCGCCCAGCGCGATGCGGAAATCCTGCGCGGTCAGGGCGACGCGGAACGCAACCGCGTCTTCGCCGACGCCTTCAGCAAGGATCCTGGTTTCTTCGAGTTCTATCGCTCGATGGCGGCCTATTCCTCCGCGCTCTCGTCGCAGGACACGACATTGGTGTTGTCGCCCAATTCGGAATTCTTCCGCTATTTCGACAATGCCGCCGGCACCCTGCGAACGCCGACAAATCCGGCGGCGGCAATTCCCGGCGCGGCTGCTCCCGCAGCACCCGCGCAGCCGGCGAACTGACGCCAAAGGATGCCATTCGCATCCTGACAATCCTGGAAGGGCCGGCCCGAGTGCCGGCCCTTTTTTCGTGGAAAGGTCGAGATAATCAGGCTTTTGCGAGGGCGCATCATATTGCTCGGGGATTTCGCGAAAAGGTGATTTCACCCTCCATCATTCCGCCTTATGCTGGTGCTCAATGTGCGCATTTACCGCTTATGAGGATGCTTGATGGCCCCCACGACTCGCTCGCCCTTCAGACGAACGCTCGCGCTTATGGCCAGCGCTGCAATTCTTGCGCATGCCGGCATGAACGGGGCCGCCTATGCGCAAACCGCGCCTGAGACGACAGCGCCTGGGGTTGTTGCACCCGCTCCTTCTACTCCGGAAACGGCCGCTCCTGCACCTACGCCGCCTGCACCCTCCGCACCGCAGCAGGCCGCACCGATGCAGGCCTCACCAATTCAGGCCCCAGCAATTCAGGCCCCAGCAATTCAGGCCCCAGCAATTCAGCCCGGAGTGCCCAACAGTGGTCCGGCTTCGGTTGCCGATCTCGCCGAGGGGCTGCTCGACGCCGTGGTCAACATCTCGACCTCGCAGAATGTGAAGGACGACGAGGGCGCAGGCCCGGCGCCGCGGGCGCCCGACGGCTCGCCGTTCCAGGAATTCTTCAACGATTTCTTCAACAAGCAGCAGGGCAACAAGGGCCCGAACCATAATGTCAGCTCGCTCGGCTCCGGCTTCGTCATCGATCCGGCCGGCTATATCGTCACCAACAACCATGTGATCGAGGGTGCCGACGACATCGAGATCAATTTTGCCAATGGTTCGAAGCTCAAGGCGAAGCTGATCGGCACGGATACGAAGACCGATCTTTCGGTGCTGAAGGTCGAGCCGAAGGCACCGCTGAAATCGGTGAAATTCGGCGATTCCAGCACGATGCGCATCGGCGACTGGGTGATGGCGATCGGCAATCCGTTCGGCTTCGGCGGCTCGGTGACGGTGGGCATCATTTCCGGGCGCGGCCGCAACATCAATGCCGGCCCCTACGATAACTTCATCCAGACGGATGCGGCGATCAATAAGGGCAATTCCGGAGGGCCGCTCTTTAACATGAAGGGTGAGGTGATCGGCATCAACACCGCGATCATTTCGCCGAGCGGCGGCTCGATTGGTATCGGCTTCTCGGTACCCTCCGAGCTTGCCTCAGGCGTCGTCGACCAATTACGCGAATATGGTGAGACGCGGCGCGGCTGGCTCGGCGTGCGCATTCAGCCGGTGACCGACGATATCGCCGACAGCCTCGGGCTCGACACCGCCAAGGGCGCGCTGGTCGCCGGGGTCATCAAGGGCGGCCCCGTCGACGATGGTTCGATCAAGGCTGGCGATGTCATCTTGAAATTCGACGGCAAGACCGTCAGCGAAATGCGCGATCTGCCGCGCGTTGTGGCGGAAAGCACGGTCGGCAAGGAAGTCGACGTGGTGGTGCTGCGCGACGGCAAGGAACAGACCGTCAAGGTCAAACTTGGCCGGCTCGAGGACAGCGATCAGGCGGCAGCATCCGACGATGCGGCGCCCGATGGTTCACAGGATGACGGGGTGATTACGCCTGATCCCGGCGAGAACAACGACATGGACCAGCCGGATTCCGACGATCAGGCGCAGCCCACACCGGGCAAGCCCGACCATCACCAGGGCCAGGTGTCGCCGGATGCGACAACGCCGAAGAACGTGCTCGGGCTGTCGCTGTCGCTTTTGAGTGCCGAAACGCGCAAGGCTTTCGGCATCGCCGAGAGCGTCGACGGTGTCGTCGTGACGGAGGTGACGCCCGGTTCGGCCTCGGCCGAAAAGGGGTTAAAGCCAGGCGATGTGATCGTCGAGGTGGCGCAGGAGTTCATGAAGTCGCCGGATGCGGTCGCCGCCAAAGTGCAGGCGTTGAAACAGGAGGGCCGCCGCAACGCCCAGTTGATGATCGCATCGGCAACCGGCGATCTGCGGTTTGTGGCGGTGCCGATGGAGTAAGGGGACGGCGGCGGTGACCGTCTCGCTGCCGTGGCCTCGACTTCCTTCATTGACAAGCACTGGAATGAGCGAGGAGAGGGCGTGCCGTGCGGTACCCCCTCTGCCCTGCCGGGCATCTCCCCCACAAGGGGGGGAGATCGGATATGGCCTGCGCCTCCTATCTATCGTTTTGCCGTGCTGGACGTTAATTGTTTGGGGAAGCCAGTGCGCCCAGCCGATCTCCCCACCTGTGGGGGAGATGTTCGGCAGGGCAGAGGGGCGGCCACAGTCACACGGGTGAAGGCGGAGAAGTGTGTGTCGCGTGGTTTACGCGGTCACAAAATCCGTCTTCCTATAGCCCTGGATGTAGAGCAGCGCGGTCAGGTCGCCGTGGTCGATGCGCATTTTGGCTTCTGCGGCAACGGCGGGCTTGGCGTGGAGGGCGACGCCGGCGCCGGCGAGGTGCAGCATGCCGAGGTCGTTGGCGCCGTCGCCGACGGCGATTGCTTCTTCCGGCGAAATGCCAAGGCTTGCCGAAATCTCGTTCAGTGCATCGACCTTCGCCTGCTTACCGAGGATCGGTTCGGCGACAAAGCCGGAGAGGATGCCGCCGTCTTCGAGCAGCGTGTTGGCGCGGTTCTCATCGAAGCCGAGAGTGGCGGCGATGCGGCTGGTGAAGACGGTGAAGCCACCGGAGACGAGGGCGGTGTAGTGACCTTTCGACTTCATGGTGGCGATCAGTTCCGGGCCGCCCGCCGTCAGCGTGATGCGCTTGGCGATCACTTCGTCGACGACCGATATCGGCAGGCCCTTCAACAGGGCGACGCGTTCGCGCAAAGCGGGCTCGAAGGCGATCTCTCCGTTCATGGCGCGGGCGGTGATGGTCGCGACCTTCTCCTTCAGGCCAACTTCGGCGGCAAGTTCGTCGATGCATTCCTGGCCGATCATGGTCGAATCCATGTCGGCGATCAGCAGCTTCTTGCGGCGGCTTTCCTGCTCCTGGATGACGAGGTCGATCGGCGCGCCTGATAGGACTGCAAGAATATTGGCCTCGGTCGCTTGCGCATCCATGCCGTCACGCAGCGCGATGTCGCAGGCGATGCCGTCGGCCAGCCAGTAGAGGCCGGCAGCGTTCACCGCCTCGGCCGCCTTTTCGGCGATTGCGGGTGTCAGCACGGGATTTGACGGATTGGCAACAAGCGTGGCAACGAGGGCCATGATGGAAAACCTTCTGAGCACAGTGAACGCGATCCTGATAACCGGGCCGACCGCCAGCGGCAAGTCCGCTCTCGCCGTCGAACTGGCAAAGCGCCATCGCGGCGCGGTCGTCAACGCCGATAGCATGCAGGTCTATGACACGCTGCAGGTGCTGACCGCGCGCCCGTCGGAAGAGGAGATGCAGGGTGTGCCGCATCATCTCTACGGCCATGTGCCGGCGGGTTCCGGTTATTCCACTGGCGCCTGGCTGCGCGATGTCGCGGTGCTGCTGCCGGCGCTCAGAGCTGCCGGCCGGCTGCCGGTCTTCGTCGGCGGCACCGGGCTCTATTTCAAAGCGCTGACCGGCGGCCTCGCCGATATGCCCGAGATACCGGAGGCGTTACGGGAGGAATTCAGGGCGCGGCTGCTGGAGGAGGGGCCGGAGGGGCTTCATGCAGAGCTTGCCGAGGCCGATCCCGCCATGGCGGCAAGCCTCAACCGCCAGGACGGGCAGCGCATCGTCCGGGCGCTTGAAGTGGTCAAGGCGACGGGACGGTCGATCGCCGAATTCCAGGGCCGGTCCGGACCAGTGGTGATCGACGCTGCCCAGGCTCGCAAGATCGTCGTGCTGCCGGACCGGGCGGTGCTGCATGAGCGCATCAACGGTCGTTTCGAAAAGATGCTGCGGCAGGGCGCGGAGGACGAGGTGAAGACGCTGGTGGCGCTTGGTCTGCCGGCCGAGGCCCCTGTGATGAAGGCAATCGGCGTGCCGCAGATTGCGGCGATGCTGAAGGGCCAGATGACGCGCGACGAGGTGCTGGAGAAGGGGGCTGCGGCAACGCGGCAATATGCCAAGCGGCAAATGACCTGGTTCCGCAACCAGATGGGCGGCAGCTGGGAACGGATGACGGTTTAGGTGAGGCGGCGAAGTCGTTCGGCTGTCGCACTTGTGCTGGGTATTGGGCAAAATCCACTTTCATTCTGTGCGGTTGTTCGTGACCATAAGAGCCCGCCTTCGTCGACGGCTCCCGGTCGGTCTCGATCAGGCATATGGTAACCGGGTACTTTGCGATCGCAGGAGATCTGATAAGTGTCATTGGCATAGTCGACATTGGTGCTGTTACCAAAGTCTGCGTCGGCGACCGAGGGAAGTCTTGCCGTGTTTTTCGCCGGTGCCGGATCGCGCCTGTTGTTCTCATGTCGACCGTCTTTTAGGATCGCATCATGTCTGTCGCTTCACCGTTTCATAGCCTTTCGGCCTTTCCGCCGACCCCCGCCGATATAGATGGCCGCGTGGACACCGAATCCCTCTGCCGCCTGCTGGATCGTCTGTGTGACGCAGGCGTCGCTTCCATCGGCCTTCTCGGCAGCACCGGGATCTACGCCTTTCTCACGCGTGAGGAGCGGCTGCGGGCCGTTCAAGCTGCGGTCGAGTGCGTCGCAGGTCGCGTTCCCCTCGTCGTCGGCGCCGGTGCCCTGCGGACGGACCATGCCGTCGATCTCGCCAGGGATGCCGAGGCCGCTGGTGCAGACGCTCTTCTGCTGGCGCCCGTCTCATATACGCCGCTCACCCAGGAAGAAGCCTACCAGCACTTCCTCGCGGTCACGAAGGCGGCGAAGCTGCCGCTTTGCATCTACAACAATCCCGGCACGACCCACTTTACCTTCAGCCGGGACCTTTTGCAGCGGCTCTCCGAGATCGAGACAATCAGGGCGGTGAAGATGCCTCTGCCCGTTGACAGCGATTTCAGAGGCGAACTGGCGGCATTGCGTCAGACGACGAACCTTGAGATCGGCTACAGCGGCGACTGGGGCGCTGCCGAGGCGCTCCTCTCAGGCGCCGACGCCTGGTACAGCGTCGTCGGCGGCTTGTTTCCGCGCGTTGCTCTTGCGCTAACCACAGCCGCGATTGCCGGAGACCGCGCCGAGACGCTCCGGCTCGATGGCCTCCTGCAGCCGCTCTGGAAAACGTTCAAGGATTTCGGAAGCATCCGTGTGGTCTATACGCTGGTCGACGTTCTTTCTCTCGCCCAGGTACAGCTGCCGCGGCCACTCTTGCCGCTTGGGCCGATGGATCGGCAGCGTGTGCTCGACGCTGTCGAGCCCCTGATCGCCTTGGAACGGTAGGGCATGATGTCGTCCGAAAACCGCTACGCTTTTCGGGTCGTACTTTGGAGATCGAGCGCCAGCGTCAATCCTTGTTGTAGAGGCTGCTCAGCGGTTTTTTCAGGATGCTTTCGCGCAGCGACGTGCCGGGTTCCCGGCGGGTGATCGCGGGCTGGTCCGTCGGTGATGCCGGCCGGGGGAAGACCGGCTCCTCGCGGCGCATCTCGCGGCGGAGCGCGTCCAGCCGGGGGTCGATCGCTGGCGGTGCGACCGGGTCCAGTCGCGGTGTCTGCGGCAGCAGTTCGCGCCGGTAGGATTCGAGCGGAGCGGACGACGGCGCAGGCGGCGCGTAGGGTATTGCGTCGATATCCTCGTCGGCTGCATCGGCCTCGTCGGGGCCTGCGGCGGACGCAGCATAGCTCACCTGGAAATTCGAGATGTCGGGTCCGACAGTGACCGCCCGCATGCGGGTGACGATCTTGCGCAGGTCGACCGTATCCGGATCTTCCTCACTGTGTTTGCTGTTGGCGCTGCTCGCCTTCGGCAGCAGGCTCTCGTCGACGCGGGAAAAGCGCATGCGCATCGGTACGCTGATCGCCTCGCCGAAAGCAATCGCCTCACCGTTGCCGATCGAGGAGAT
Organism: Rhizobium sp. NZLR11; assembly: GCF_019685115.1. NCBI lineage: Bacteria > Pseudomonadati > Pseudomonadota > Alphaproteobacteria > Hyphomicrobiales > Rhizobiaceae > Rhizobium > Rhizobium sp. NZLR11. The sequence continues at coordinate 67,456 of NZ_JABDWD010000010.1, read as the reverse complement.
GAAACTCGTCGTCGAGATCGACGAGTTCGGGATGGCCGAGCGGATGATTTCCTGGTCTCGGTCGTTGGCAAGGCGCATGGCAAAGAGTGTCGAGCACTGCGACAGGATCGTCTGGTCGAGCTCACCCGGCCGTTGGGTGATGATGCCGAGCGAGACGCCGTATTTGCGTCCCTCCTTGGCGATGCGGGCGATCGCCTGGCGCGTCGGCACGAAGCCGAGGCTCGGATCGGAGGGGATGTAGCGGTGGGCTTCTTCGCAAACGACCAGCATGTGGATGGCGCCTTCGCTCCACAGCGCCACCTCGAAGGCCATGCGGCAGAGCACGGAGGCGACCGAATTGACGACTTCGGAGGGAATGCCGGCGAGCTGGAAGGCGCAGATCGGCCGGTTCTCGCCCGGAACGCGGAAGATCTGCGCGATGGTCTCGGTGATCGTGTCGCTGATCGTGTTGTTGGAGAACATGAAGTGGTAGCGCGGATCGTTGATCGCGGCGATCAGGCGCATTTTCAGCGACCGGAGGAAGGGCTTTTCGGTACGGCCTTCGAGGCGACCGATGCGCTCGTCGATCAGCGCCAGCAGATCGGCCATGCGGTAGGGCACCGGCGTGTCGGCGGTGATGGAACTCTTTTCCGTCGTGCGGCGCACCAGCGAATTGTCACTGCCGCGGAAGGCGCGTTTGGCTTCCGGCAGGATATCGCGTAGCATGTCGAGCTCTTCGGGCACCGGCGGGCGGCCGCGAAAGACGACTTCGGCAAACTCCTCCAATCGCATCAGCCAGAAGGGCAGGTCGAGCGTATCGGTATCGATCGTGACGGCGTGGTTGGGAAAGGCAGCGGCGAATTCGTTATGCGGATCGAGGATCAGCACACGCAGTTTCGGATCCGCCGCGATCGCTTTGTGCAAGAGCAGCGACACGGCCGTCGACTTGCCGACGCCGGTGGAGCCGACGACGGCGAAATGCTTGGAGAGCATCGAGGGGATGTGGATCGCTGCGTCGATACTTTCATCCTGAGTCAGCTTGCCGATGACGGCGGTCGTGCCCTCTCCCGCATCATAGATGCGTATCAGGTCGGCAGCGCGGATGCGATGGGCGATGGCGCCGAGATAGGGATAACACGAGATGCCGGTCGAGAATTCTTCGCGCCCGTCCTCATCGACACGGACTTCGCCGAGCAGCTCGGTCTCGATTTTGAAATTATTGTCCTCGCCTTCGCCCCAGGCATGGCTGCCGGTGTTCATCTGGTAGACGAGGGCGACGACGCGGTTGCGGCCGACACTGATCGAAATCAGCCGACCGACGGACCAGAGTTCGGTCAGATCGGTGCCGCCTTCTTCGGCGACGGCAGCAATGGTCGCCCGCGAGCCGCTGCACGCAACGACGCGGCCAAGAAAGCGATTTCCCGGTGCATGGCCATCGCGGCGATCGTGCTCGCCTGCCTTGCCAGACACGCGCAAGTCGTTGTTGAGCAAAGGGCTACTCCCTGCAATGGGACATAAGAATAAAGTCCATCCTTTAACAAATCCTTCAAACCATGGTTTTTAGAGGGTAAAGGAGCGCGGATGGATTTTTATTGCGGCATGCGTTGACGCTGCGAAATTTTCTGTCTATCACTTCCGACCATGAAAATCGCAACGGCTCTTATCGTGGTGGGAAAGCGCATGGGCAGGATGGTGTAACCATCCGGCGGTAGCCACCCATGCGCTAGATGACAGGCTCCTCCGGGGCCTTTTTTTATGCCCGAAATTCGGGCTTCCGGCCACAAACGCAATCCCAGCATCAAACGGAACAGACAGATGAGCACGGACAATCAGGCGGCAGGCAATCGGATGACGGGAGCGGAGATCGTTCTCAAGGCGCTGAAGGACAACGGCGTCGAACATATCTTCGGCTATCCGGGCGGCGCGGTCCTGCCGATCTACGACGAGATCTTCCAGCAGGAAGACGTCAAGCACATCCTCGTCCGCCATGAGCAGGGGGCAGGTCATGCGGCCGAAGGGTACGCGCGCTCCACCGGCAAGGTCGGCGTCATGCTGGTGACCTCGGGCCCGGGCGCTACCAATGCGGTCACGCCGCTGCAGGACGCGCTGATGGATTCGATCCCGCTCGTCTGCCTGACCGGTCAGGTCCCGACGCCGCTGATCGGCTCCGACGCCTTCCAGGAATGCGATACGGTCGGCATCACCCGGCCCTGCACCAAGCACAATTGGCTGGTCAAGGACGTCAACCAGCTCGCCGCAGTCATCCACGAAGCCTTCCGCATCGCCCAGTCCGGTCGTCCGGGTCCTGTCGTCGTCGATATTCCGAAAGACGTGCAGTTTGCGACCGGCACCTACACGCCGCCCGCCGATTACGCGATCCAGAAGAGCTACCAGCCGAAGATCCAGGGCGACCTCAACCAGATCCATGCGGCGATCGAGCTGATGGCGAATGCGCGCCGTCCGGTCATCTATTCCGGCGGTGGCGTCGTCAATTCCGGGCCTGAGGCTTCCAAGCTGCTGCGCGAGCTGGTCGAACTCACCGATTTCCCGATCACCTCGACGCTGATGGGCCTCGGCGCCTATCCCGCTTCGGGCAAGAACTGGTTGAAGATGCTCGGCATGCATGGCTCCTATGAGGCCAACATGGCGATGCACGACTGCGATGTCATGGTCTGCATCGGCGCCCGTTTCGACGACCGTATCACCGGCCGTCTCAATGCCTTTTCGCCGAATTCGAAGAAGATCCATATCGATATCGATCCATCTTCGATCAACAAGAACGTCCGTGTCGATATCGGCATCCGCGGCGATGTCGGCCATATCCTCGAAGACATGGTCCGCCTGTGGAGGGCGCTGCCGAAGAAGCCGGAAAAGGGCCGCCTTGAGGACTGGTGGACCGATATCGCTCGCTGGCGGGCGCGCAACTCCTTTGCCTATACAAGGAGCAGCGATGTCATCATGCCGCAATATGCGCTGGAGCGGCTCTACGCGCATACCAAGGACCGCGACACCTACATCACGACCGAGGTTGGCCAGCACCAGATGTGGGCGGCGCAGTTCTTCGGCTTCGAGCAGCCGAACCGCTGGATGACCTCCGGCGGCCTCGGCACGATGGGATATGGCCTGCCGGCAGCGCTCGGCGTACAGATCGCCCATCCCGACAGCCTCGTCATCGACATTGCCGGCGATGCCTCGATCCAGATGTGCATCCAGGAAATGTCGGCTGCGATCCAGCACGATGCGCCGATCAAGATCTTTATCATGAACAACCAGTATATGGGCATGGTGCGCCAGTGGCAGCAGCTGCTGCACGGCAACCGGCTGTCGAACTCCTATACCGAGGCGATGCCTGATTTCGTCAAGCTGGCGGAAGCCTATGGTGCTGTCGGTCTGCGTTGCGAAAAGCCGGAGCATCTCGACGACACCATTCTGGAGATGATCGAGGTCAGAAAGCCGGTCATTTTCGATTGCCGCGTTGCCAATCTCGCCAATTGTTTCCCGATGATCCCCTCGGGCAAGGCCCACAACGAAATGCTGCTGCCGGATGAGGCCACGGACGAAGCGGTCGCCAATGCAATCGATGCCAAGGGCCGCGCGCTCGTCTGACATTTTTAATTTGCGCATAATCCTTTCCGAAAATCGTTTCCGATTTTCGGGGTTATGCGGCAGGGAAGAGGAAACTCAAGACCATGAACGCACACCTTCAGCCCACGGGCTCCGCCTATTTCATTTCGCCGGAAACGGCGGCGATCGAAAGCCACACGCTTTCCATTCTCGTCGACAATGAGCCGGGCGTTCTTGCCCGGGTCATCGGCCTGTTTTCCGGCCGGGGCTACAATATCGAAAGCCTGACGGTCTCCGAGACCGAACATCAGGCGCATCTTTCCCGGATCACCATCGTCACACGCGGCACACCGCATGTGCTGGAGCAGATCAAGGCGCAGCTCGAGCGCATCGTACCGGTACACCGCGTCGTCGACCTGACGGTGCGTGCCCGCGAACTCGGCCAGGACCGGCCGATCGAGCGCGAAGTGGCGCTGGTCAAGGTGATCGGCGAGGGCGACATGCGCGCCGAGACGCTGCGCCTGGCCGATGCCTTCCATGCCAAGGTGGTGGATGCGACGGTCGGTCACTTTATTCTTGAGATAACCGGCAAGTCATCGAAGATCGATCAGTTCGTGGCGATCATGAAGCCGCTCGGCCTCATCGAGGTCTGCCGCACCGGCATCGCCGCAATGAATCGCGGCGCGCAGGGCATGTAAGCTCGCTGCTGTAATAATTGGAAGCCGCTGAAGATCAGAGCATCTCCAGCGGTTTTTTCTTGGTGGGCGGCGGGAAGGCGGCGTCGAGCGCCTGCCAGTCCTCGGCAGTGATATCGAGCGAGACGCAGTCGCGGTTTTCCGCCGCGCGTTCAGCATTCGATGTCTTCGGGATGACGATGACGCCGTCGCGTTCGAGCAGGAAGGCCAGCGCCAGCTGGGCGGGCGTTGCCTGATAGGCCTTGGCGATGCGGATCAGCTCGGGATGATGCAGGATATGTCCCTGCTCGATCGGCGAATAGGCCATGACGGGAATCTTACGGCTCTGGCACCAGGGCAAGAGGTCGAATTCGATGCCGCGGCGGGAGAGATTGTAGAGCACCTGGTTGGCGGCGACATTGGCGCCGTCGGGCACTCCGAGAAGTTCCTCCATGTCGCCGGTGTCGAAGTTGGAGACGCCCCAGGCGCCGATCTTGCCGGATGCCTTCAGCATTTCGAAGGCCGCGACGGTCTCGGCCAGCGGATGGCTGCCGCGCCAGTGCAGGAGATAGAGATCGATGCGGTCGGTGCGAAGCCGTTCGAGACTGCGCTCGCAGGCATCGACCGTGCCCTTCAGGCTGGCGTTCCAGGGATAGACCTTGCTGACGATGAAGACCTCGTCGCGCCGTCCGCTGATCGCTTGGCCGACGATCTCTTCGGCACCGCCGTCTCCGTACATTTCGGCGGTGTCGATCAGCGTCATGCCGAGATCGATACCGACCTTGAGACTTTCGATCTCCGCCCTAGCGTGGCCGGCATCGTCGCCCATGGCCCAGCTTCCCTGGCCGAGTGCCGGCACTTGCACGCCGTTCGGGAATGTAATGGATGGGATCGGGTCGTCCTGCATGGGTTTTCTTCCGTTCGCGAAGAGATTGGGCCGTATCGCCATCTTTCAAGCAATCCTGTCACCGTGACAATGATGGAATGGTGTCAGCTGTTTAGGACAGTTATGCTGACCTAAAATGAACTCGGCCGAGAAGGTCGGTTCGGGAGGTCGCATGCCGCTGGATACATTTCTCGCCCTCATTCTCTTCGCCTTTACGACGTCGATCACGCCGGGGCCGAACAATATGATGCTTTTTGCATCGGGCGTGAATTTCGGCTTCCGCAGGACGATCCCGCATATGTTCGGCATCGGTGTCGGCTTCTTCTCGCTGCTCATCGGCGTCGGCCTCGGGCTCGGTGCGGTTCTGCATACGGTGCCGGTCGTCTATATGGCGCTGAAATTTGCCGGCGGTGCCTATCTCGTCTGGATCGCCTGGAAGATCGCCTCTTCGCGGTCGCTCGTCGAAGGCAGGAGCGGCGTCGAGCCGATGTCCTTCTTTTCGGCTGCCGCCTTCCAGTGGGTCAATCCGAAAGCCTGGGTAATGGCGGTCACCGCGATGGCGACCTATACCAATCAGGAGCTTTACTTGGGCAGCGTGCTTCTCGTCGGCCTGGCTTTCGCAGCCGTCAACGTGCCAAGCGTATCGACATGGGCGGGCTTTGGTTCGGCGTTGCGGGAATGGCTTTCCGATCCGGTGCGGCTGAGATGGTTCAATATCAGCATGGCGGTGCTATTGGTGGCGAGCCTCTGGCCGATGCTAAAATAGAGCGATTGCCGGCTTCATCAGCATCAGCCAGAGAATGCCGACGACGGCTGAGAAGGCCGGAAAACCGCAGGCGAACCAGATGCGGTAGAGGCGAAAATAAGCCGGCGGCAAGGCGCTTCCAGACGCCGCGGCCATGCGGGCGAGATCGCGCAGCCGGATCTGGATCCGGACAACCGGCAGCCAGAACAGGCCGGTGACGACGTAAAGCAGCAGCGAAAGCGCGATCCATCCCTCCGACAGCTCCCAGCCGATCGATCGGGCCAGCAGAGCGCCGGTGGCCGGCTGGAGAATGGCTGCGGTGGCGGTAAAGACGGTGTCTGCGACGACGACGGTGGCGGCGACATGGGCAATCAGCCGGGGATCACGTGTCCGGTGCGCCATCATCATGAAGAAGGCGATGCCGGCGCCGGTGCCGAAGAGCACGGTCGCGCCGATGACATGGGCAAAGAGCAACCATTGCTCAAGCATCAGCGTTCATCCAGGGTGGCGAGGGCTGTCAGCGTCAGCAGGATCGACGGCAGCACCTTGACGAGCGGGCCGAGCGGATCGAGCCAGAGTGCCGGTTCTATGAGGCTTGCGCCAATGAGATAGGCGAGCGACACGGCCAGCATGCCGAGAAGAGCGCGTTTGGCCAGCGGACGGAAAAGGACGGCGGCGCCGAGCGCGATGTCGATCAGGCAGGTGGCCAGTGTCAGCATCGTTGCGGCTGCCTCCGGCATAAACGGCAGGAAATGGGTGGATGTTTTCTCGATCGCAAGCAACGGGATCAGGCCGGAGAGCAGCCAGAAGGCGGAGAGGCCCGAGATGACAAGCGGCTTCAGGAGATAGAGCCGGGCAAACCAGAGATCCTGCACGCCGGAGGGATTGCCCGAAAGGGTTGCGGCCGCCGAGAGAGTCGCCAGGCCTGACGGTGGCGCGCGATCCATGCTGATACCTTCGGACATGACGGTCATGGCGGTAGAGCGCAGCGGCGAGCGCCAGCCGAGATGACCGGCCATATCCGCAAGCCATGTGACCGGCCTTGCAAGAATGGGCGGAATGGAAATGACGGGTGCATGCGGCAGGCCGAGCCAGGCGCGGTGGAGTTTGACGAGGCTTGCGAGCGTTTGCCGTTCTTCGGCCGCCAGTTCGATATCGCTGCCGGAGGGGAGCGCACCGCAGATTGCGGCTGAGACTGCGGCGGCGACATCTTCGACGGCGACGGTTTCGACCGGGCTGTCGGCGTGGATGAGCGGCAGGACGAGGGGGATGGTAGCGAGGGAACGCAGCAGCGCTGTGCCACCGTGGGCGTTTCGGCCGAGCACTAGCGCTGGGCGCAGGATCACGTAGGGAATGCCGCTTGCCGCAAGCGCCAGGTCGGCGGCACGCTTGGTCGCTAGAAAGGGCCGATCACGACCGGCGCCGTCAGTGCGCGCCGATATCTGGACGATCAACTTCACGCCGGCCGTGCGTGCTGCTCCCTGCAGCGCGATCATCGCCCGTTCCTGTGTGGCGGCAAGGTCGTCAGACAGGCCGTCCTGCAAAGCGCCAGCGCCGTTGACGACAATCTGCTGGCCTTCAAGTACCGTCGCCCAGTCGGCCGCGTCGGTCATCCTAGCCAGATTTGCGCTGATCCAACGGATGCTGGGCTGGCGGAGGCGCGCCCGGCCGGGATTCCGGCCAAGCCCGGTGATGACATGGCCATCCTCTAGCAATCTTGCCGCGACCGCCGAACCGATAAAGCCTGTAGCACCGAGAATGAGAATATTCATAAGGAGGAGGTTACCGATACCTCAAGCAATTTTACGCGGATCGATTTTTGCCATGGGAACGGCGCATTCGGTCACGATTTGTGCTGCCAGTAGCGGGTCTATCGGCTGCTCGTCGATCGCGAAAGCAAGCTCGATTGCCATGCCGATCGCCAGCGGCCGCCGCCGGACCGGGACATGGTTCATATCCAGAACCTGCCGGGCAATCGGCCAGAGGCGCCTGACATAGCTGATGGGCAGGGCGCCGGGCTGATCATCTTCCGCCAACCGTGGCCTGCCGAACTGCGGATCGCCGATGGTGGCCGCGACATGGCGAAACGTATCGAGGACCGTCTCTTGCGACAGAACCGCGCCCTGGTTTCCGGCGGCGCCATAGGTCAGCGCCAGCAGAGAATCATGGCTTTCCAGCAGGAAAGCATTCGGCAGATTGCCAGCGTAGTAGCGAGATCCATCCCTTGTTTCCATGGTGACTAGATCGGCGCCGTCGCGACATTGCCCTGCTTCAGCCACATTGAGTGCGGCAAGAACACAAGAGAATCCGCCGATTGATCCGAGCGCCGCCAATAGATCGATCATCCGAAAACGGCCGTCTTCGGCGATTTCCTGACGGATCCGGTCGAGGAGGGCGCGGGCCACTAGCCTCGGGCCTTGCAAAGGATTGCCGGCCTCGTTCGGGCGCGGATCGTCCTGCACAGCGCTTTGCGCACGGATCTTTATTTCCTCTGCCTGAGAGGAGGAGGAAGAGGCGGGCGGATTGGTTCTTCGGCCGAATGTCGGAGTTTTCATGCGGTGCAATCTGAAGATGAAGCCATTAATGTTTGGTTATATCGGCGGGGTGAAGGATGGTTTGCTTAACCAATCCCTATTCGCCTGGCGGCATCTTTACGAGAAACGCACTTGGCGGCCATCCGACCAGCGCCTAAGATCCAGCCGCCTATTCGGGAGAGCGTTATGCGGCACAGCGACGATCATGCAGGTCATGACCACGACGACCATGACCACGACAACCACTATTCCGACATGCAGGCCCGCGTCAAAGCGCTGGAAACGCTGCTGACGGAGAAGGGTCTGATCGACCCCGCAGCGATCGATGCGATTGTCGAGACCTACGAGACCAAGGTAGGGCCGAGGAACGGCGCGCATGTCGTTGCCAAGGCCTGGAGCGATGCCGATTTCGCCGACTGGCTGAAGCGCGATGCGACGGCGGCGATTGCCAGCCTCGGCTATACCGGCCGGCAGGGCGAGCATATGCGCGCCGTCTTCAATACGGCCGAGACCCATAATCTCATCGTCTGCACGCTCTGCTCCTGTTATCCCTGGTCGGTGCTCGGCCTGCCGCCGGTCTGGTACAAGGCGCCGGCCTATCGCTCGCGCGCGGTGATCGATCCGCGCGGCGTGCTTGCCGAATTCGGGCTGACGCTGCCGAAGGACAAGAAGATCCGCGTCTGGGATTCGACGGCGGAGCTGCGTTATCTCGTCATTCCCGAACGGCCGGACGGCACGGACGGAATAGACGAGGCAGCACTTGCCGGACTCGTCAGCCGCGATGCAATGATCGGCACGGCCGTCGCCCGAAGCCCGGAGGCTCTCGCATGAACGGACCGCACGATCTCGGTGGTCAGATGGGTTTTGGTCCTGTCGCGCCGGAAAAGGACGAACCCTGTTTCCACGCCGAATGGGAAAAGCGGGCGCTCGGCGTCACGCTTTCCTGCGGGGCTTTCGGCGCATGGACGATCGATGAAAGCCGGCATGTGCGCGAGAATATTCCGCCGGCCGACTACCTCGCCGCCAGCTATTACGAGATCTGGATCCGCGGCGTCGAGGTGCTGCTCGAACGGCACGGCTTTGCGACGCGCGCGGAATTGCAGTCAGGCCATGCCCAGCAGGGCGGTGCGGCGCCGAAGCGGGTGCTGAAAGCGGAGATGGTGCCCGCTACTCTGGCCAAAGGCGGACCTTGCGATCGTCCGATCGGGACGACGCCGCTCTTCGCGGTCGGCGAGACGGTGAGGACGAAGAATTTCAATCCGGCCACGCATACGCGGCTGCCGCGTTACGCGCGCGCCAAGATGGGCGTCGTCGAGGCGGTGCAAGGGGCTTTCGTCTTCCCCGACGACAGCGCGCACGGCCGAGGCGAAAATCCGCAATGGCTCTACACCGTCGTCTTAGACGGCGGCGAGATCTGGGGCGAGGGGGCGGATCCATCACTGACGGTCTCCATCGATGCGTGGGAGAGCTATCTTGAGCGTTTGTGAGATGCCGTCTCAGCTGGCGCAATCGCCAGGTTTGCCGAGGTCGCCGGAGGGGGATCCGGTTTTTCCCGAGCCTTGGGCGGCGGAAGCTTTCGCTATGACCGTGCACCTGTATGAGAAGGGGCTATTCGCCTGGGGCGAATGGGCTGAGGTTCTGTCCAAGGAGTTGCATAAGCCCGGCCGTGCCGAAGATGGCAGCGATTATTTCGACTGCTGGGTGGCGGCCCTTTCCGAGCTGCTCGTCAGCCGCGACATAGCAGATGCATCCGTCATCCTCGACCTGCAGCAGAGCTGGCAGCGGGCTGCCGAAGCCACGCCGCACGGGCAGCCGATCGAACTTACCAACGATCCGCTGCGCTGATCTGTAGAGCGGTTCAACGGAAGCGCAGAACCGCTCTAGTCTTTTGTTTTTACGCAATTTCGGCCGGAAAACCGCTTCGCACTTTTCCTGGAGTTGCTCTAAAGCGTGTCGCGATCTTTCAGATTCGGTTGTCACGCTTTAGGTCTTTGTTTTTATGCATGTCTTTATCGCAAAACCGCGGCACACTTTTGCGAGACATGCTCTAGGACGGAAACTGCCGGTAGCATTCCTCGGCAACATTACGCAGCGCCTGCCTGGAGATTTCGCCGGTGACGGCATAACCGAGTTCGCCGTCGATCCAGTAGAAGGTCTCGAGATTGCCCGATGAGGCGAAGCGGAAGCTGGTCGTGCGGTTTTCGGTGTTGCGGCCGACGATGACGGTCAGGCGTTCGCCTGCCTGGTTCTCGTACATGAACATGGCGCCCGGTCGGCCATCGACGGGCAGTAGGCGGCCGCCGACCAGTTTGAAGCCGAGCGGCTGCAGATTGGGGATCTTCAGATTCTGGATGGCCAGGCGCTTGCCGAGCCAGGTGGCGAGATGAAGCTCCTCGTCGGCGAAGACCTCGACCGGATGGCGAACCTCGGCGGCATAGACCATGAACGCGGTCTCAGCCTGCTTCGGCAGGGTTTCGGAGCCGGCAAGCTGCAGCTCCGGCCTTTCCAGCAGAGCCGGGCCGTAGTGGCCGGCGACGGCGCCGAGCGCGAAGACGACGAGGGCGGCGGCGGCGATCGCCAGGCGTTTCCGCCCCGATGAAATGGCGCGCAGGGGCGAGACGAGCAGAGTGTCGGTGTCCTTCGCGTGCTCATATCCTGAAAACAGCGACCGGATGCTGCTATTCTGCGCCTGCCATTCGGCGACCAGAGCCGCCTCGTCGGGGTTGTCGGCGAGGTAAGCCTCGATCCGGGCGCGCGCCGCTTGCGGCAACTGGCCGTCGGCATAGGCGTGGAGATCGGCTTCGGTGACGATCGGGTTGGCTTCGTTCATTTCGGCCTCCGAAGCGTAATGATGTTATCGGCTTTCAGCCGCTCGGCGACGCGCTGGCGGGCGCGCGACAGCCGGGACATGACGGTGCCGATGGGGATGTCGAGGGCAGCGGCAACCTCGCTATACGTGTATCCCTCGATGACCACGAGCATCAGCACGGCGCGGTGTTCCTCCGAAAGGCTGTTCAGCGCGTTGTCGAGCCGGGCGCGCTCCAGCGGATCGGCCAGCGTTTCGGGTGCCGCGATGTTCCCTGCGGCGTCGAGTTCAACGATAGCGTCGCGCGCCTTGCCGCGCCGGCCGTTGCGGTAGAGATTGGTCATAATGGTCAGGACCCAGCCGCGCAGGTTGAGGCCGCGCCATTGGCCACGGCGCGCCAGCACCTTCTCGACACAGTCTTGGAGCAGATCCTCGCCATCGGCATCCGAGCGCGTCAGGCTACGCGAATAGCGCCGGAGCGAGGGGAGGAGGGCCAGGATCTGGCCCTCGAAACTTTCCGGTGCGGGTGTTTTCACGCCGACCGCTCTCTTGTGATGACCGCCCCTTCGATCAAGGCCTCTACAATCAAGGTTTGGCAAGGCTCCAGTTGCCGCCGACGCCATCGCCGGTGATGTCGCCCATCTTCTTGTCCTTGACCCAGTAATAAAGCGGCATGCCGTCCTTGGCCCATTGCTTCGTGCCGTCCTTACGGTCGATGATAGAATATGCACCATCAGCCTTGGCACCGCCAGCGGCCATCAGCGGCGGCCAGTTCTTGGCGCAATCGTCGTTGCAGTTGGAAACGCCCTTGGCGTCCTTTTTGAAGGTGTAGAGGGTCATGCCGTCTTTGCCGGCAAGAACTTTACCCTTGGCGGATTCGACTTCCTTGACTGGAGTGGCTGCGAAAGCAGCCGTGGCGGCAAGGGCGGCAGCCGCCACGGCGAACAGGAATTTCACGGATTTCATGATGTCTCTCCTTGAGATTGGGCATGCAATTTTGCGATGCCTGAGATGAGACACGAGACGAGGCGGTTTTGTTCCCGACGCATGGAAAGTTTTATGGCAGGCGAGGCCGGCTTGAGCCGCTCGCCCGCACATCTCGGTCGTACCGGGCGCCTCCGCGCTATTGCCCGGAAGCGGAGGCTGCCGCCATATCGACCCACACGGCTTCGAAAATATGACCGTCGGGGTCCTCGAAGGCGCGGTTGTAGAGCCAGCCCATGTCCGTCGGAGCGCGTGGGTCGGCTCTGCCGCCTGTGCCTGCTGCGGCTTCGACGATGGCGTCCACCTCTTTGCGGCTGTCCATTGTCAGGGCGATCAGCATTTCGCTCGCCTTCTGCGCTTCGGCGACGGGCTTCGGCGTGAAGGTGGCGAAGTAATCGCGCGTCAGCAGGTGGAAGACAATGGCCTCGGACCAGACCATATTCGATGCCTGGTGGTCGCTGAACTGTTCGTTCTTGCTGCAGCCGATCACGTCGTAGAAGCGGGTCGCGGCAGCCAAGTCTTTCACTGGCAGGTTCACGAAGATCATCTTGGGCATTGCGATTGCCTCCTCTTCCTTTTTCGGGCGACGGCTCGCCTCAGACAAACTCTTGCACGATCGTGTCGCTCGCATGGATGCAGACGACTTCGAGCCGGTCGGTGCCGACATTCTCGAAACGATGGGGAATATTGGCGTCGACGACAACGATGTCGCCGGGAAAGACGCGGGTCTTGGCGTCCCCCACGGTGAACTCGGCTTCGCCCGTCCTGACCGCCCATGTCTCGGAATAGGGATGGACATGCAGGTCGGGCCCCTGGCCCGGCTCGTTGTCGACGATAAAAAGCGATACCGCGCCGCCGTGATCGCGGCCTTCGAAGCGGATGGTCCGGCTCTGATCGGGACTCGGTTCCTGGTGGCGAAGAATTCTGAACATCACGTGCCTCCCGCTCGTATCGGCTGAACAAAGTATCTTCTCGAGAAGATATATTCTGAAAACTGTCTTCTTGTCAAGATATCTTCCTCGCCCCGGATGGAAGGTGTATGTCTTGCCTGTGGTGATAAGAGGCAGAGATGACGAATGGAATTGCAGGGGACGACCATCGCTCCCCGGACAAGGGGCGCTCCGGAGAGGACCATGTCGACCGGCTGCGTCGACAATGGGCTGTAGAGTTGCCGGACCTCGATACGGAGCCGATGGCGATTCTCGGGCGGACGTTTCGGCTGTCGAACCTAGTGCGCCCCAGCATCGAGGCGACCTTTGCCGATTTCGGCCTCGACCGCGGCGAGTTCGATGTGATCGCGACGCTTCGCCGGTCCGGACCGCCTTACCGGTTGACCCCGACCGACATATATTCGGCGCTGATGATCTCTTCGGGGGGCCTGACCCACAGGCTTGACAGGCTGGAGAAGGCGGGCCTGATCCGTCGCGAGAAATCGCAACGTGACGGGCGCAGCGTGCTGGTGGCATTGAGCGAGGCTGGCGCCGCACACGCCGAAAAGGCTTTCCGCACCGACATGGCGGGCGAATCCGCGTTTTTGCAAGCACTTGATGCGAACGAGCGCGAGGCGCTGGCGACGCTGCTGCGCAAGCTGCTTGCCGGAATTGAAAATGACCAGGCGCTAAGTGGGAACGAAGACACGGACAGCTAAATATCACCGCTCAAACAGAACACGCTGCTTTTACTGGTCGTTTACATCATGTCGATTTTCGGATAGCGTATATCCTTAAATCACTTCCTGAAACAGCCATCACGCGAGTTGCTGAATGATCCTGAAAAGCCAGGTCGAGTGGGCGCTTCATTGTTGCGCCATCCTCGCAGGCCTGCCAGAGGGCAGGTACCTTTCCACCAAGGCGCTCGCAGAGCTTCATGGTCTGCCGAAGGAATACCTCTCCAAGGCGCTCCAGAGCCTTTCGCAGGCGTCGCTGGTCGAGACCACGCTTGGCCCGACCGGTGGCTACAGGCTTGCGAGAGGGCCTTCGGAGATCAATTTTCTCGAGATCGTCGAGGCGGTCGAGGGAAAGGCGCTGATCTTCACCTGCACGAACATCCGCGAGAACAATCCATGCCGGCCGGCAGGCTATTGCGACAGCAAGCCCTGCGCAGTCGCCCGCATCATGTGGGAAGCCGACGAGGCCTGGCGCGATACGCTGAGACGGGTCCGGCTTTCCGATCTGGTCGGCACCTTGTCCGAGGAAGTGCCGGCCGAGCTTTGGCGGAGTACCTTCGAATGGGTTCTCAAGCGCGCCGGCTGATTACCCCCTGAAGATTGTCCTGATGGTTTTCAGGATAGCGCGCGCGCTGTGGGCGGGTTCCGCGGGCAGGGCGGCAACGTCGCGGAATCGCTCCGCGCGGAGGGCGAGGTCTTCGGCGATTTCTTCCGCCAGCGCCGGACGCTCATTCAGCAGCGGCGCGAAGGCTTGCTGATCGATTTCATAGACCGTCACGGCGGTAAGAGCCTCCAGGGTACAGACTTCCCGCATGGCCGCGAGCAGTCCGGTCTCTCCGAAAAAATCACCCGGCGCGAGCCGCCCGCGTTCCCAATCTCCGTGCCGCGCCGCGATAATGCCGGCCCGCACCATCATCAGGGACGGCAGCATTTCGCCCTCCCGCACGATCACGTCGCCCTTGCGGAACTCACGCACGGCGGTTGTCTCGGCGAGTTTCTGCTTTTCATCGGTCGTCAGCGCCGCAAAGATCGGTATGGCCTCGATCAGTTCGAGCGGCGTTACGCGGGGCGCCCGTGCGCTCTCTTCGGTCGGCAGATCGCCCGTCAGGACCGAGGCGGCCGCCGGAACGGCCAAAAGCAGGCCGGCCGATTTGCAGTGACGGTAGACGAGATCGAGCACCTCGTTTCGCGCCGTCGCGCGCTGGCTGGGGCTCGTCACCCGGAACTGTAGCTCGACCTCCAGTGCCGTGGCGTCCAGCCCCCTCAGCGCCACGACCGGCGGCGGCTCGCGCACGATGGAATTGCAGCTCGCGAGCGCCGACAACATCACTTGGCGGACCGATGCCGGCATCCGTGTCGGGGCGATGCGGATGGTGAGGATCAGCAGATGGCTTTCGTCCGGCCGGCTTACATTCGTCACGGCGAGCTTGGCCAGAAAACTGTTCGGCAGAACGACGAGATTGTTTGCGCTGGTCAGGATGTGCGTCGCACGCCAATTGCTTTCGACGACGCGTCCCTCTGTGCCGTCGCTCAAAAGAATCCAGTCACCGATGATGTATGGCCGGCCGAGGGTCAGCGCGATGCCGGAGAAGACGTCTGCGAGCGTGCTCTGCAGCGCAAGGCCGAGAATGATGGCGACGACGCCCGAGGTCGCAACGAGGGTGCCGATCGGCACGCCGAAGACGAAGGCCAGAACGGACAGGGCCATGCCGATATAGACGACGCCAATGACGAGATCCTGGAGCAGGCGAGCCTCTCGTGGACTGCCTTCCAGCACCAGATACAGCCTGATGAAACCGATGACGGCCCATGCCAAATGAATCCACCAGAGCGTTTTCGCGACGATGACGAGCAGGGCCTGCGGATCCTCGGACTCATATCCTTGAAACCGGTGGGGTTCGATGCCGCTGCCGACGAGGATCAAAGTCATCGCGGCGAAGAAGAATATCTGCACCACCAGCCGCGTCGTGGGCCGTTGGCGGGAAAGCAGGTGCCAGACGACGATCCCGGCGAAGCCGACTGTTATGAGCGATATCAGAGGCTTGCCGAAGAGCGCGTCGTAGATCATCTGTCTTTGTCTCCGGGAGGGGCGGGCGGCGTATGATTCAGCATGTCGGCCGCCAGCGCAAGCATCGGCCCGCGCGGACGGGTTTGGCGGCCACTTACTTCTTGAGGGGATAGGTCAGCTCTTTCTGGTTGGTGTCGACCACGAAGACGGCGAGCAGGCGGGCGGGCTTGGTTTCGCTGCCGTTGGCGCTGACGCCGTGCCGGTCGCCCGGCATTTCGGAGAAACTCTCGCCGGCATGATAGACCTTGACGGGGCCGTCATTGACCTGGCTGCGGATCGCTCCTTCGAGCACGGTGGCGTAGATGAAGGCCGTGTCCGGATGGGTGTGGCCTTCGGTGAAGCCGCCCGGCCCATATTCGACCAGCACGCCCTTGATACTCTTGCCCGGCACGTTCGGAAGCTCGTGCTCATAGACGAGGGTGACCTTCGCAGACTTGCTGTTGTCGTGGGCGCTGGCGCCGGTGGCAGTCAGAAAGGCGAGGGCGACGGCGGCGAGGACTGAGGTTTTGATCATTGGAATCTCCATATTGCTTGGATGAGCAGGACGCGCCTGAGCGGCCGCGTCCTGGCGCAAATCACTTCGGCTGGGCGGATTTTGCGAACCGTTGTTCGAAGGTGATCGAGCCGAGGCTGCGGCTGTCGTCGGAAACGAGCGACTGGTCGTTGAGCCGGACGCCGAAATATTTCGCTTCCGGATCGGCTTCGACGGTACGCGGGTCTTTCATCGCCTTCAGATATCGGGCGACGAGTTCGCTCAGGCGCGCCCGTTCCGGACCTGATATCTCGATTGTGGCGTTGGCGGGCGCGGAGAGCGCCACATCCGCCATGACGTCGGCGACGTCGTCGGAGGCGATCGGCTGGACATAGGCCGGCGACAGGCGAACTGTGTGGCCGACCGTTGCCGATTGGGCGATTCCGCCGAGGAATTCCATGAATTGCGTCGAATGCACGATGGTGTAGGGAATGCCAGACGCCTTGATCAATCTTTCCTGAGCGAGCTTGCCGCGGAAATAGCCGCTTTCCTGCAGTCGCTCGATACCGACGACGGAGAGAGCGACATGGTGTTTTACCCCGGCAACCTTCTCGGCGGCGAGAAGATTGCGGCCCGAGGTCTCGAAGAATTCGAGCACGGCCTTGTCTTCGAAGGATGGCGAATTGGCAAGGTCTAGCACCACTTCGGCGCCCGACAGCGCGTTCGCCAGTCCTTCTCCCGTGATCGTATTGACGCCTGAGTTCGGCGAGGCGGCAATCACGTCATGCCCGCGCTTGTGCAAGCGTTCGACAGTCTTTGAACCGATGAGGCCGGTTCCGCCGATGACAACGATTTTCATAACAGATCTCCGTTCGCTGCCGGGGTGCGACAGCGTCAAAGGTGAATCTTCTCAATGAATTGTGGGGTTTAGTTCAAGCCTGATTTGTCGAGGCCATAGGCCTTGTCGGCCGAGCCGGGGACCGTCTTGAAGCCGACATTGACGCGGTTCCAAGCATTGATGGCCATGACGACAAAGGTCAGATCGGAGATTTCCTTTTCGGAAAGCTGGCCGCGAACCCGTTCGTAAATCTCGTCGGGAATGCCGCCCTCGGGAAGCTTCGTCAGCGCTTCGGTCCAGGCAAGGGCTGCGCGCTCGCGGGGAACGAACAGGTTGGATTCCCGCCAGATGGCGACGTGATGGAGCCTGAGCTCGGTCTCACCATGGATCTTTGCCTGCTTCACATGCATGTCAAGGCAAAAGCCGCATCCATTGATCTGTGAAGCGCGGATCTCGATCAGGGCCTGAAGCTTCTCGTCGATCACGCTGCTCTTCAGCGCCATGCTGAATTCCATGAATTTCTTGAAAAGCTCGGGGGACTGCTGGGCGTAGTTCAATCGCTGGCTCATGTCATCTCTCCTCTAATTAAGGATATTTAGTATCCTTATGGATAAAAGATATCCTTAATTGCTGGACTGTAAAGCCATTCTCGCTTAGTTTGGCTGCATAAGGCCTATGCGCAAAAGTATGAGGGGGCAGGGATGGATATCGTTTCGGCATTGCGAGCCTTCCAACGCGTCGTGGAGACGGGCTCGTTTTCAGCGGCGGCGCATGATCTCGACGTGACACAGCCGGCGGTTTCACGGCAGGTCGCAGCCCTTGAAGGCCATTTCAACACGCGCCTCCTACATCGCACGACGAGCGGCCTGTCGCTGACGGCGGAGGGGGAACGGATGCTGCCGATGGCGCTGAGGATTCTTGAAGCGGTGGAGGAACTCGGCGATGCGGCCGGATCGGATGGGGCCATGGCTTCGGGGAGGGTCAGACTCAGCGTCCCCGCGCCGCTCGGCCTCTATCTCAGCGAACGGTTGGGCGATCTTCTTGCCGTCCATCCGAAGCTTTCGGTCGAACTGCTCCTCAGGGAGCAAAGCTCCGATATGATCGAGGAGCGCCTCGACCTCGAAGTGCGGCTGGGCTCGGTCGCTGACAGCAGCCTCGTTTGCCGGCGGATAGGTTGGACGACGGCCTTCCTTGTGGCATCACCCACCTATCTCGCGCGCAAGGAAGCGCCGCGGGCGCCGAAAGACATCAGGGAGCACGAATGTCTGTGCTACAACAGGGCCGGCGGAGCTTCCACCTGGTCGTTCTCGAATGGCTCGGAAGACATTTCGGTTCGGATTTCGCCGCGCCTGACCGCCTGCAGCGCCGTCGCCATTCACAGGGCAGCCCTTGCCGGCGCGGGCCTGGCGGTCCTCTCCCATATCATCGCCGTCCCGGATATCGCCGCTGGCCGGCTGATCCCCTTGATGGAGGATTTTCAACCAAGCCGCCTGCCGATCACGGTCGTATATCCCTCGAGGCGCAACATGCCGCTCCGCGTCAAGACGGTTCTGGATTTTCTGACCGATGCGATCGGGCGGGACCCGTCGATGTGCGCGAGCGGCATGGGCTGGCAGTAGAACGGATGATCGTCCCGCCGCGCGATTTGCCGTTTTCCGCCTTGCCTAACGCCCGCGAATCCTGCCAAGTCGTCCGATCATGCAATTTGCGCCGCAACAAGACGAAGCCCTCAAGGCTGTTTCGAAATGGCTGAATGAAGGGCGTTCGCCGCTCTTTCGCCTATTCGGCTATGCCGGAACGGGCAAGACGACGCTTGCCAAGCATTTCGCCGAGAATGTCGACGGTGATGTGCTGTTTGCGGCCTTTACCGGCAAGGCCGCACAAGTGTTGCGCTCGCGCGGCGCCTCCAACGCCCGGACGATCCATTCGCTGATCTACCGCCCGCGCGGCGAGGAAGCGGTGGAGGACGAAGAGACCGGCAAGACTTCGATCGCACCGATGTTTTCGATCAACCGGCAGAGCCCGGTCGCCAAGGCGGCGCTGATTATCGTCGACGAATGCTCGATGGTGGACGAGGCGCTCGGCAAGGATCTGATGAGCTTCGGCACGCCGATCCTGGTGCTCGGCGATCCCGGCCAGCTGCCGCCGGTCACCGGCGGCGGTTACTTCACCAATCAGGATCCCGATTACCTGCTGACCGATATCCATCGCCAGGCGCGCGATAATCCGATCATTAAGCTCGCCATGCAGGTGCGCGAGGGCAATGAGGTGATGTACGGCGATTACGGCACGGCCAAGGTGATCTCGAAGAACGAGGTGACGCAGCAGCTGGTACTCGATGCCGACCAGGTGCTCGTCGGCACCAACAGGACCCGGCGGCGCTACAATCAGCGCCTGCGCGAGCTGAAAGGCTTCAATGCCGATTACCCGCAGACCGGCGACAAGCTCGTCTGTCTCCGGAACGATCCCGCCAAGGGCCTGCTGAACGGCTCGCTCTGGCAGGTGATGACCTCGTCCAAGGAAACGACGAAGCCCGGCATCAATCTGCTCGTCCGGCCCGAGGATGACGACATGGACCGGGGGGCCGCCAAGATCAAGCTCCTGAAACAGGCCTTCGAGGATGTCGAAGGCGAGATTCCCTGGAACACCCGCAAACGCTACGACGAGTTCGACTACGGCTATGCGCTTACCGTTCATAAGGCGCAGGGCTCGCAATGGAACGACGTCGTGCTGTTCGACGAGAGCTGGGCCTTTCGTGATACGCGCGAACGCTGGCTTTATACCGCGATCACGCGCGCGGCGGAGACGCTGACGATCGTGCGCTGACCTCGATCGCGCCTCGCGATTTTGGGCGGGAAGTCGACGGTGGCGGCCGTCGGGAATGATGCGTGCAAGTTTGCACGCGGCTTGCGTTAGGCTTGCACGGGACGTGCGTTAGGCTTGCACGTGGTTATGCCTGGACGATGCCGAGCAGAACAGCCTTGGCGATCGCCTGGAAGCGGTTGTTGGCGCGGAATTTCAGGATGATTCCGGCTTCGAGATCCCTGGTTTCGTCATGTTTCAGGTCGAGCGCTCGGGCGATTCGCTGGGTGGAATAGCCCTCCGCCATCAGCTCCAGGCACTGCCGCTCCTGCGGGGTCAGGCTTGCGCTGTCCTGGTTGTCGTTCAACGGCGGCTCTTCGACACTGGCGTCATAATCCAGGAGGTCGCCGACCTGCTGGAGCTGGCGGTGCAGGGTCGACATCTCGGCCGTCAGCTCACGTTTGCGCACCTGCAGCGCTTCGCGGAACATCGCCTCGGCTCTTTCCTGCGACTCGGCCTTGCGAAGCTCGTCCATCAATTCCTGGATGACGGCGATCGGCATTCCGGTCTCACGGCAGACGGTGATGACCGCCATGCGCATCACATCGTCTTGTCCGTAGACCCGCATCAGGCCGATGCGATTGGCCGAAACCAACCCCTTCTCTTCGTAGAAATGCAGCGTCCTGTGCGTAACGCCGAATGCGTTGGCCATATCGGCGATTGGCACGGGACCGTCCGGTAGATCCGGCGGCAGCGCGGCCGAAGGCAGGAACCGGTATTTTGACCGGGCCTCCGAAGCGATACCGGCGGCAGCAAACAGGCGTTTGGAACCGTCTGGCATGAACCCTCCTAGGGCATAGTGTTGCACCTCATGCGGATTTGCCAGTTGCTTCCCAGGCGCGGCGAGTGGGGTTTTCCTCTGGGCGTTCTTGTCATTGGGAAAGAAGCAGTACGCGGCCTACGTTTACGCGATACAATGTCCATGTTATGCGTGAACGATCTTTTTTATAAGTGCTAAAAGTAATCTCTTTTAAATGGGATAGCAACGCGACGACGTGATTTGCCCGGGTTTCTGGGTGTGCTGCAGCAAAACACGCGCTGCATTGCAGCATCGGTCGGCCGTCTTCAAAGGCGACGGGAATTACTGTTTGCGGTACGCGGGGGAGGGTGAATACCCCCACCGACAGCGATGGCCATCAACAATCGGCATCGCATCCATCTGCGAATCTCCTTGGTCATCTCAAGGCACTTGGCTTAAAAGCAGGGGCCTTTGTTTTAGCACCGATGGATATCAGCCATGCCCGCCAAGCTCTCTGTGAACCTCAACGCCATTGCCATGCTGCGCAACCGGCGCGATTTGCCCTGGCCGAGCGTCGAAGCGCTCGGGCGCATTGCGCTTGCCTCCGGCGCCAGCGGCCTGACGGTGCATCCGCGCCCCGACCAGCGCCACATCCGCTTTTCCGACCTGCCGGTCATTCGCAACCTGATCGACGACGAATTCCCCGAGGCCGAGTTTAATATCGAGGGCTATCCCACGCAGGCGTTCTTCGAACTCTGCGCCGGGGCGGCACCGGAGCAGGTGACGCTGGTGCCCGACGATCCCGCCCAGGCGACCTCGGATCACGGCTGGGATTTCCGCAAGCACCGGGCATTTCTGACCGATGCCGTCGCGCGGCTGAAGGCGATGGGATGCCGGGTCTCGCTGTTTGCGGACGGCGATGGCGATGCTGAAGCCATTGATATCGCCAAGGCGGTCGGCGCCGACCGGATCGAACTTTATACCGGTCCCTATGGCGGCTGCTACGACGCGCCGGAACGGGCGGCCCCGATCCTCGACGCGCTCGGACGGACGGCGGATGCGGCGCTGGCGATCGGCCTTGCCGTCAATGCCGGCCACGATCTGACCGTCGAAAACCTGCCGGCGCTGGTGAAGCGCATTCCCCAGCTTGCCGAGGTTTCGATCGGCCACGGCCTGACCGCCGACGCGCTGGAATACGGCATGGCCGAGACGGTGCGGCGGTTCTGCCGGGCGTGCGGGCAGGCGGTTTAAGGAAGGGCTGTTTCCTTCTTGCGTATTGGCGGCAACTAATTTGATACGCTGCAAAGGTTTCCCGTGCTCATGGGGTGAAGGCGCTGGATTCCTGTACTCATGACCTCCGACCTGCGGATTGGCCATATTTCCAACACACGAGCATCTCCTAGTTCTTTCAACCGGGGGGCGTTAGGGTGAGCGTTGCTACACGTCAATTTATGTTTGTCGCGGCGGCATGGGCGAGTTTGCTCTGCTCCGTTGGAACCGGCGTCGCCGATCCCCGGCCGGAAAGATGGGTGGAAAGGTGCGGCGGCGTCTACGCTCTTTGCGGCTATATCGACAGAGCGACGTTAGAACCGCGGATTGATCGCAAGTTCGAAGTTGCGCTTCCTTTCTCGGAGGGGCTGGCCGCCGTGCGCTCCGAGGGGAAATTCGGCTATATCAATTCGAGTGGAGAGATGGTGATCGCGCCTGCGTTCGACCTTGCCCGCGGATTTCGCAAAGGCCACGCCGAAGTGGTGGTCGCTGACAAGGCAGGAATTATCGACAGAACGGGCAAGTTTCTGCTGTTGCCGTACTATGCGCGTGCCATTCCATTCGGAGCCGGGGCGGCGCTCGTTCGTCCCGGCAAAGCGGTCGCGTCGGATTCTTTCGGCTTCCTGCGTTTTATGTTCGGGGAACTGTTTTTTGAGAGGAGCGATCGACCCTATCTGCTCGTCGATCTGCCTTCAGGAAAGATACTGAAGGACGAGCTGGCCATTAAAGAATTCGAATTCGGCACTTTCGTTTGGGCAGCTCAGCCGGGAGATAAACGATACGGATTGCTTGCTCCCGACGGAACCTGGAAGGTCGAGCCTCGCTTCGAAACAGCCAGCAAACTCGGTGGAGGAAGAGCAATTGTCTGTTATGGCGGTTCGGCCGGACACAAAGGACAGTCCAGCCAACGTGACCGGGCCGACGCCACCCAATGCGGCGTGATCGGCCGGGACGGCCAAACTATTCTCGCCCCACAGCAATTTAGGATCCAGGATCATCGAAACGGGTTTTACCGTGTGGCCAAAGACCAGAAATTGGGCGTCCTTGACGAGGCGGGACGGTTGCTTGGCGGTCGTCTGTTTGACGATGCGAGACTGCCGGATTA
Organism: Rhizobium sp. NZLR11; assembly: GCF_019685115.1. Classification (NCBI taxonomy): domain Bacteria; kingdom Pseudomonadati; phylum Pseudomonadota; class Alphaproteobacteria; order Hyphomicrobiales; family Rhizobiaceae; genus Rhizobium; species Rhizobium sp. NZLR11. Next base: position 44,265 of record NZ_JABDWD010000010.1, on the reverse strand, counting down.
TTCCGGTGAGGTGGCCAGGGTATCGGTGGACGGCCAGTGGATCGGGCTCAACCGGGCCGGGGATCTGGTGCCCGACCCGGAGGACGGGAAGGCGTGGGCGGCATGTCCTTCGGGTCTCAAATTCATCCACCGCGGTAACCTTATTCAGGTCGTCGGAGCGGATGGAAAGCCGACCGTTTCGTATCTTTTTGACAACACGTACATGACCTGCGAATTCCCCGTATCGGTTCGGTACAATGGAAAATGGGGGTTTCTCAAGCAGGACGGTAAACTGCTTGTCGATCCACCATCATTTCAGAGCCAATCTGGTTTCAGCGGTGGCTATGCCGGCGTCGATGTTCAGGGCAAATGGGGAATACTGGACGCCAACGGTGTGTTAGCCGTCGCTCCGCAGTTCGATGAGTTGCAGCCCGATTCCGGTGCCTATGCGGTATCGAAGGATGGGCGGAAGTTTTGGATCGACGCATCAGGACGTGAAGTCTCCGAGCCGCGCCGCCTGGAAGACCGGCGATCAAAGTTGCGTTGCGGACCCGACGGCGGACAGCGCGTCTCGAGGAATTCGAACGGAACCTTGCTTTGGGGCATTGAGGATGCCGCCGGGAACACTGTCGTCGAGCCGAAATATCGGGCCATCACCTGTTTCCGGGATGGTCTCGCATGGGTTCCGCTCGACGAAGGACGAGAATGGTGTGCAATCGATCGGAATGAGCGGAAACGCGAGAGCGTCGCGTGTGTCAAGAACTGGGCTGACAGCAATGTCGCCGACGCGCGAACTGAGACAATGTCCGACGATCCCTATGAAAGCGGCGTGCTCTGGATGCGGGCCGAGCTTGAATACGGACTTGACCTCAGGGAAAAACCGCCTGGCTTCGTTTCGCAATTCTGAGGGGCGACCCTGCGCGTCGGTGCGGTGAGCGACACATCTGATGTGATCAGGGATCCAGTGTCCAGAATCGGAGTCCGCTCATCCCTGCCGCGAGCGCAGGGATGAGCGGAAAGCTCAATGGCCTCCGGCATTGCCTGAAGCCGTCAACGCAGCCTTGTGCGCCACGAAGAAATCCTTCAGCGGCTGCGGCTGTTTGCCGGTCAGCTTGGTGAAGTCTCCGGTGACGATGTCGAATTTGCCGGCGCGGATGTTGGCGTCGGCCGAAACCAGCATGTCGGCGACGAAACCGGGAAGGCCGGCGCCGCGGATGCCCTGGCCGAGCTGCTCGTCGTTGACGTCGACCACCTCGAGCGGCTTGCCGGCGACATCGGAGACGATGGCGGCGATCTGCCGGTTGGTGAGCAATTGCGCGCCGGTCAGCGTATAGGTGGCGCTCTCGGAGGTGCCGGAGGCAAGGGCGGCGGCGATTGCCAGGGCGCAGTCGTCACGCGAAATGGTCGAGACCTTGCCGTCGCCCGTGGCGCTGTACCATTTGCCGCCCTGCAGGTTGTGCGGCATGCCGTGCAGGTAATTGTCGTGATACCAGGCGTCGCGGATGATCGTATAGGCGATGCCGCTTGCCTTGATGGCGTTTTCGCTGCCGAGATGATCCGGCGCGAAGGTGACGAGCGAATCGTCCGGCGCCGGCATCGAGGTATAGGCGATGTGCTTGACGCCTGCCTTAGCGGCAGCGGCAACGGCTGCCTTGTGCTGGGTGAGGCGCTTGCCGGGGGTATCCAGCGCATCGGTGCTGATGATTAGCAGCCGGTCGATGCCGGCGAAAGCCTTCTCCAGGCCTGCCGCGTCATCAAAATCGGCCTTGCGGGTGACGACGCCCTTGTTTTCGAGTTCGGCGAGCTTTTCCGGGCTGCGCGTAGCCGCCACGATGCTGCCGGGAGCGACCTTATAGGTCTCGATGAGATGATGGATGACACGCTGGCCGAGCTGCCCGGCGGCGCCGGTGACAAGGATGGTTTCGTTCATACGTCGTTTCCTTCTGTGTTCTGGGGGTAGTCTCGAAAAGAGAGTAACACTAGAATAGGAATTGACTCGGCGATGTAAAGGAGGCAGTTTTTCGGCTCTACGTTACCAAAAGGGAACCAGCAGATGAGCGGTGCGGTCGTCAGTCTGAAGAACAGAATGCCGGGGGCGCGGCGCGAGATCGATCTGGCTGGCCTCGATTTTTCCAATTGTCCCGTCAGGGACATGATGCAGCAGATCGGCGGCAAATGGTCGACGCTGCTGCTCGAAGTGCTGGCGGCCGAGCCCCGCCGCTTCGGCGAGCTGCGGCGCATGCTTCCCGATATATCGCAGCGCATGCTGACGCAGACGCTGCGTGATCTGCAAAGGGACGGTTATGTCGCTCGCGAAGTCTTCCCGACCAAGCCGCCGAGCGTCGAATATTCTATGACGGATCTCGGCCGTTCGCTCTACCGGCCACTGTCGCAACTGTTGAACTGGGCGGAAGCGAACCACGACGCCGTTCGCGCCGCCCGTTCGCGTTTTGATTCAGCCGATAGTTAGTAAGGTAGGTCACGTTTCTAGAAACCGGAAACGGTGATCATTCCGGCGGTCGAGTAAAAAGAGCGCGGAACAATTCCTCAGATCGTCGCAAACCTTCGTCGCTCAGGACGACGGATTTGGCTTTGCCTGCGGGATTTGCGATCAGGCCCTTCCGATACAGACGGTCCATTGCGTCCCAGTCGAAGCCTTTCCAAGCTCTGTCCTCGTCATGCAGCGTCAGTCATAGCAATGCCAGAACAGCGTCATCGATCTTGTCTTCGTCTATGTCCATGCTGGAACATCCCATGCAGAAACGAAAATTCGGCAGCAGTGAGCGGATGCGTAGGCTGCTGCCGGGATGTCCGCATTTATAAGCCGGCACTGTCAAGGTTTTAGATATCCGGTCTCAGATTTTGCTTTCCTGCTTGCCGCGGTGTTCCGTCAGAAACAACAGGAAGGCGAGCGCCGGGAAGGCGAAGCCGATCCAGGCGGTCATCGTCCAACCGCCGGTCGCGTAGGCCCAGCCGCCGAGCGCCGAGCCGAGCGCGCCGCCGGCAAAGAAGGTGGCCATGAAGAGGCCGTTTAGCCGGCTGCGATGTTCCGGGTTCAAGCCATAGATGGCGCGCTGGCCGCAGACGAGATTGGTCGTCACCCCGAAATCAAGCATGATCGCCGCCACCGTCAGAAGGATCAGGGCGGTCAGCGAGCCGTCCGCGGCGAAATGGCTGATCAGGAAGGAAGCCATTCCGAGCAGCATGGCAAGCGTCGAGGCAATTTTCGTCATGCCGCGATCGGCAAGCCGGCCGGCGATCGGCGAGGCGATGGCACCGGCAGCACCGGCGAGCGCGAAGAGGGCGATGCCGTTCTGCGTCAGGCCGAAGGCCGGGCTTGCGAGCAGCAGCGGCGTCGTCGTCCAGAACAGGCTGAAGGCGCCGAACATACCGGCCTGATAAAGCGCCCGGCGCTGCAGCACGCGCGAGGTCAGCGCCAAGTGGCCCATGGAAGCCAGCAGCTCGCTGTAGCGTAGCTTCGTCTTCGGCACGCGGACCGGCAGGTTGGCGCGCAGGATGACGGCGAGCACGATCATCAACGCTGCGGTGACGTAATAGACCACATGCCAGGACGAGGCCTCGGCGACGAAGCTTGCGAAGGGGCGGGCCAGCATAATGCCGCAGAGCAGGCCGCTCATGACATTGCCGACGACCTGTCCCCGTGTCGCATCGGGGGCCATGTTGGCGGCAAAGGGAACCAGGACCTGAACGGCGACCGATGAAAGGCCGATGCAGAGTGAGGCGACGAGGAAGGCCGTGGGTGTTGAAGCCAGCGCCGCGCCGATCAGCGCAACAGCGGAGACGGCAACCAGCAGCAGCACAAGCCGGCGGTTCTCCGTGAGGTCACCGAGCGGCACGATCAGCAGCAGGCCGAGGCCGTAGCCGATCTGCGTCAGCGTGACGATCAGGCCGGTTGCGGCAGGCGTGAAGCCGAGCTCGGCGCTGATTAAGCCGGCAAGCGGCTGGCCGTAATAGAGATTGGCGGCCACCAGCCCGCAGGCGGCGGCAAAAAGAAAGGTGAGCCAGGGGGATAGCGCCCGTGGAATGGCCTTATCCGGCGCGGTGGCTGAAATGCTCATCAGAAACTCCGGTATGGTTGAAAGGATTAATCGCAAATCGGTCTGCCGGCAGCCACCCGTTTCCGGCCGCGCAGGGGAATGCTGGCATTCCCCTGGGGGAAATGTCAGGTCACCAGCTTCATCGCGGCTTCGGCAGCGGCAGCCATTTCTTCGCCGCTGCGTTCCGTCTTGCCGATGACGCGCATGCCCTTGGTGAGGCAGAGAAGCGCAAGTGCGACCGCCGATATATCGATATGCGCCGAAATCGAGCCGTCGGACTGGCCGAGGCGGATGAGGTCGGCGAGAAGCGTCTCGTCGGTCATGAAGGCGGTGGCGACACGTTCGGCCGCCTCTTCGTCGAAGAGGGCGAGATCGCTGGCGCTGCCGACGACGAGGCAACCCTGCCTGCCGATTTCACCGTGCGAAGAGCCGGCAAAGAAGGTGATGAGCGCATGGAGCTTGTCGCGGCCGGTCTCGGCACTTGCCAGCCTGGCATCGAGCAGGCCGCGACGCACGGCGCGGTAGCGGTCGAAGGCGGCGAGGAAGATGCCGCGCTTGTCGCCGAAGGCCTTGTAGACGCTTCCGGCGGCCAGCCCCATGGCCTCGGTGAGTTCGCTGATCGAGGCGGCATGATAGCCGCGCTCGGAAAAGACGCGCAGGGCTGCGTCGAGTGCCGCCTCCGCATCGAATTCCCGCGGACGACCGCGGCTCCGGGTCTTCTCTTGATGGTCGAGGGTCGTTGCGTTCATGTTCGCCTAATTAGGAAATGATCGTTTCCAAATCAAGCGAAATTTTGCGACGAAGCAAGTCAGAGGGTGAGGACCCAGGTCTGGCCATTCGCTTCGGGGCCGAACATTCGATGTCTCTCCTCGGAGACAAGCCGAAAGCCGGCCTTGATATAGATGACGCGGGCCGTCTCCAGCATGTCATTGGTCCAGAGCGAAAGCTCGCGGTAGCCCTTCTGCCTGCAAAAGCGGATGCATTCGTCGACCAGCAGCTTGCCGAGCCCGAGGCCGCGGGCCGATTTGTCGACATAGAGCAGCCGCAGCTTGGCGATGCCGTCGCCGCCATTGGTGACGAGGACCGAGCCGACATTGACGCCGCCACGTTCGGCGATCCAGCAATATTCCTTGGCGGGATCGAAGTTGGCGAGAAATTTGCCGGCGACCTCGGCGACCAGCGCCTCGAAGCGCAGGTCCCAGCCATATTCCTCGGCGTAGAAGCGGCCCTGGCTCTGAACGATCCAGCCGATATCGCCGGCGCGGTGGGCGCGGATGATGGCGGGTGCGGGCTTGGCCGCCGGGTCGAGCAGGGCGCGGATGGTATGCATGGCCGAGACGACGGCTTGCGGTTCGCCGATCGCCAGATCGTCAAAACGGGCGGCGATCTGGGCATTGGCGCGCCGGCCGAGTTCCTCGAACTGCGCGAGTCCCCGGTCGGTGACATTGATGATCTGGCTGCGCAGGTCGGCCGGATCCGGGCTGGTCTCGATCAGCCCCTCGGTGCGGAAACGCTTGAGGATGCGGCTCAGATAGGCCGGGTCGAGATGCAGGTCGCGGACAAGGGCTGCGGCGCTGACGCCGTCATGCGAGCCGATCTCGAAGAGAATGCGGGCATCCGTCAGGGTGAAGGGCGAGTCAAGATAGGCCTTGTTCAGCAGGCCGAGGAAGTTCGTGTAGAAGCGGTTGAAATCGCGGGCGGTTTCGATGAGGGCGGAATCGGACATGGGCGTGATCTCCAAGGGAGACACGGAGATCTCCAGATGGAGATCTCGCCAGACTGCGGGGCAAAGCACGCTCTTCACTCGGCGTCATCCTCGGCCTTGTGCCGAGGATTTGCTGCCTGTCAACCGGAGGCAGATGCTCAGGACAAGCCCGAGCATGACGAAGGAGGGGTGGCCGACTGTGCCAACAAACTGAAAAAAGATCTCCGAACGAAGACATTTTTCATGCATTTAGTTGACTGAGTCAACTAAATTGTGGCGCGGTCAAGCCGCCTCTTCTGTCTCCGCCTCTTCTGTCTCCGCCTCTTCTGTCTCCGCCTCCTCGTCGCCGAGAGCGAAATCCACCGCCGCGCGGGCATGGATCGCGGTAGTGTCAAAGCCCGGCAGTGGCAGGCGGTTGGGATCGAGGATCAGGCAGATCTCGGTGCAGCCGAGGATGATGCTGTCGGCGCCGTTATCCATGGCGCGGTCGATGATATCGATCAGCTTTTCGCGCGAGCTGTCGAGCACCCTGCCGGCGCAGAGTTCGTTGAAGATGATGTCGTGCACGATGGTGCGGTCGGCGGCGTCGGGCACCATGATGTCTAGGCCGAGGCTCTTCATCCGGTCGGCGTAGAAGCCGTGCTCCATCGTGTAGCGCGTGGCAAGCAGCAGCGGACGCTTGCGGCCGGCCGCATGCAGCGATTTCGCCGTCTCGTCGATGATATGGATTAGCGGCACGGACACCTTTGCCGCGATTTCATCGGCGATCAGGTGCATGGTGTTGGTGCAGATGAGGATACAGCCGGCGCCTGAAGCCTGCAGCCGTTCCGCAACTGCGCCGAGGCGGCGGGCCGCTCCAGCCCAGTCGCCGGCCTTCTGAAGAGCGACGATCTCCTCGAAATTGACCGAATGCAGGATGAGCTCGGCCGAGGCGAGGCCGCCCCTGCGGGCGCGCACCATCTCGTTGACGAAGCGGTAATAGACCGCCGAACTTTCGAAACTCATGCCGCCGATCAGGCCGATCGTTTCCATCTCTTCATGCTCCTCATGCTTCGAGTTTCGAAAATAATGCCGCAGTTCTGGCGCGGCGTGTTTGCATTATTTGTCCCTTACGTCCAATACATGCTATTATTTTGCGCGATTTGGAGAGATCGTGCAAAATCAGGGCGGAAGGGTTATTTCTTACACATGTTGGACGATCGCGACAGGCGCATTCTCGACATGCTGCAGAAGGATGCAGGCATATCCGTGACCGATCTGGCCGAGCGCGTGGCGCTTTCGGTGTCGGCCTGCTCGCGGCGGATCCAGCGGCTGGAAGAGAGCGGCCATATCGCCCGGCGCATCATCGTGCTCGACCGGGAAAAGATGGGCGTGCCGACGACGGTCTTTGCGCTGGTCAAGACGGCGCATCATTCCGACGAGTGGACAGAGACCTTCCGCCGGATCATCGCCGACATTCCCGAGATCGTCGAGGCGCACCGGCTGACCGGCAATCACGATTACATCCTGAAAATCGTGCTGCCGCGCGTCGAGCATTACGACGTGATCTACAAGCAGATCGTTCGCAAGCTCGAACTCTTCGATGTTTCGGCGTCGATCTCGATGGAAGAATTGAAACATGGAATGGCGATACCCGTGGGCTACGCCCGGTAGTCTCGCCAACGAACCTCAGCTTCTGGGGATCGACGATGCGCGACACGTTTACAGCCTTCTGGAAAAGGCAAGGTGCGGATTGCACGAGGAGCCGATAATTCTCAGCACCAGCGATAGCGATTAATTTGTCTCCAGACGGAACATTTTTCGACATATTGCGTTCACCTTTGGTTCAGGAGGAGGGGAAGATGTCTCCTCCACTTGGAGGAGCAGAGGAGAACAGTCATGAGAAAGCTAAGCGTCGCCGCGTTATGCTTGATCATAGGTGTGCCGGGCATCACGCCGGCTCAGGCGTTTCCGGCTATCAACCCACCCAGGATCGAAGCACAGCAGCAGATAGAGCAGGTGCAATGGCGTGGCCATGGCGGCCACGGGGGTGGCGGCCATTACGGGGGTGGCGGCCATTACGGAGGCGGGTATTACGGGGGGCACCACCATAGTGGAGCGGGCTGGGGCTGGGCCTTGGGTGGTCTCGCTGTCGGCACCATCATTGGCGGCGCCTTGTCACAGCCCTATTACGGCTCGTACTACGGGTCGCCCTACGGCTATTACGGCTCGCCATACGGCTACCGCCGGCCCTACTACGGCTATTACGGCCGGCCATATCAGAACTATGCATCATCAGCCTATTATGGAGGGGGAAGCAGCCACGAGAGTTGGTGTTATGCGCGCTATCGTTCGTACAGGGCGTTCGACAATACCTTCCAGCCCTATCACGGACCCCGTCGCCAGTGCGTCGGTGCCTATTGATTGGACGACGCATATGCCGCTTGTGAACTGGTTGCAGGCCCGACGACCGTCCTGCGACCCGTTCGCACGGCATGTCTGCCTTGCACCCAGCCGAAGCTCGCTCCGGGCAACTAAAACCCGACTGGCTTTCCGCGCCGGAACTTCGCCGGGATCATTGCAGGAGTAGCCGATAATCTCAGCGCCATCGACTGCGATCGGCGCAGGGGAGACATGCCGAAACGGCGGTTGCAACCATTGCGCCGAGGGCCACATTGGCTTTGTGCAAAATGGCGCAAAGGGGTATGTCATGAGCGACCATCATGTCGTCGTTGTCGGCGGCGGTTTCGGCGGGCTGCAGCTCGTCAACGGGTTGAAAGGTGCCGGCGTCAGGATCACGCTCGTCGACCGGCGAAATCACCATCTCTTCCAACCGCTGCTCTACCAGGTGGCGACGACCATTCTCTCCACCTCGGAGATCGCCTGGCCGATCCGCCGCCTCTATGCCGACCGGCCCGATGTGAAGGTGTTGCTCGGCGAGGTCACCGGTGTCGATAGCGGCGCCAGGACGGTGTCCCTCCGCAACGGCATGACTCTGGGTTACGATACGCTGGTGCTGGCGACCGGGGCGACGCATGCCTATTTCGGCCGTGACGAATGGGAGCCAGTGGCGCCGGGCCTGAAGACGCTCGAGGATGCGACGACGATCCGCCGGCGCGTGCTGCTCGCCTTCGAGAAGGCTGAGATGGAGAGCGATCCTGCCGTGCGCGACGCGCTTCTGACCTTCACCATCGTCGGTGCCGGGCCGACTGGCGTCGAGCTTGCCGGCATCATCGCCGAGCTTGCGCATTTCACGCTGCCGAAGGAATTCCGCAACATCGATACGCGCAAGACCCGCGTCGTGCTGGTCGAGGCCGGCCCGCGGGTGCTGTCGAGCTTCGCCGAGGAGCTTTCGGCCTATGCCCAGACGGTGCTGGAGAAACTCGGCGTCGAGATCCATCTCGGCAGGCCGGTGACCGAGTGCAGCGCCGACGGCGTGAAGATCGGCGATACCTTCGTCGCCAGCCGGACGATCGTCTGGGCAGCCGGCGTCACCGCCTCGCCGGCGGCACGCTGGCTCGGCGTTGCCGCCGACCGGGCAGGGCGCGTCGTCGTCGAAAAGGACTTGAGCGCACCGGGTCTGTCCGATGTCTTCGTCATCGGCGACACGGCATCGGTCATGCGCGAGGATGGCAAGCCGGTGCCGGGCATCGCACCGGCGGCCAAGCAGCAGGGCGGCTACGTCGCCAAGGTCATCCGCGCCCGCCTGTCCGGCAAGCCGGCGCCCGCATCCTTCCGCTACCGGCATCAGGGCAGCCTGGCGACGATCGGCCAGAGTGCGGCGATTATCGATTTCGGCCGCATCAAGCTGAAGGGCTGGATCGCCTGGTGGATCTGGGGCCTTGCCCACATCTACTTCCTGATCGGCACCCGCTCGCGCTTCTCCGTCGCCTGGAGCTGGCTATGGATCTATCTCAGCGGCCAGCACAGCGCCCGGCTGATTACGCAGCGGGAGACGATGCGGGAGGAGGGGTAGGACTCGGCGGTGTGTATGGCGATCCTGCGGATTGCCTAAAGTGCATCTCGGAATGCGCCCTCTCTCCGGCCTCATCTGAGGTGCCCCGGAGGGGCCTCGAAGGACGGGGCCGGCCACCGGCGCGTCACCAGCGATTCGGCCCGCAGCACGCTCCCGCATAGTCACCCGCCCTCGTGGTTCGAGACGGCCCTCTGGGCCCCCTCACCATGAGGGCTGATCGGTGTGCTTGGCGCCGCGCCACGCGCAGGGATACACCCAGGCTTGACACATCTGCCCACGCGCCCTTAGCATTCCACCCGCGTCGCCCAACCACCGGGCGCTCCGCATCCAGCCGTCGCGATCAGCGAATAGAGGTTCCAATGCGCCGACTCACTTCTCACGAAAATCACATCCGAAATTCTGAGAAGTTGGTGGTTCATGCGCACTTTGAATCTGGGCATCCTCGCCCATGTGGATGCGGGCAAGACTAGTCTTACCGAAAGACTGCTTTTTGACGCCGGGGTCATCGACAAGCTCGGCAGCGTCGATACAGGCAATACACAGACGGACACGCTCGAACTCGAACGGCAACGCGGCATTACGATCAGGGCCGCGGTTGTGTCGTTTACGATCGGCGACAGGACCGTCAATCTGATCGACACACCCGGCCACCCCGATTTCATCGCCGAGGTCGAGCGGGTGCTTGGGTTACTGGATGCCGCGGTCGTCGTCGTTTCGGCGGTCGAGGGCGTGCAGGCGCAGACGCGTGTGCTGGTGCGGGCGCTGCGGCGACTTGGCGTGCCCTTCGTCTTCTTCATCAACAAGGTCGATCGCCTCGGCGCGCGGTATCCGGACGTGATGGAAGCGCTTGCCGCGCAACTGGCGGTGCGTCCCATCGCCATGTCTTCCGTCATCGACGCCGGCAGCAAGCTTGCCCGGGTGGAGGCTCTGGCGCCGGGAGACGAGCCGCTTTTTTCGGCGCTCTGCGAGGCGCTCGGCGAGAACGACCAGGCGCTGCTCGATGACTATGTGCTCGCCCCCGAACGACTGACCACGGAAAGGCTCAGGCGCAGCCTGGCCGATCAGGTGGCAAGGGGCCTGGTGAATCCCGTCTTCGCAGGAGCGGCCATGACCGGCGCCGGCCTGCCGGCGCTAAGCTCGGCCATCGCGACGCTGTTGCCCGGGCGGCGGCTTGATCCGGACGGGCCGGTCGCCGGCAAGATCTTCAAGATCGAGCGCGGCTGGGGCGGCGAAAAGCTCGCCTATCTCTACCTGACTTCGGGCACCGTGCGGCTGCGGCAATATCTGGATCTGCCCAGGGGCGAGGATCGGGTGACCGCAATCCATGTGTTCGAGGCCGGCCGCAGCCATGGCGCCGCGCGCTTCTGCGCCGGCCAGATCGCCCGCGTCGGCGGCCTTGCCGGCGCCCGGATCGGCGATGCGGTGGGCAGCGATCCGGCCTCGGGCGGGCGGGCGTACTTCGCTCCGCCGACGCTCGAAACTCGCGTGCTTGCCCGGCGGCCCTCGGACAGCGCGGCACTTTGGCTGGCACTGAACCAGATGGCCGAGCAGGATCCGCTGATCAATCTGCGCAGGACCGAGGAGACGAATGAAGTCTTCGTGTCGCTCTATGGCGAGGTGCAGAAGGAGGTTATCCAATCGACGCTGCTGACGGATTTCGGCCTCGATGCGGGTTTCGAGGAAAGTACGCCCATCTTGGTCGAGAGACCCGCCGGCACCGGGGCCGGCCTGCAGATCCTCTTCAAGGAGCCGAATCCGTTTCTCGCCACCATCGGCCTGCGCGTCGAGCCGCGTCCTGCCGGCGCAGGCAACAGCTTCGCGCTGGAGGTGGAGGTCGGGCAGATGCCCGTTGCCTTTTACCGGGCGGTCGAGGAAACCGTGTTCGAGACGCTGAAACAGGGCATTTTCGGCTGGCAGGTCATCGATTGTCATGTGGCGATGACGGCGGCGCGGCACAGTTCGCCCGCAAGCACCGCCGCCGATTTCCGGCAATTGACGCCCTGGGTGCTGGCAACGGCGCTCTCGGCTGCGCAAACGGTCGTCTGCGAGCCTTTCAACCGCTTTCACTTGGAAGCGCCTGTCGAGAGCCTGAGCAGCGTGCTCACTTTGCTGGCGAAATCCGCTGCGGCGACGTCGGATTCGGTGATCGCCGATGGCGTGGCGCGGCTCGAAGGCACTCTGGCGTCTCAGATGGTTCAAAGCGTCCAGCAGCAATTGCCGGGCCTGACGAGCGGGGCAGGGACGATGGAAACCGCTTTCGAACACTATAACCCTATGGCCGGGCCGCCACGCCTGCGCCGGCGCTCGGGGCCTGATCCATTCAACCCCGTCGAATATCTGCTGCGTTTGCTGGGCCGTGCCGAGAGCGTGTCGCGAGACGGTTGAGCTTGCCTGAGAGCCCAAAAGTCCAAGAGAGCCTCATGCTGAGGTGCGCAGGCCGAAGGCCGGAGCCTCGAAGCACGGGGCGGGCGCTCTGGCGAGCCACGGAGCGGCGTTTGCGGGGGTGCTTCGAGGGGATCCTGCGGATCGCACCTCGGCATGAGGGCGGCTGAGGATGCCGCTCGCTATCGACGAGGCGGCTCCCAAAGGAGCCGCCTCTCGTTTCCTCAAGCCGCCAGCGAGGCGATGTCGATGACGAAGCGGTAGCGGACGTCGCTCTTCAGGACGCGTTCATAGGCTTCGTTGACCTGCTCTATGTTGATCTTCTCGATCTCCGAGACGATGTTGTGCTTGCCGCAGAAGTCGAGCATTTCCTGGGTTTCCTTGATCGAGCCGATCATGGAACCGGCGAGGCTCTTGCGCCCGCCGATGACCGAGAAGGCATGGACCGGAACCGGATGCTCGGGAACGCCGACCAGTACCATCGTGCCATCGGGCTTCAGGAGGCTGAGATAGGCGTTCCAGTCGATCACCGTGCCGACCGTGTTGATGATCAGGTCGAAGGTGCCGGCCAGCTTGGTGAAGGTTTCTGCATCGCTCGTTGCGTAATAGTCCTTGGCGCCGAGCTTCAGGCCGTCTTCCTTTTTCGACAGCGACTGCGAGAGTACGGTGATGTCGGCGCCCATGGCCGCGCCGATCTTCACGCCCATATGGCCAAGGCCGCCCATGCCGACGATCGCGACCTTCATGCCGGGGCCGGCCTTCCAGTGGGCGAGCGGTGAGTAGAGCGTGATGCCGGCGCAAAGCAGGGGAGCGCCTGCATCGAGCGGGATATTGTCGGGAAAGCGCAGCACATAGCCTTCCTTGACGACGATAGAATCGGAATAACCGCCAAAGGTCGGGGTCGCGCCGTCGGCTTCGACGTCGTTATAGGTCTGGACCAGACCCGGCATGAAGTGCTCGTAATCCAGGTCGCGCGTGGCGCAGCCGACGCAGGAATTGACGAAGCAGCCCACACCGACGCGGTCGCCGACCTTGAACTGGGTGACCTTGGAGCCGACGGCGGAAACGACGCCGGCAACCTCGTGGCCGGGCACCATCGGGTATCTGGAGTTGCCCCATTCGTTGCGGGCCTGATGAATGTCGGAATGGCAGACGCCGCAATATTGCACCGAGATGACGACGTCGTCATCGTTCGGCTCACGGCGCTCGAAGGTGAAGGGGGTTAGCGGCTTGGAGGCGTCGGTCGCGGCGTAGCCTTTTGCAATAGGCATGGGAACCTTCCTTTTGGATTTTGGAGGTAGGGGTTGATCGGGATGGCGGACTATTGCCCGGAACTGCGCGACGGAGGTAGAGTGATCCTCTCAGCTTTTTGCACGATCCTGCAAAAATGCCGGGAGCGGCCTATTTGGGAAGTGCCGGAGCTACTTACATAAAAGCTGCCCAATTGGCGTCAGACAGAAAGAGTTGCCGCATGACATTGCCTTTCAGCCCCTATCAGGAAATCGTCGACATCGCGCTGCGCTTCACGCCGGGTGACGGCGCATTCTCGACTGATATCGGCAATCTTCACCTCAGCCGTTGCTCCAAGCCCAGCGATCCGCTGCACAGCAGCTACGGGCCCTGTTTTGGCTTTGTCCTGCAGGGGGCCAAGAGGCTGCGCCTCGGCACGGAACTGATCAGCTACGGGACTGGGGACTATCTGCTGACCTCGCTCGACCTGCCGGTCGCCTGGCGTGTCACGGAGGCGAGCCTTGAGGTTCCGCATCTCTGCCTGGCGCTGGCAATCGATTCCGAAAAGCTGCTGGAGTTGCTCAGCCGCATCGATATTCCCCGCCCTGCCGCCCATACCGATGGGCAGCGCGGCATGGTGGTGAACGTCGCGCCGCCGGAGCTTTTGGATGCTGCCGTCCGCCTGCTGCGCTTGCTCGATCGTCCGGGCGACATTCCTGCCATGGCGCCGCTGATCGAGCAGGAAATTCTCTACCGGGTGCTGACCGGGCCGGATGGCGCGCGGCTGATCAACATCGCCACGGCTGACAGCCACAGCAACAGGATCTCGCGCGCCGTCGCCTGGCTGAAGGAGAATTTTGCACGGCCGCTGCGCATCGAGGATCTTGCCGACCGCGTCAGCATGAGCGTCTCGTCCTTCCATCACCACTTCAAATCGGTCACAGCGATGACGCCGGTGCAGTATCAGAAGCAGCTTCGCCTGCATGAGGCGCGCCGGCTGATGTTCGTCGAGCGCCTCGATGCGGGCACGGCCGGCCACCGCGTCGGCTATCAGAGCCCGTCGCAGTTCAGCCGCGAATACAGCCGCCTCTACGGCGCCTCGCCCGCCCGCGATGTCGACGGCGGGCGCGAGATCATGGCGGCGGAATAGCGCGCCGGCGCGCGCGACGCGCCAAGGCACGGCGCGGCATTAAAGGATGTTTGACGTTTCGTGGCTAGTCTGGCGCCGAACATCGAGCAGGCACCGCTGTCCGCATGACGCAAGCACCACTCCTTTCCATCGTCGCGCCTTGTCATAACGAGGAAGAGGGACTGCGCGAGTTCTGCCGCCGCGCCGCCGCTGCTGCCCAGAGCGTCGCCGGCGATGCCTTCGAACTGATTCTCGTCGATGACGGCTCGTCCGACGACACCTGGAAGATTATTTCACATCTGGCGGCTGATGTGCCGCAGGTGCTCGGCGTTCGTCTGCTGCGCAATCACGGCCATCAGCTGGCGGCGACGGCAGGGCTTTCGGCGTCGCGGGGCGAGCGCGTTCTTTTGATCGACGCCGATCTGCAGGACCCGCCCGAGCTGCTTTTGATGATGATGCCAATCATGGAGCGCGGCGCCGATGTCGTTTACGGCCAGCGCACGCGCCGCGAAGGCGAAAGTTGGTTCAAACTCGCGTCCGCTTCGCTTTTCTATCGCGCGCTTTCCAAGCTCGCTTCCGTGACCATCCCGCGCGATACCGGCGATTTCCGGCTGATGCGCCGACGCGTCGTCGATATTTTGCTGGCGATGCCGGAGCGCGATCGTTTCATTCGTGGCATGGTCAGCTGGATCGGCGGCAGGCAGGTGGCGCTTCCCTATGAGCGCGACGCCCGTTTTGCCGGCACGACGAAATATCCGCTGCGCAAGATGATCAATTTTGCACTCGATGCGATCACCAGCTTTTCAACGACGCCGCTGCGTATAGCCACATGGCTCGGCATGATCAGCGCCGGCGTCGCGATGGCGCTGCTCGTCTTCACCTTCGTTCGCTGGTTGCAGGGCGAGACGGTCACTGGCTGGTCGTCGATCATGGCTGCGGTCAGCGCCTTCAGCGCCATCCAGCTGATCTGTATCGGCATCATCGGCGAGTATCTCGGGCGTCTCGTACAGGAGAGCAAGAAGCGGCCGATGTTCATGATCGAAACAATCCTGCGCGGCGGCGAACCGGCCGAACTGCCCACCACTTTTTCGGAGATGAACGCCGGCGACAAGCGCGCCGCGCTGGATGCAGCCCTCGCATCCGGTGAGCTGCGGTCGCAGAAGAACAGTCGGATCGGTTGATGGACCGGATTGCGAGGTCTCCCATGGCGGCAGCCGAGCCTGGGGAATGCACCGCCCCGCAGGATTCGACTATTGCGATCGTCGCTTTCGTCACACTTGCCGCGATCCTGGTCGTGCTTTTTCCCTTTCCGCCAGTGCTCGACTACGCCAATCACTACGCCCGCATCTGGCTTCTTTCCGGCGGGATCAGCGAGCAGCCGTTTCCTGAAATCTACGCGGTCGATTGGAACCGCACCTTTACCAATGTCGGCATCGATCTTCTTGCCACCTGGCTGGGGCCGGTTGTTGGCGCCGACAGGCTGGCGCGGGCCTTGCTTTTCCTGGCGATCGTGCTGCCGCCGCTTGGCGCGATCGCCTTGCATCGCGCCCTTTTCGGCGGCCGGCACTATTGGCAGATCGCAATAACGTCGCTTGGCTGGTGCTCGACGATGATCGGCGGCTTCATCAATTTCCAGATCGGCCTTGGTATGGCCTTGTTCTTCGCCTGCGTCGATTTACGGCTGCAGGGCCGAAATCCCGGCCTGCTGTTTGCCTGGCGGCTTGCCGCGGCATTGCTGCTGACGTCAATGCATATCTTCTCGCTCGGCTTCTACATGGCGATCGTCTGCGGCCTCGAATTTTCCTGGCGCTTCGACATACTGCGATTGAAGGCGGGCGTCGTCAGGCTTGCCGGCCGGTTGGCGCTGGCGCTCGGGACCTGCATCCTGCCGCCGCTCGCGCTCTATCTCCATACGGCAGCTTTGCCCAATGCCGGTGGTGATGGACTTGGTATTGTCTGGAACGACGGCGTCGCCCTTATCGCCATCAATCTGCTGTCGGCCATCGTCACCTACGTCCCGCTGGTGGATGTCGTGCTGATTTTGCCGCTGATCCTCGTTTGCACGCGTGCCGCACGGGCGGGCGACATCCGCGTGCATGCAGGTCTTGCCGTCGCCGCCTTCGGCCTACTGCTTTTCTCCTGTGTTTCGCCACGGCACATGCTCGGCACCGGATGGATCAGCTGGCGCTTTCCGATCATGACGGCGCTCGTCGCCATGGCGATGGTGTGCCCCTTTGCCAATCTCACGCGCCGGCAGTCCCTGTTGCTGGCGCTCGTGGTCAATCTTGCGGTCTTCGGCCGTACAGCCTGGGTCGGGTGGAACTGGTGGTTGGCACAGAAGGATGTCGGTGCTGTCGAGCGTGTGCTGAAAAATGTGCCGGCCGGTGCGGCTGTGCTGCCTCTGGGGCATGAACCCACGACAGTGGTCGGTCTTGCCCACTCCAATCGGTATTTTGCCTGGGGGCTGGATACTTTCCGGCACCTGCCGACGCTCGCCGTTCCCTTCTCCCATGCTTTCGTGCCGACGGTCTTCACGGCAAAAGGCAAGCAGCCGTTATCCGTTCTGCCGCCGTGGTCTGAGATCGCGGTCCCTGAAGGCAATCTGCTGTCGATCGGCGTGCTTTCATGTCCCGCAATGATGCGGGAGTATGGAGACTTTACGCCCTATCTTTCGGACTGGCGCAGACGTTTCGATTTTATTCTTGTCGCTAATGGCGATGTTTCCGACCGCTATGTCGGCACCTTCATGCCGGCGGGCCTGACGTTGATCGAGGATGCCGGTTTCGCAAAGCTTTACGCGATCGATAAGACGATGACGGCAGAGCCTCTGTCGATCCCGGCTGGCTGCGCTACGACGTCATAGGCTGCGCCTCTTCGCGGATCAGCCAGGAAATTTCAGCGCCTTGTCGGCACGGCATTTGGCGAGCGCAAGCTGGCGGAAGGAAAGGATTTTCGTGATGCGTTCCTTGCCATCCGTCTCGACGTTCATGCAGGCGCAGGCATAGCCGTAATTGCCGTTGCTCCTGACATAATCATTCTCGGAGATATCGGGGATCAGCTCCATGCCTTCGGGTTCGCCGTTCTCGTCACCCTGGTCATGATCGTCCAGGTGTTCTCGGCATCCTCGAGCCACCAGTTGGCGGGGGTCGGGTTCTCGATCCAGCCGCAATGGGTCTCGGCGGCCCGCGTATTGGTTGCGACCACAAGAGCTACGGTCATGACCGCGGCGGCTATCCGGTATTTCATGGCTTTCCTTGTTGCCTGATTTCAGTTGTTGATCGCGATGATCGCCCAATGGCTCGCCTCGCAGGCGCTGTCTTCGCAGACGGCGCCCATCCAGACTGCGCCGTTTGCGAGCATGACGCCGTCGCTGTTGACGAAGAGATCCTGATATTGCTGGCGCCCGACGGCGCTGCGCGTTTCCGGTGTCACCAGATCACCGAAATTGTCGATGAAATCCTCAGCGCTCTCAACGTCATAGCTCTCGCCATCGGCCTTGACCGTCAAAGGGTATTCGGCAAGGCCGGCGATGGTTTCGGCGTCGCCCG
The DNA here is from genome assembly GCF_019685115.1 of Rhizobium sp. NZLR11. Taxonomy (NCBI): domain Bacteria; kingdom Pseudomonadati; phylum Pseudomonadota; class Alphaproteobacteria; order Hyphomicrobiales; family Rhizobiaceae; genus Rhizobium; species Rhizobium sp. NZLR11. The sequence goes on along the minus strand of NZ_JABDWD010000010.1, from coordinate 26,279 downwards.
AGCGCATGGCCTGAACGAGTTGGCGCAGCGGCCGGTCAAATCCTGCGGCATCGCCGTGCAGTTCCTCGATGCGGTTATAGACGTCGCTGTCGGACTGGGCGAGAGTGTCTGAGCCGCCAAGGAAAATTCCTACGAGCAGGAAAACAGCTGCAGACAGACGTGACATCGAAGCCTCCGGGAAAATCGCGTAGCGCGGCATTATGCGATCGCTGAGCGGCGGTGCCTATCCAATTCTGGTGTTTCAGCGCGGTTTCCCGTACTAAAAAAATCTATCCGGGCTTCTTGACGGCCTGATCGGTTTGTCGCATAAACCTCAAGAACCGTACCGTACGGTACGTATATGGGAGCCATGACCGTGTCAGTCGATACCGCAGAGCCGAGCGAATTTTCGCCGCGCCAGAACGCCGTTCTGGAGCAGGCGCTGCGGTTGCTCGTCGATGGCGGCGAGAAGGCGCTGACGACGTCTGGTGTCGCACGTGCTGCCAATTGCTCGAAGGAAAGCCTCTACAAGTGGTTCGGCGATCGCGATGGGCTGCTGTCGGCGATGATTGCCTATCAGGCGAGCAAGGTGCGCACCTTCGAGCGCAATGGTGAGCGGCTAACGGCGGCGAGCCTGCACGATCATGTGGTGATTTTCGCGCGCGATCTGCTGGAGGTGCTTGCGGGCGACGTCTCGCTGGCGCTGAACCGGCTGGCGATCGGCCAGTCGAACCGCGACGGCTCGAAGCTCGGCAGGCTGCTGCTCGAGCGCGGCCGCCGCCAGATCGACCGCCGAGCCATGGCGCTGATCGATGCCGGAAAGAGGGCAGGGCTCCTGCGGTTTTCCGATGCCGATGAGGCCTATCACACGCTTTACGGCCTTGTCGTTTCCGACTTGCATGTGCGCATGCTGCTCGGTGAACCGGGCCTCCAGGATACCGCACGCCAGGCGGAGAGGGCGGTCACCGCCTTCCTCAGGCTCCATGGCACGGACAAGGTTCTGGCGGAGATGCCGGTTCTCGGCTGATTTCGCTTTAATGACAGTCAACAAGACAAGCAAAGGGAAGGAAATTCAAATGCGCGTCTATTACGATCGTGATGCCGATCTCAACCTCATCAAGGCCAAGAAGGTCGCCGTTATCGGATACGGTTCGCAGGGCCGTGCCCATGCGCTGAACCTCAAGGACAGCGGCGCCCAGAACCTCGTCATCGCGCTCAAGGCCGGCTCGCCGACCATCAAGAAGGCCGAAGCCGACGGCTTCAAGGTCATGACGGTTTCCGAAGCCGCCGGCTGGGCCGATCTGATGATGATGGCAACCCCCGACGAGCTGCAGGCCGACATCTACAAGGCGGAGATCGCGCCGAATATCCGCGACGGCGCTGCGATCGCCTTTGCTCACGGCCTCAACGTGCATTTCGGCCTGATCGAGCCGAAGGCTTCGGTCGACGTCGTCATGATCGCGCCGAAGGGCCCGGGCCATACGGTTCGCGGTGAATACCAGAAGGGCGGCGGCGTTCCCTGCCTCGTTGCCGTTCATCAGAATGCTTCCGGCAATGCGCTTGAACTGGCGCTCTCCTACGCCTGCGGCGTTGGCGGCGGCCGTTCGGGCATCATCGAAACCAACTTCCGCGAAGAGTGTGAAACCGACCTCTTCGGCGAGCAGGTCGTTCTGTGCGGCGGTCTCGTCGAGCTCATCCGCGCTGGTTTCGAAACGCTCACCGAAGCCGGTTACGCGCCTGAGATGGCCTACTTCGAGTGCCTGCACGAAGTGAAGCTGATCGTCGACCTGATCTATGAAGGTGGCATCGCCAACATGAACTACTCGATCTCGAACACGGCCGAGTGGGGCGAATACGTCTCCGGTCCGCGTATCATCACCGCCGAGACCAAGGCCGAGATGAAGCGCGTCCTCAACGACATCCAGACCGGCAAGTTCACTTCCGATTGGATGCAGGAATACCGCGCCGGCGGCTCGCGCTTCAAGGGCATCCGCCGCCTGAACGACAGCCACCAGATCGAGGAAGTCGGCGCCAAGCTGCGCGGCATGATGCCCTGGATCGGCAAGAACAAGCTGGTCGATAAGTCGGTCAACTAAGCGGTTTCAAGGGTGCGTCGCACGGGCCTTGGTTCGTGCGGCGCGCTTGTTTTTTTGTTTTGGGCATGTCGTCTCCCAAAAACCGCTACATTGTGCGCAGTAGCGGTCGGCGTCCACGACCTGATGGCCGTTCACATGTTGGCAAAGCCCTCGGCCTATCGATCGACGGCTCGTTGATTTTCGATCGATGCATCGACGTCGGTGGCGCCAGCCGCATTGGCCGCATCGCCGTGGGAGAGCGGGCTGGGATCACAAGGACCGGGCAACGATATTGGATTGTTGAGATCGAGGGCAAAGGCGGCTCGCCACCTGAGATCGTGGAACTTGCGATGCTCGTGCTCGATGATTTCAAGCCGACCGGGAATCATTTTACTGGCTTGTCACCGTTGCCCCGAATGCGAGTCTTGCCGGCCGCATCCGGACGGTTCTTCATGTGATCGATGAAGGCGCGCAGTTTCGGCGTCATTTGCCGATGGCTGGGATAATAGAGAAATACGCCCGGCGCCGTCGGCGCGAATGATGCCAGCACCTCGATGAGCTTTCCCGCCCTGATCTGTTCGACGGCGATCGGCTCCGGCACCTGGGCTACGCCCATCCCCTCGATGGCTGCGCCGAGCATGGTCGGGAAGTCGTGGGTGATAAGCGGCCCCGCGACGGCGATCTCGATGGCGCGGCCCTTGTCGTCGAGCGACCACGGCGCGAGCGCGCCATTGGAGCGGCGTATTCTGAGGCATGCATGGTGACGCAGGTCGTCCAGGGACGCTGGAAGATCCCGGTTGGAGAAATAGATCGGGCTCCCGACGATGATGAACCGAAACGGCGGCGTCAACCGAACCGCGATCATGTCGGCATCGATGAACTGGCCCATTCTTATCCCTGCATCAAAGCCTTCGACGGCGAGATCGACCAGTTTCTCGCTGGCGGCGATCTCCACTTCAATTTCGGGATAGGCTTGGGAAAAGGACGCAATCAGCGGCTCGAGCAGGACCGGGACAACGGCACGCGGCACCGAGAGGCGCAGCCGTCCGGTCGGTCGTCGTCCAAGCTCATGCGCGACGGCGCTTGCGGCGATGAGTTCTTCGAAGGCCGGTTTTGCACGCGAAAGGAAACGCTCGCCAGCTTCCGTCAGCCCGACGCTGCGCGTCGTTCGGATGAACAGGGCTGCGCCGATCCGCGCCTCCAGCGTGCGCACGGCCTGGCTGATCGCCGAGGGAGTGACGCCGAGTTCCGCCGCCGCCCGGCGAAAGCTGCGGTGCTGGGCAACGCTGAGGAACGCCTCCACCCCGTCGAGCGCGCCCTGCCTGACTGTGAAGTTCTGCTTCATGCCCCGTCCATATTATCCCGAATAGTCGCCGGTGTAAGCGGCCGTATATTGCGCTGGAAACCAGCAGCCAGACAGGAGGCAAAATGTCCCCGGCCGCCATCTTCCAGCTTCACCTGCTGCTCGGCTACGTCGCCTGGCTGCTTTGCATCGGCGTCTATGTCCTGCCCCGGCTCAAGTCGATGGACCGCGCCGGGGCGCAACGGGCGGTCGCAACGCTCCATAGCTTCCGCTTCTTCGGCCTCGTCTTCATCCTTCCCGGCGTCGTCGGTCCCGATCTGCCGGCCGGCTTTGCCGTCACGGCCGCCTATGGCGACCTTGCTGCCGGGCTACTGGCCATGCTGGCGCTGATCTCGTTCCGCATCCGGCCACTGTTCTGGCTGCTCGTCATTGCCTTCAATCTCGTGGGCGCCGGTGATCTCGTCATCGACTATTACCGCGGCGCCCAGTCCGGTCTGCCTGTCTTGGCGGGGCAGCTAGGCGCAGCCTATGTGGTCGTGATCGTCTATGTACCGCTGCTGATGATCACCCATATGGTTGCGCTCTATTTGCTTGTGCGCCGGCAGTCCATTACCGCTCAAACCCTTCGCGGCGATCCTGTTGCCAACTGACCGGCCAGGACGGGGTGACATGCTTTCGAGAGGTAATTCCGCGCTTTGGGCGATATGCATCAAGCTGCTGCAGTTTAAGGCCGGGGCGAAAGCTTCGGCCTTTATCGTTCCGCGCTCACCGTCAGCCAGCGGGTCGGCTTGCCATCATAGCCGCCGCCGTCGCTTTCCTCGATGGCGATGTTGTACCAGCCGTCTTTTTTCAGCAATTCCGACAGCCATTCGGCGGACGGATAGTTGTAATAACGCCCGAGGCCGTCAAGGCCTTCCGCTTCTCCCGCCTTGAAGCTTGCGTGGAGGAAGCCGCCGATTTTCAGGGCGCGGCGGATGCGGGCGAAGACATCGGGCAGTTCAGCCCTCGGGACGTGGAGAAGGCTCGCATGTGCCCAGACGCCGTCGAAGGCGCTGTCGGCGTCGAGCTCCTGGAACAGCATGACCTTGACCGGCCTGCCGATCCGCACTTCCGCCTGTCTGGCAAGCTCGGCGGAGCCATCCGTCGGTGTCACCTCGAAACCCTGCGACAGCATGTAGGCGCTGTCCTGCCCGCCGCCGCAGCCGAGTTCGAGGATTGCGCCACCCGGTGCAATACCGGCGAGGAAGGCATCGAGCTGCTGCCTCGGCAGGGTGCGTGCCCGGTCGGCGTATGTCTCGGCGTTTTTCTCGTAAAAGGCGGAGGTCGTGTCACGAGGCATGCGGGTCGGCCGTTCGGGGGCGTCGGTTGGATTGAAGGTGTCTCTCGGGAAGCCGGTCGGCGCCGATAATGTCGATGACCAGGATGCCTTCCGGTATCTCGCGGTAGAAGGCGACATGGCGCATGTGGAGGAGGCGCCGAAGGCCGGCGCCGAGTTCGTCGCACTCGTCTCCCATGGAGGGCACGCGCGAAAGAAGCAAGAAAATTCTGTCCCAATCGAGAAGATAGGCATCCGCCTGCGCCTCGCCGAAATGCAGGCTGGCATATTCGTCGATGCCCGACAACACGGCGTCTGCGGTTCGGGTCAGCCTATAGGTGGTCACGCAGCTTCGCCTTCGTTTCCAGCAGAATATCGGCAATGCGCCGGTCGCTGATGCCGCTTTCCTCAGCCAGCCTCAGAATCTCGCGCAGTTCTTCGTCATCGAGCTTGCGGTGGTTTTGATCCTTCAGGACGAGTTCCGCCAGATATGCGCCGGCACTGCTGTATCTGCCGCTTGCAACACGGCGTGCGACGTAGTCCGCCAGATTATCCGGAAGGGAGATCGTCATTTTCGCCATTGAATTCAGTGCCGTCCGTCCATGCCGGTGTCGGCGTCCCCGATGCCAGATTACCATTTCCCACTTTATCATAGAAGCGTTGAGCGCCGCCGTCGAACACTTGGGTCACATCAAGGTCAGTCTTTTTTATCGATGGAGACGACCCGCTCGAAATCCTTGAAATGGGCGTCGCAGGTCAGAATATCTGCATCATGGTGCTCGGCCGTCGCGTAAATGATCGCATCAGCGGTGGCAAGTTTGAGGGCTGCCGATATCTCCGCGGCACGGTGGGCAAGCGTCGTGTCGAGGGGCACCACCATGCATCTCGCGGTATCGGCGATGAAGCTGTCGATGGCGGGCGACGGACAGCGGCGCCCACCCTGTCGGTGTTGACGCCGCCGTTCGCGTGGAACGTCCGAAGTTCAGGTCGGGATCAGGCGCGTCCAGCCGTGCGCATCGTTCGTTACGCCCTTTTGCAGGCTGACGAGTTGTTGGCGCAGTTCGCTGGTCAACTTGCCGGTCTGTCCGTCTCCGACCAGAAACTCGCCGCCGGCATGTCGAACCAGGCCGATGCCCGCCAGGACGGCGGCAGTGCCGCAAGCGAACGCTTCGACGAGCCTGCCACTGGCAGCGTCGTCTTGCCATTCCGCGAACGAGTAGGGGCGCTGCTCGACGCGCAAGCCCTTTTCTTCGGCGAGCACGATCACGGAAGCCCGGGTGATGCCCGGCAGGATCGTGCCGCCAAGGGGCGGGGTCACCACTGATCCATCGTTCATCACGAAGAAGACGTTCATGCCGCCGAGTTCTTCGACCCAGCGATGCTCTGCGGCGTCCAGGAAGACCACCTGATCGCAACCCTTTTTGGTCGCCTCGGCTTGCGCCACGAGGCTGGCTGCATAGTTTCCGCCGCATTTTGCAGCGCCGGTGCCGCCGGCGGCTGCACGTGTGTATTCGGTCTCGACCCATAGGGAAACCGCCTTTGCGCCGCCCTTGAAGTAGGCGCCGACCGGAGAGGCGATGATGCAGAAGACATATTCCTGAGCCGGACGAACGCCGAGAAACGCCTCGTTGGCGAACATGAAGGGGCGAAGGTACAGGCTGGCGTCGCCGGACGGAATCCAGGCCTTGTCAACGCGGACCAGCTCTTCGACCGCCTTCAGGAAGAGTTCTTCGGGCACAGGAGGCATCGCCATGCGGGTCGCCGACTGCGCGAAGCGGCGTGCGTTCTCTTCAGGCCGAAAGAGCAGAATCCGGCCATCATCCGCCTTGTAGGCTTTCATGCCCTCGAAGATTTCCTGAGCATAGTGCAGCACGGCGCTCGCAGGATCGAGCTCCAGGGGCCGCCTCGGCGCAACCTTTGCATCGTGCCAGCCATCTTCGGCAGTCCATCGTGCCAGGACCATATGATCCGTGAAGAGCTTGCCGAAACCGGGAGTCTCGAGTGCCTGGATGCGATCGGCGTCCGAGACGGGAGACTTGTGGAGTTCGATTTTGATTTCAGGGGAGGCTGACGTTACGGTCATTTCTGGCACCTTGATAGTAAATTGAATAGTGGCGACACTACCGCCGCCGAGTAGGTCTTGAAAGGGTCTGAATCAGCCAGTTTCGACTTTGATCAGAGGAATAACCGTTTGATGTGGCTGACGTCGAGCAGCAAATTCGCAACCGATGCCTTCGACGTCGGATGGCGGCTACATCAAGTGAAATCCCGAACATCAAAGGCTTTTGAATATAAGATTCCAACATGTCACCATGACAAGAAAATAGGTCAGCATTGTTGACATAAATTCCCCGGCATGGTCTGCTGCAGGGAATAGAAAATACGAGGAAACCCCATGCTGAACTGGGACACCATGTTTGCGTCGCGCTCGTCGCGCATGCGCGCATCCGAGATCCGCGAGCTTTTGAAGCTTCTCGACCGACCTGACATCATTTCCTTTGCTGGCGGCATTCCGGATCCGGCGCTGTTTCCCGATCAGGAGTTCAAGCAGGCCTATGCCGATATTTTCGCTGGCGCTGCCGTCAATTCGGCGCTGCAATATTCGGTCAGCGAAGGCTACAAGCCGCTGCGCGAATGGCTGGTCCGGCAGATGGCCGATCTCGGCATTCCCTGCGAACTCGACAATGTCTTCATCGTCTCCGGCTCGCAGCAGGGCCTCGATTATCTCGGCAAGTTGTTCCTGTCGCCGAACGATACCGCGCTGGTGACATGGCCGACCTATCTTGGCGCGCTGCAGGCCTTCAACGCCTATGAGCCGGCCTACGACCAGTTGACACCGAACGGCAACCGAACGCCGGACTCCTACCGCGCGGCCGCAGCGGCAGCCGGCGGCAAGGTGAAGTTCGCCTATCTCTCCGCCGACTTCTCCAACCCGACCGGCGAAACGGTCGATCTCGATGGCCGCCGGAAGGTTTTGGCGCTGGCCGAAGAACTTGAGATCGCCGTCATCGAAGACGCCGCCTATCAGTCGTTGCGTTACGACGGCGACCCGATCCCGCCGATCCTGGCGCTGGAGATCGCCGAGAAGGGGCATATCAACGATACGCGCACGATCTATTGCGGCAGCTTCTCGAAGACGCTGGCGCCCGGCCTTCGCGTCGGCTTCGTCGTCGCAAATGCCCCCGTCATCCGCAAGCTGGTGCTGATGAAACAGGCGGCCGACCTGCATTCTTCGACGATCAACCAGATGGCAATTGCCGATGTCGCCGAGCGCGGCTTCGATGCCCAGGTCGCCAAGATCAAGGCCACCTACAGCCGTCGCCGCGACTGCATGCTGGCGGCGCTCGAGAAATATATGCCCAAGGGCACCAGCTGGACGAAGCCGGAAGGCGGCATGTTCATCTGGATCACACTGCAGGAAGGCATGGACGGCGCCAAGCTGTTGGCGAAATCGCTCGAAACCGCCAAGGTCGCCTTCGTGCCCGGCAAGGCCTTCTTCGCCGATGGTTCGGGCGCCAACACCTTCCGCGTCAGCTTCTCGTGCGCCAACGAGCAGATGATCGAGGACGGCATCGGTCGCCTGGGCGCGCTGATTGCGGCCGAGATCGGCGGCTGATCGCTGCAGGTTGCGGCGAGGGTGGGCGTGGCGTGCGCGCGAGCTGGGGAGAAGATGCCGGCAGGCAGATGAGGGGGTGAGCGGCGAACGCCGCGAATGCGCCGAGCGCAAGCGAAGGCAAGCAAAGGCCCGCCGTGTGGCCCCCTCATCCGACCCTTCGGGCCCCCTTCTCCCCGGTGGGGAGAAGGGGGAGCAGCCAGCCAGCGCCAATCAGAAGATCGTCGTCCAGCCTTCGTTCGCCGTTTCGCTCTTGCCGTAGCCGACGCGGTCGACCACGGCGCCGTCATGATCGCCTATCGCTGAAGATGCGGGCCGAAAAGCTCGAGATCGGCTTCACCGAGCCTGTCGCTGACCGTGTTCAGCTGATGCCAATAGGGATAGATCACCGGCGGCAGGCTGACGGCGTCGAGGCGCTTGCGCTCCTCGCCCGTGAGCGTCAGTTCGGCGGCGGCGATGTTGTCGCGGAACTGGGCGTCGGTGCGGCCGCCGATGATGACCGAGGTCACTGCCTTGCGGCCGATCAGCCATGCGAGCGCCACCTGGGCGGCTGAGACGCCACGTTCCTCGCCGATCGCGACCAGCGTCTCGACGATATTCCAGAGGCGGTTTTCGTCGCGGATCGGCGGTTCGGTCCAGCCGGCGAACTGGCGCGTGCCTTCGGGAGCAGCCTGATTGCGGCGATGCTTGCCGGAAAGCAGGCCGCCGGCAAGCGGGCTCCAGACCAGCACGCCGAGGCCCTGGTCGATTGCGATCGGCAGCAACTCGTATTCGGCGTCGCGGGCTTCCAGCGTATAATGGATCTGCTGGCTGACGAAGCGCTGGTAGCGGTGCTCGTTGGCAATGCCAAGCGCCTTCATGATGTGCCAGCCGGAATAGTTCGAGCAGCCGACGTAACGCACCTTGCCCTGCTTGATCAGGGTGTCGAGGGCTTCCATCGTCTCTTCGAGCGGCGTCTGGCCGTCCCATTCATGCACCTGGTAGAGGTCGATGACATCGGTCTTCAGGCGTTTGAGGCTCGCTTCGCATTCCCTGATCAGGTGGTAGCGCGACAGGCCCTGATCGTTCGGGCCGTCACCCATGCCGAAACGGGCCTTGGTGGCCAGCAGCACGCCTTGCGGCCGTTTGCCGGAGAGCACATCGCCGATGATGTTTTCGCATTCACCATTGGAATAAGCATTGGCGGTGTCGATCAGGTTGATGCCGGCATCGATGCACATATCGATCATCTTGCGCGCCTCCGAGACGCCGAGGTCACCGACGGTCTTCGCCCATCCGACGCCGCCGAAGGTCATTGTGCCCATGGTCAATGTGGAGATCTTCAGGCCGGAACGGCCGAGCGAACGATATTCCATTGAAACTCCTCCTTCATCGAAAATGATTGACGTACCGCAAAGCGGCTCGATGGCAATGGCCGGGCGTTCACGCCTGCGTGAAGCGCTCGCGTTAGCTTACGCTTTCAATTAATTCCAAGCGAGGATCATCAAACGGTCTCTTCGCCAATCTCGACCAGCATCTGAAACAGGAGATGGAGGAGACTTTTCGCGAGTTTCACCAGCGCTCCGGCGCGACAATGATCTACGTCACCCACGACCAGAGCGAGGCGATGGCGCTGGCAACCGACGTCGCCGTGATGTCCGAAGGCCGCCTGCTGCAGGTGGCGCCGCCGGCCGAGATCTACGCACGGCCGGAGGGGCATGTTGTCGGAGGGCTGATCGGGCGAGGGGCCGTCCTTACGCTGCCGGTCATGGGAAGCGAACGCCATCTGGAGTGGGACGAGCTGCAGGATGCACTGCAGGCGGCCAATACCGATGGCGCCGATATCCTGGTGCGGCCGGAGGATGTGATCATCGGCGGCGAGGGGGCTCCGGCAGTTGTCGAAACCGTGCTGTTCGAAGGCGAGCGCTATGCCGTCAAACTCACGCTCGGCAACGGCCAGACGCTGCGCGCTTTCAGCCGCGTGGCTGTCTTGCCCGGTGAAGCGGTGCGCGTCGTCATCCGCGCCGGGTGGCGGCTTGATGGAGGAAGTCTCGACTTTTACGGTGAGCCAGTTGAAGATCGGCAATATAAGATTGAAAATCGCGGTTATCTTCTTACGAATCGCCAAAAAATTGAATATCTCTTCCGAATTCGATCTAGCCATCCATGATGTAAAGCAAACGGCTAAGTTATTACGAACGCAATGGACTAAGCAAAACCCCCGCGATAATCAGTTTATTGAGGGACCATACTCGCATTCCAGTTCAAGTAAGGCGTATTCGATCCGTTTTCGTGCTTTCGGCGGTTCTTTTGAGTGCCGCGAGCGTGCTTCAGGGATGCCCATCTTTACAGCCGCAGAAACGGGATGGCGAATGGAAAACCCGAACGTTTAAGCCAAGTGAATTACATGGCAGTTCGAGCAACGGGAGCTCATCGAGCAGTTCCAATAGCGCGCCGAGCCAACCTCACGACTCCGCCACCTCAAGCCCGCCCAGCCATATCTAGGCGCAGAGGGCATTTGTCCGCAACTTTCTTGGCCGCGCCACCTTTTCCTGCGGCGATTGCCGGTTAAGGTACTGCTCGCAACCGGACTCCTGCCATGTCGCTTCGCCTCGCCACCTTCAATGTCGAAAATCTCCTGACCCGTTTCGATTTCACCGGCTTTCGCAACCAGCTACGCCAGGACCGCGTCATCAAGCTTTTCGAGGTGTCGAGCGAGGGTGTCTATCAGCAGCTTGAGCAGGCGCGGGTGATCGCCGCCACCGACGACACCAGGCAGATGACGGCGCTGGCGATCGCCGATGCGGATGCCGATATCCTCTGCCTGCAGGAAATCGATAATATGGCCGCCCTTCAAGCCTTCGAATATGGTTATCTCTTCCGCATGGTCGGAAACGGCTACCGGCAGAAATATCTGGTGGAGGGTAATGACAGCCGCGGCATCGATGTCGCCGTGCTGATGCGCGAGGAAACGCGCGACGGCCAGAAGATCGAGCTCAGGGGTATAAGAAGCCATGCGATGACGACCTATCGCGATCTCGATCTCTTCGACGAGGAGCTGGCGCTTATCAACCGCGTCGACGACAAGATCTTCAAACGCGACTGCCTGGAACTCGATCTTCTGATCGGTGGTCGGCCGTTCTCGCTCTATGTCGTGCATTTCAAGTCGATGGGCAATCCGCGCGACGGGCTGGACGGGCGGCAATCGACGATGCCGATCCGCCGCGCCGAGGCGCGCGCTGTGCGGCGCATCATCGAGGATCGCTTCGGTGCGGATCAAGCCGGCGCGAGGAGCTTCGCCATCTGCGGCGACATGAACGATTATCAGGAGCGCGTCGATGTCATCGGCCGCCGCGGGGCCGGCTATCGTTTCGAGCACCACGATGAGGCCGAGAGCGCACTCGACGTTTTCAGCCATGACGGCTTTGCCGAAAACGTCGTGCGCCGCCGCGAGCCCCTCGACCGTTGGACGCTCTATCACGCGCGCGGGCCGCAGGAGCAGTGGCTCTGCCAGCTCGATTATCTCTGGCTTTCACCTGATCTCGCCGCCCACAATGCCGGCCGCCTGCCGGAAATTGTCCGCAGCGGCCAACCCTACCGCACCATCTTCCCGCCGGGGCAGGAGGTGGAACGTTACCCGCGCACCGGCTGGGACAGGCCGAAAGCGTCCGATCATTGCCCCGTTGTCATGACACTGGATCTCCCCTGAAAGCGAACATGAAAACGAATTTGAACATGAAATTTCCGACGAGCGACCTTTCCGATGATTTCGCCGGCTGGCCGCCGGAGGCGACGGTTTTCCCGATCGCCGGCGTTAATCTGCGCGTCCTGCCCGGCAGCCATCCCTTCGTCCTCGCCGAGGAGGCAGCGATCCGCGAAAACTGGGCCAAGGAAACGGCCGCCAACCCGGCGCTGTTCGATGGGCGCTTGGTGTTCCAGCAGCGGCTGTCGTTCAGTGAAGACGGGATTGCGGGCGAGGGCTACGTTACTCCCTTTTCCGCTTTCATGTGGTGGCGCCGGCAGCCGCAGCGTCAGGGCGGCCTGCATATCTTTGCCTATCCGGTGCTCGAAAGCGCCGACGGCGCGCTGGTGGCGATCCGCATGGGCGCCCACACCGCCAATCCCGGCCAGGTCTATTTCGCCGCCGGCTCGCTGGAACAGGAGGACATCGTCGACGGGCGTTGCGACATCGAGGCCAATATGCGCCGCGAAGTCCACGAAGAGACAGGCCTGGACCTCGCCGACGCGGCGGCCGGGCCGGGGCTCTACGCCAGCTATTCCAGACGCACGGTAACGCTCATGCGGCTCTTCCGCTTCGACATGACGGCGGACGAGATGGTGAAGCGGATCGAAGCCCACATGCTGGTCGCCGAGGACAAGGAGATCGCCGGTGCGGTGGCCATCCGCTCGGCGGACCCCTCGGCGCATCCTTATAACATCTCGATGCTACCGGTGATTAGCTGGTATTTCGGCAAGGCGGGCGCATAAGAGGCGGGAGGCCGACCTCGTCTTTCGAGGCCACTGCGGGGCACTTCAGATGAGGTCGGAGAGAGGTCGCGGCATCCTCCACGCCCCGCATCCTGAGGCACCCAGGCCAAAGACCGAGCCTCGAAGGACAGGCCGCAGCTTTTGCTCCTTGCACCCATGCGGACTTAGCGCCTTGCACTCGGCCGTTTGGTCGGGCAGGTTGGCGGCGCGATGACCGATTCAAGGAGGCCGATGTGGCGCGCAGCTACAGCGTCTATGACGTGTTCACCGATCGAAAGCTTGCGGGCAACCCCCTGGCGGTGATCTTCGACGGCGACGATCTCAGCGACGAGGCGATGCAGGCGATCACCCGGGAGATCAATCTCTCCGAAACGGTGTTCGTGCAGCCTTCGAGCAATCCCGCCTATGCGGCGAAGCTCAGGATATTCACGCCCGGGCGCGAACTGCCGTTTGCGGGCCATCCGACGGTCGGTACGGCGGTGGCGCTGGCCGAGCGGGCGCATGGCGCTGCGACGCTCGATCTCGTTACGGTGCTTGAGGAAAATGTCGGGCCGGTGCGCTGCGCCGTGCGGCTGCGGGAAGGCGAGGCGAGTTTTGCGGAATTCGACCTGCCGCGTAAATCGCAGCCGGCCATCATGCCGCTCGACAAGCTCGGCATGGCCGATGCGCTGTCGCTGAAGGTGACCGAGATCGGCTTCGAAAATCACGTGCCCTCGGTCTGGAGCGCCGGCGTTCCCTTCCTGCTCATCCCGGTGCACGATGTCGGAGCCGCGCAGCGGGTGGAATTCGATCCGCAGCTCTGGGAAAAGATCGTGCCCTTCGTCGACGGTGCGCTTGCCTCGGCCTATGTGTATTGCCGCGGCGGCGTCAACCACGTGGCGAAGTTCCATGCGCGCATGTTCGCAAGCGGCATGGGGATCGTCGAAGACCCGGCCACCGGCTCGGCGGCGGCAGCACTCTCCGGTGCCATCCACCATTTCGACCGGCTGACGGACGGGCATCACCCGATCATGATCGAGCAGGGCGTCGAGATGGGTCGGCCATCCTTCATCCACCTGCATATCGATGTCGACGGCGGGGCGATTTCCAATGCGCGGATCGGCGGCCAGGCGGTGCGACTGGCCAGCGGCACGCTCGACCTTTGATTTCATCAGAGCGCCGCGCGTCCGATAGCTAAGAACGCCTTATCGCTTTGAATCTGCGCATAATCCTTGCCGAAAATCGGTTCCGATGGTCGGGGTTGCGCGCTGCATTGCAGCCATGCCGAAAAATCTTCGCGATTAACCAAAGAAAATTCGCCGATGTGCTGGACAAGCCTGCCGATCCTGTTTATACGCCCCGTCACACCGCGCAACCAAGCGCGAACGGGTGATTAGCTCAGTTGGTAGAGCAGCTGACTCTTAATCAGCGGGTCGTAGGTTCGAGCCCTACATCACCCACCAAAATCTCTTGATAATATTGAATTATTTGAATTCAGGCCGGATTTTCCGGCCTGCCGGAGACTGTTCCGGACTGGGCGGCATGGTCGGGCTGTCCGCAGGTCTGGCAGCGTCGATCTCAGCGCCCTATTTGCTCTCTCATAAGTGGGAGGGGTTCATGAGAAGCGTCATTCTAGCCATTGCGTTGTTGCTGCCGTTGCCGGCCTTTGCCGCTGGGGCGAAGGAGGTCAAGGCAAGCGAGCATAGCTGCAGCGAGCTTGCGCAGATTATCCGTCAGAATAAAAAGGTCTTTGTCCGCGTCGGCTTCGGTGGCCGCAGCTTCCGCTATCCGCCAGCGCAATGCAGCATGGGCGACAAGCGCGCGACGACGAGTTTTCGCGATGCGGGTGGGAAGCAGTGCATTCTCGACTATGTCTGTGTCTTCGATCCCGCGTCGCCCTATAACTTCCCTTAGCTTTTGAGGCATGAATCGGTGCGATGCCTCAACTTCATATCTGCATATTCAGGAGTTTTCATGAAAAGCGTTGTGCTGGCCGTTGCGCTGTTGTTTCCGTCCGCAGCCCTCGCCGTCGAGGCGGTGGAAGTCAATGCCAAGGATCATAGTTGCGATGAGCTTTCCCAGATCATCCGCAAAGACAAAGCCGTTTTCGTGCGCATGGGCTTGGGTGGCCGCAGCTTTCGTTATCCACCGGCCAGGTGCAATCTGGGCGACAAGTACGAAACGGCGAGGTTAAGGGATGGCAACGGCAAAATTTGCCTTCTCGACTACCAGTGCGTGTACGATCCCCAGTCCTTCTATAACAGAATCCCGAAATAATTTCCGATTTCAATCGCTGATTTCAGCGTCATCACCGGCATGCATTCTTCGGTAACCCGCTCAAGAAAAAAGGCCGGGCGAAACTCGCACCGACCCTTCCTCGATCTGTCTCGATAACGGCTGCCAGTACATCCGTGGTCAGCCGTCAGAGACAAATTTATTATCCCTCAAATAGGGTTTGTTTCACAATGTTCAAGAGCCCACGGCAGAAAGAAGCCGGCGCTTTGCCGACTTCTTTCGAGTGAGCAACTGTTACTGCTGGGCAGGCGCCGCCGGCGTGGCCGGTGCCGGTGCTGGTGCCGGTGCAGGCGTTGCAGGGTTGTCAGTCGGAGCGATCGGCTTGGCCGGCGCCGGCTCGGATTGCGTCGTGGAGGCTGTTGTATCAGGGGATGTGCCGGGGGTGCTCCACTGCGAATAGGCGAATGCAGCGACAGCGATAACGGCCAATGCAGCGACCCAGACAACCCACGTATTATTGGTGCGCGGGCTAGGCGTGGTGCGCAGATCCAGATTTGGGTTCAGCGGGCGGTTCGGGTCGTTGGCATTATTGGGGTCGTACGTCATGGTACTTTCTCCTCTTTCGGTGAAAGAAGAATGCCGAAGTGGGCATTTTGTTCCGTGCAGGTGCCGGGAACCGGTTGCTATCAGGGGTTTCCGCGCCGCAGCCCGCCAGAATCGGCAGCCAGGGCCGTCTGCTTGTGGGCTTGCTTGCCCACAGCCGCTCCGACGTGAACGTTGCGCGTCTCTGTTCTATGCAAGCGTCCGCTTGACACGACGGGGTCTGTTGCCCATGGTTTTGCCATGGGGTCGCGATCACCCCACGAGGCGTCATGCTGAAGAATCGCGTCCAATAGTACCGATCAACGGAGGGACGCGTCATGCCGTCATTTCTCGAAATTTCCGCCGAAAAACTCAGCCGCCTCATCGGAACCCCCGGGGCGCCTTGCATTATCGATGTTCGCACCGAGGCGGACTTCGCACTCGATCCGCGCCTGGTTCCGGGCTCGATCCGGCGCGACCATGCCGAGGTCGCGTCCTGGGCGGGCAGCATCGATGCCGATGCCGTCGTTGTGGTCTGTCAAAAGGGCAGCAAGCTCAGCCATGGTGTGGCCGCCTATCTGCGCCATAGCGGGATCGACGCCGAAAGCCTCGAAGGCGGCTTCGAAGCCTGGATCGCTGGCGGAGCGGCGGTGCCTGATGAAAAGCTGCCGCCCCGCGACGCTGAAGGACGCACCGTCTGGGTGACGCGCGCGCGGCCGAAAATCGACCGCATTGCCTGTCCCTGGCTGATCCGGCGCTTCGTTGATCCGGACGCCGTCTTCCTGTTCGTCCCGGCGCCCGAAGTGTGTGCCGTCGGCGAGCGCTTCGGCGCCGTACCCTTCGATATCGAAGGCGTGTTCTGGAGCCATCGCGGCGAGCTCTGCACCTTCGACGTGATGGTCGAGGAATTCGGCCTGGCGTCCGAGCCGCTTCTGCGCCTGGCGCAGATCGTCAGGGCGGCGGATACCGCAAAGTTCGATCTTGCGCCCGAGGCGTCTGGCCTGCTTGCCGCTTCGCTCGGCCTCTCCAGGATGTATTCCGACGATCTGGAGCAGCTCGAGGCCGGAATGCTTCTCTACGATGCCTTCTTCCGCTGGTGCCGGGACGCGACCGAGGAAACCCACAACTGGCCCGCGCCGAAGAAGAGGGCATGAGATGGCCGAGATGACAGACAATGGCCCTACGGGCCAAACGGTGGAGAGAAATGCGGGAGAAGGGCATCACCACGGCGTCTCGTTCGGCGAAGCCTTCAAGGTGTGGCTGCGCGTCGCCGCCTTGAGCTTCGGTGGCCCGGCCGGCCAGATCGCCGTCATGCACCGGATCATTGTCGACGAGAAGCGATGGATCGGCGAGCATCGTTTTCTGCATGCGCTGAATTATTGCATGCTGCTTCCCGGCCCCGAGGCGCAGCAACTCGCCGTCTATATCGGCTGGCTGATGCACCGCACGCTGGGCGGTCTCGTCGCCGGCCTGCTGTTCGTGCTGCCGGGATTCCTGTCGATCCTCTGCCTCAGCTATATTTACGCGGCTTATGGCAGCGTCGGCATCGTCGCCGGTGTGTTTTTCGGGCTGAAGGCAGCGGTGCTTGCCGTCGTCGTGCAGGCCGTCATCCGCATCGGCGGCCGCGCCCTCAGAAACAACGTCATGCTCCTGATTGCGGCCGTGGCCTTCGTCGCTATCTTCTTCTTGCACGTGCCGTTCCCGCTGATCGTGCTTGCCGCCGGCATGAGCGGCTTCATCGGCGGCAGGTTCGGGCTTGCCGCCTTCAGGCCGGGTGGCGGCCACAAGGCTGGGAGCGGTTCGATGCTTTCGGATGCCGAGTCTGCGCTCGGGGACGGCATACCTGATCATGCGCGTCCCAATCTCGCCTGGTCGCTGCGTATGTCGGCAGCTCTGCTTGCTCTCTGGCTTTTACCCATCGCCGCCCTCTATGCAGCGTTCGGGGCACACGACGTCTTCACCGAGATCGGTCTGTTCTTCAGCAAGATGGCGGTCGTCACCTTCGGCGGCGCCTATGCCGCGCTCGCCTATGTCGCGCAGGAAGCCGTGCAGCGTTTCGGCTGGCTGAAACCCGGCGAGATGCTGGATGGCCTGGGGATGGCCGAGACGACGCCGGGGCCGCTGATCATGGTGCTTCAGTTCGTTGGCTTCATGGGCGCCTACCGCAATCCCGGATCGCTCGATCCGATGTTCGCCGCCACGCTTGCGGCAATCTTGACGACCTGGGTCACGTTCGTGCCCTGTTTCCTGTGGATTTTCCTCGGCGCGCCGTTCATCGAAAAACTGCGCGGCAATGTGGCGCTCGCCGGCGCGATGTCGGCGATCACGGCGGCTGTGGTCGGGGTCATTCTCAACCTCGCCATCTGGTTTGGCCTGCACACGCTGTTTGCCGAGGTCGCGACCGTCCGCCTTGGCGGCCTGCGGCTCGATATCCCCGTGCTGCAATCGGCCGTGCCGGCGGCAATGGCGCTGTCGGCCGCCGCCGCCATCGCGATCTTCCGGTTCAAGACATCGGTCATCACGACGTTGCTTGCCTGTGCGATATCGGGAATGCTTTGGACGCTGGCGGTAAGCTAGAGCGCTTTCAAAGGTCCGCAGCGGTAGCGTCCAGAATAGCGCAAAAATCAGTAAACTAAGCATTTCTGAGTGGGAGAAAAACCGAAATTCTTTAGGCTCCCACCCCGTCTGCGGGGATGCGCGTCGCCAGCATCTTGTCGATGCGCATGCCGTCCATGTCGAGCACTTCGAAACGCCAGCTGTCGAACACGAAGGTTTCGCCGGCTTCGGGGATATGCTGGAGCTGGTGCAGCGCGAAGCCCGCAAGCGTATGGAAATCCGCATCCGGGCGATCGCGCAGGCCCAGCCGTTCGAAGGCGTCGAAGGCCGGCATCATTGCATCGATCAACAGCGATCCGTCTTCCCGCACGACGATGTCGGGCTCCTCATTGGATCCCGGCAGATCGCCGGCGATGGCTTCGAGCAGATCTGTCTGGGTGACGATGCCTTCGAGGCTGCCATATTCGTCGATAACGATGGCGAGCCGGACAGGTGAGGCCTTGAAACTGTCGAGCACACGCACGACCGAGGTGCCCTCGTGCAGCACCAGCGGTTGCTTGATCACCGCCATCGGCCGGACCTTGCCGCCGTCGAGAACCTGGTCGAGAAGATCCTTCTTCAACACCATGCCGATCGGTTCGTCGATCGAGCCGCGGGCGACCAGCAATTGTTCGTGGCTGCATTCGCGGATGGTTTTCAGGATCTCCGCCTCGCTGTCATCGGCGTCGAACCATTCGATATCGAGACGCGGGGTCATGATGTCGGAGATCGGCCTGTCGCCGATGTTGAAGACTCGCTCGACAAGCTGCTGCTGCACCTGGTTGAGAAGGCCGGCCTCCTGGCTTTCGGCGACCAGCAGCTTGAGCTCCTGCGGCGAATGGAACGACGATTCCCCGGTTCCGGCACGAAGACCCACACCCCGCAAAACCAGGTTCCCCATGCCGTTCAGAGCAAAGATCGCCGGCTTGAACAGCACCAGGAAAAGCCCGAGCGGACGCACTACGGCAAGCGAAGTGGCTTCGCTGCGCTGAAGCGCCAGGCTTTTCGGTGCAAGCTCGCCGAGCACGATGTGGAGTGCTGTGATGATGACGAAGGCAATGACGATGGCGACGGTATGTGCACCTGTGGTCGCCCATTGTCCGGGCAGCCAGGACAGCAGAGGTTCGACCAGGTGGGCAAGCGCCGGTTCGCCGACCCAGCCCAGCGCCAGCGACGAGATGGTGATGCCGAGCTGGGTGGCTGCGAGGTTGGCGTCGAGATTGTCGACGGCGCGCTGAAGGGCTGAGGCATTCATGCGGCCGGCCGCGGCAAGTTCGGTGACACGACTGCGCCTCACCGAGACCAGCGCGAATTCGGCGGCGACGAAGAAGCCATTGGCTGCGACGAGAAGTAGCACGGCTAGTATCCCGACATAGTCGAAGAGCCCGCCCGCGGATTCGGACATGTTTTCCCTACCTCTGAAATGATGCTAGCCCGAAACTACACGCTCGCACACATGTAGCAAGGCGCAGCCGCCGTTCTTCCAGTGATGATGCCGATGCCGGCCCACCGCGTCAGATGATGTGCGCGGTTGCCCGATGCGGTGCACAAGAGGGCGCAGCCGACCGCATGATCGATGCCGTGGCGTTCATCTCTTCGGCGCCTCGAAGAGTTCGATCGGGTTTCCGGCCGGATCATCGAGCACGATCTGCTTGCCACCCATGCCTTGCACGATCTCGTTGCGAAAACGCGCGCCCGCCTGGCGCAGCGTCGCGACCTCCGCCTCCAGGTCGCCGACCTCGATCTGGATGCGATTCCATCCGCCGGGTTCAGGTTTTCGCCCGTCGGGCATTGGCTGGGAAGCTCCGCCCGGTCCCGTCGTGCCGCTGACGAGCAGACGAAACCCGTCCTTGGTCAGGATGGCGAAGGAGGGCGCGGGGTGAAGCGCAATCGAGAAGCCAAGATGTTTCGTATAGAATTCCAACGCGGCGTCGACGTCGTCGACGATGTAACGCATGCTGATGCCGGGCATAGGTTTCCTCCATTGTTATCGAGCGATCCCGCACGACGGTCCGGCGGCGCAAAGCTCCTGATCGGGTCCGCGGAGAAACGCTCCATGATTTTGAATCTGCGCCCAATCCTTCCGAAAATCGAATCCGATCTTCGGACTCCGCCGATCACGACGTCTCGAATAAAACGGCTGCTCGGCATGGCGTATAAGGCTAATCTAAAATATAAGCGCCGAGCTACAGGCTACAGATTCCGTTACGAAAGTTTAATTTAAATTTCAGTTTCGGTTCATCTTTTCGGGCCTAGTTCTCTCCCGTGCCCAACACGAGGAACCCCACATGAAAAAGATTTTTGCAGCTCTCCTTTCCGCTTCCTTCCTTCTCTCCCCGATGGTTGTCTCCCAAGCCAGCGCCGATGATTATCGCCGTCCGCCTGTCGTCGTGCAGAAGAAGGTGATCGTCGAGAAAACGGTCGTCCGGCCGCACTGGAAGAAGGGGTACCGCGTCAACGCCAGCGAGCGCCGCCGGTTTCACGACGTCAACGACTACCGCCGCTACCGGCTGGCTGCGCCGCCGCGCGGCTATCGCTGGGTCCGGGCCGACAACGACTACCTGCTGATCGGCGTCACCAGCGGTGTGATCTCCAGCATTATTGCTGGTCGCTGATTGGTGGATATGAGGAGGGCGGCTTCGGCCGCCCTTTCAGATTTTGGGAGTAATGTGGAGATCCTGGCTGGAGTGGGTATTTTGTCTCGATAGAGCGCCATCGCTTCCCCCACTGCTCATTCCTGTTCCTGTCACAGGAATCCAGCCACCGCGCGTCCGCGCGGTAAGGACTTGGGCGCTCTGGATCCCTGTAGCGAGCACAGAGATGAGGGTGGGCTGGATCCCTGTGACGAGCACAGGGATGAGGGTGGGGTGAGGTGACGCCTGCGCTAATTCTTCCGGCGCACGGCGGCGATGATGCCAAGCAACCCCTTCGGACTTCCGGCATCGACCTTTACATCCTCATCATGCGCCGACGGATGCAGCCCCTTGATCGGTGGCAACGGATAACACTCCGTGCAGACGCAGCGGTAGGGTTTGATTGCCGTTGCCTTCATGCCGCCTGGCGGTTCCAGCTGGCGAAAGGGTCGGGCAGGTTTCGCCAGCGCTCGGGCGCGAAGACTTCGGTTTCGACGAGACAGGCGTCGAGCTCTCTTCTGATCCAGGTCTCGTCCATGGGGTCGGCGCCGATGAAGACGATCTCCTGGCGACGGTCGCCCCAGACGGGGTCGAGATAGGGGCTGATGGCGCGCAGGAAGCCCGGCTCGTCCGGCCATTGTTCGCGCGGCACCGATGCCCACCACAGACCCATCTTGCCGGTGCGGACGATCGCGCCCGCCTGGCTGATTTCGCCGACGTGATGCGGGCGCGTCGCCAACCAGAAGAAGCCTTTGGCGCGCACCACGCCCGGCCATGTCCTGTCGAGAAGGGCTTGCAATTTTGCCGGATGGAAGGGACGCTTCTCGCGATAGACGAAGGAGCGGATACCGTATTCTTCGGTCTCCGGCACATAGTCGCGGAAACCGTGCAGTTCCTTGTACCAGAGCGGATGGGTCTCCGCCTTTGATATGTCGAAGCGGCCGGTGCCGAGCACCTCCTTGAGCGCCACCCCTTGCCGAAATCCGCCTCGATCAGCTTCACATCGGGGTTGAGGCCGATGATGATTTTCCGCGCGGCGTCGCGTTCCGTCTCACTTGCCGTGCCGATCTTGTTCAGCACCACGATATCGGCGAATTCGATCTGCTCGACCAGCAGGTCGACGATGGTCCTGTCGTCGCCGTCGCCCGCCGTTTCACCGCGGTCGGCGAGGAAATCGGCCGATGCGTAGTCGGCGAGCAGATTGGCGGCATCGACGACCGTCGCCATCGTATCGAGCCTTGCGACGTCCGAAAGGCTTTGGCCGTTCTCGTCGCGAAATTCGAAGGTGGTGGCGACGGGCAGGGGCTCGGCGACGCCCGTGGATTCGATCAGCAGGTAGTCGAAGCGGCCCTGATCGGCGAGCTGGCGTACCTCCTTCAGCAGGTCGTCGCGCAGCGTGCAGCAAATACAGCCATTGGTCATCTCGACCAGTTGCTCCTCCGTGCGCGAGAGATTGGCGCCGCCATCGCGCACCAGACTAGCGTCGATGTTCACTTCGCCCATGTCGTTGACGATGACGGCGACGCGCAGACCCTCGCGATTGGCGAGCACATGGTTGAGTAGCGTCGTCTTGCCGGCGCCGAGAAAACCTGAAAGCACCGTGACGGGAAGTCTGTTGTTCATGGGACCTCATCAGATTATTATTAATGTTATATCATTACCTATGAATTGCCGAAAAAAAGCGGAACGGGGTTGTCCGCCTCTTTCCGCCTCAGCTCTCTCCGCGCGTCGCCGCATGGTGGTCATGCGTTGGAGAGACAGTCCTTCATGCTGTTGGCGATGCCGCGCATGAGGGTGAAGTAGAGATCAGGACCGGCCTTCAGCGTAGCGGCTTCGGGGTCGAGCACGGCTGACTTGGCGCGTGTGCCCTCGATGACGACATCGACGAGCCGCGGCTCGAACTGCGGCTCGGCAAAGACGCAAGTTGCGCCAAGCTCGCCAACCTTGCTGTGGATTTCCGAGACGCGCTCGGCGCCGGGGATGGTTTCCGGGCTGACGGTGATCGAGCCGGCGACGCGGATGCCGTAGCGGTGCTCGAAATATTGGTAGGCGTCGTGGAAGACGATGAAAGGTTTGTCCTTGACGGGAGCGACGGCGGCGGCGATCTCCTTGTCCAGCGCCGTCAGCCGGTCGTCCAGCGCCTTGGCATTGGCCTGATAGGTCAGCGCATTGGCGGGATCGGCGGCGACCAGCGTCGTGGTGATCATGGTGGCCATCGCCTTGGCGTTCATCGGATCGAGCCAGAGATGTGTGTCGAAGGCGCCGTGGTCGTGATCATGGTCGGCTTCGGCGCCATGTGCGGCTTCGGCCTCGCTATGTTCATCGCCGTCGTCATGCGGCTCGAATGCGCCGCCCTCGCGAAACGGCAGCTTCACGAGGCCGGGCGCGTCGTCGAGTGCTGCGATGCTGGCATCCGAACCCAGAGCCTGCAGCGGTTTTTCGAGGAAGGCCTCGAGGCCGGGGCCAACCCAGAAGATCACCTTGGCTTCCTGCAAGGCCCGCGCGTTCGAGGGCTTCAGATTGTAGGTGTGCGGCGAGGCGGCGCCGTCGACGATCAGTTCCGGCTCGCCCACACCTTGCATGATCGCCGAGACCAGCGAATGGATCGGCTTGATCGAGGTGACGACGACAGGCGCATCCGCCGCACGCATCGTGCCGGCAAAGAACAGAGCGGGGATTACCAAAGCCGGGATTGCCAAAGCCGGGATTGCAAGAACCGGCATTCTGAGGGCCAGCATTTTGAGGGCAGACCCCAAGGCGCGTTTCATTGGCATGCTCCGCTTGAATTCAAATTGTTATGTTATTACATCAATTGCGTTATGCTATAACGTGTGCGATAGCAGGACGCAACAGCACTTTCGGAAAATTTGATGCTCTCTCCCGCAAAGCCCCCCGCTGGTATCAGGGCCGAACCGCTGGTTTCGCTTGAGAATGTCGGCGTCCTTCGCAACGGCCGCTGGCTGGTGCGCGGCGTCGAATTTTCCGTGTCGCGCGGCGAGATCGTCACGCTGATCGGGCCGAACGGCTCCGGCAAGTCGACCAGCGCCAAGGCGGCGATCGGCGTGTTGAAGCCCAATGAGGGCAGGGTGGAGCGCAAGGCCGGCCTCAAAGTGGGCTACGTCCCGCAGAAGCTCTCAATCGACTGGACGCTGCCGCTTTCGGTGCGCCGGTTGATGACGCTGACCGGCCCGCTGCCGGAGCGTGACATGCTTTCGGCGCTCGAATCCGCCGGCGTCGCTCATATGCTTGATGCCGAGGTGCAGCATCTCTCCGGCGGCGAATTCCAGCGGGCGCTGATGGCCCGCGCGATTGCCCGCAAACCCGATCTGCTGGTGCTCGACGAGCCGGTGCAGGGGGTTGATTTCTCAGGCGAGATCGCGCTCTACGACCTTATTAAGTCGATCCGCAATGCGACTGGCTGCGGCATCCTGCTGATCTCGCACGATCTCCACGTCGTCATGGCCGAGACCGATACGGTCATCTGCCTCAACGGCCATGTCTGCTGCCGCGGCACGCCGGAGGCTGTCAGCCGCAGCCCGGAATATGTGCGCCTGTTCGGCAGCCGGGCGGCGCAGACGCTTGCCGTCTACAGCCATCACCACGACCATACGCACCTGCCGGATGGGCGCGTGCAGCATGCCGACGGCACGGTCACCGATCACTGCCACCCCGACGACGGACATCACGCGCATGACCACGATCATGCGCACGACCACGCTCATGATCATGACGATCACCATGGACATGAGCACTCGCATGCCCATTCTCACAGTGGGGAGGGCCGCCATGCTTGACGATTTCTTCGTGCGCGCCATCCTTGCCGGCGTCGGCCTGGCGCTGACGACGGGGCCGCTCGGCTGCTTCATCATCTGGCGGCGCATGGCCTATTTCGGTGATACGATCGCTCATTCGGCGCTGCTCGGCGTCGCGCTGTCGCTGCTCTTCGAACTCAATCTGACGCTGGCGGTCTTTGCCGTCGCCGCGCTCGTGTCGGTGCTGCTGCTCTTCCTGCAGAAGCGCCAGGCGCTGTCGGCCGATGCGCTGCTCGGCATCCTCTCGCATGCCACACTGGCAACCGGCCTGGTCATGGTCGCCTTCATGAGCTGGGTGCGGATCGATCTCATCGCCTTCCTGTTCGGTGATATTCTCGCCGTTTCCCCGACCGACATCGCGCTGATCTGGGGTGGCGGGCTCTTCGTGCTCGTGGCAATGGCCTGGCTCTGGCGGCCGCTGCTCGCGGCAACCGTCAATGCCGAGCTTGCCGAGGCCGAGGGGCTGAAGCCGGAGCGCGCGCGGCTGTTCTTTATGCTGCTGATGGCCGTCGTCATTGCCATCGCCATGAAGATCGTCGGCATCATGCTCATCACCTCGCTGCTGATCATTCCGGCGGCTGCGGCTCGGCGCTTTTCGGCGACGCCGGAGATCATGGCGGTGCTCTCCTCGCTGATCGGAGCTGTGGCCGTTGTCGGCGGGCTGTTCGGCTCGCTCACCTACGACACGCCGTCGGGCCCCTCGATCGTGGTCGCGGCGCTGATCCTCTTCATGTTCAGCCTGCTTCCCGTCAGGCGGCACCGCGCGGTCATGCAAGGACAAGGCTCATGACGACACCGCAACTCACCAAGAACCAGTCGCTGGTCTTTGATGTGCTCGAAAAGGCCGAAGGGCCGCTCAGCGCCTATACCATCCTTGACAAGCTACGCGACCACGGTTTTCGCGCGCCGCTGCAAGTCTACCGGGCGCTGGAAAAACTGCTCGAATACGGCGTCGTGCACCGGCTCGAAAGCATCAATTCCTTCGTCGCCTGTGCCCATCCCGGCGACGACTGCCACAGCCACGGCATCGTCGCCTTCGCCATCTGCGAAAGCTGCGGCCAGGTGACGGAATTCCACGACCACGAGGTCGACCACCGGCTGATGAGCTGGGTGCGCGGGCAGAAGTTCAAGCCGGAGAAGACGACGATCGAGATCCGCGGATTGTGCGAGACCTGCGCGGCGTGAAGCGAGGGATGCCCGCAAGCCTCAAATGCGCTGAGCGTAGGTGAGGGGGCTACACGGCGCATCCTTCATTACCCTTCGCTTGTGCAGAGTGCATTCGCGGTTTGCCCCCATATATGCAAGGCTGCAGGCTCGCGCTCGCCGAGCGGCGGTAACGATCCGCGCGTTGGTTCCCTCACGGTACTTGCTACCGATCGATATACAAAGCGATGACTCAAAAAGGCGAGGCCGGAGACCGGCCTCACCTTTTTCGTTTCTGCGCGGATAAGCTTAGTCCGGCTTGGATTCAGAGCCGCCCTTGCCGGAGCCGCCGTTGTCGCCCTTGCCGGAGCCGCCATTGTCGCCCTTGCCGGAGCCGTTGCCGGAGCCGCCATTGTCGCTCTTGCCGGAGCCGCCATTGTCGCTCTTGCCGGAGCCGCCATTGTCGCTCTTGCCGGAGCCGCCATTGTCGCTCTTGCCGGAGCCGCCATTGTCGCTCTTGCCGGAGCCGCCATTGTCGCTCTTGCCGG